>RFXS01000014.1 GCA_009921465.1 Betaproteobacteria bacterium
GCCCAGCTTGGGGGAGGCTAACACGCGGTGTCCGCCGCCTTGTCGGGGCTGGCTGCGTTGGATGCACAGGGTTTTCCCGGGTTAAATAAACGGCTGGCCACCTTTGTCGGCGGCTTGGAAGCGGCCATAATGGTTCTATCGTAAACCGATGTTTTATATTTGAAACACATGAGTGACTCAATGCCTTCTGACCAATCGCAACCCCATGGGGAGTGGCACAACGTGGCCCCGCGCGCGGGTTTGGACCCAGACTTTCCCACTGGCGTGGAAGTGATGGGGCAAAAAATCGGCTTGTTTTTGCATCAAGACCAGGTTCATGCCTTAGAGGATGTGTGTCCCCATGCCTATGCCTTGCTGTCGCAAGGCTTTGTTGAAGACGGCGTGGTGGAGTGCCCGTTGCATGCGGCTCGGTTCGAAATCAACGGTGGCAAATGCCTCAATGAAATGGGTCAGCGCGATTTGCGTTGTTACCCGACCAAGATTGAAGCCGGTCGCGTTTGGGTCCAGGTGCCGCAGGCATGAGCGCCATCCCAGCGATCGCCTTCGAGGGCGTCGATAAAACCTTTCCGGGCAGCCGCTTGCACCCCGCTGTGCAAGCCGCGCGATCAGTGAGCTTTTCCATTCAAGCCGGCGAGGTGGTGTCCATCATTGGCCCATCGGGCTGTGGCAAAAGCACCTTGCTCAACATCGGATCTGGTTTGGCACCGCCCACCGCAGGGGTGGTCAAGGTGCTTGGTGTTCCTGTTGAGGGGCCGCACACCAAAGTGGCCTTCATGCTGCAAAAAGATTTGCTGTTGCCGTGGCGAACCATTTCACAAAACGTCGAGTTTGGCTTGGAGTTGCGTGGGGTGGCCCAGTCAAAGCGGCGCGAAACCTCCGAGCAACTGCTCCAGCAGTTTCGGCTCAATGGGTTTGGGGGGCACTATCCGCATCAGCTCTCGGGCGGTATGCGCCAGCGAGCCGCCCTGGCGCGCACCTTGGCCGTCGACCCCACCGTGCTGCTGATGGACGAGCCGTTTTCAGCCCTGGACGCGCAAACCAAAATGATCTTGCAGCAAGACTTGGCCCGCAGCGTGCGTGCCCATGGCAAAACGGTGCTGTTCATCACCCACGATCTGGCCGAGGCCGTGGCATTGTCTGACCGCATCTTGGTGATGAGCGAGCGCCCGGGCACCATCGTCGAGCAAATCACGGTCGCGTTGCCTGACCGCGACAAACCCATGCAACGGCGCAAGCACCCCCAATTGGGCGACTACGTGGCCCGCTTGATGGCCTTGCTCAAGCTCGATGCGGACACCGATATCCATTGACCTTTTTATCTGTAAAAAACCTTTAGGAGTGAAACCATGATCCGACGTACCCTGATTGCATTGGCCACCGCCATGGTTGCCTTGGCCCCAATGAGCGGCCAAGCCCAAGCCCCGGCCGCGTCCGCGCAAGAAATCACCTATTTGTTGCCTGCGCCAGCGTTTTTGCCGGCTTTTGGGCCCTGGATGTTGGCCCAAGCCAAGGGCTATTACGCCCAAGAAGGTTTGAACGTGAAATTTGTTGGCGGTCGCGGCGGTGTAGACGTGGCCAAGCAAATTGGCGCGGGCAATGCCGTGATCGGTGGTGCCATCGGAGACACGCCCATCATCGCGCGCGGACAAGGCATTCCGGTCAAAGCGGTGGCGGTGCTGGGTGCGGGCTCACTGATGCAATTGGTCAGCCACAAAGACGCCCGCATCGAGTCGCCGCGTGAACTCAAGGGCCAAGTGGTCACCACCACCGGTTACACCGACACCACCTATTACGCGTTGCTGGGCATGCTGAGCAAATCAGGCTTGACCAAAAACGATTTGGACATTCAATCGGCCGGACCGGCCGGGGTGTGGCAGCAATTCGCAGCCAAAAAAGCGGTTGCCATGGCCGCTGTGCCCGATTGGACGGCCACGGCCATCGCCGCTGGTGCCAAGGTCGATATCTTGCCGGCGGACGTGTACTTCAAAAGCATGGCCCAAGCCATTTTGGCCAGCGACGAGACCATCGCCAAAAACCCTGAGCTGATCCAAAAGCTGGTGCGTGCCACCCTGAAAGGCATGCGCGACATCATGAAAGACCCCAAAGCGGCGACCGCCGCCTATGTGGCCCACGTGCCAGCCCACAAAGGCAAAGAAGACCTGATCTTGCAAACGTTTGAGCTCTACAACAAATACGTTTACGCCAACCAAAAAGTGTTGGGCCAAATGGATGAAGGGCGTTTGATGGATTTGCAAAAGTTCTACGTCAGCAATGCCATCGTGCCCAAAGAAGTCCCCGCCAAAGACCTCTACACCAACCAATTCGTGGGACTCAAATAAAGCATGGGTTCAGGCTTCAAAACCACCGCATGGAGCGTGCTGGTCGCGCTCTTGTTTCTGGCCGCTTGGCAGTGGCTGCCAGGGTGGTGGGGCGTGCCTGAGTTTGTATTGCCCAATGCCAGCAAGACATGGGATGAGTTGTTTCGCATCCATGCCAGCGAGCGTTTGCTTTGGCACAGCGCCATCACCTCAATGGAGGTGGTGATCGGCTTTGTGATGGGGGCAGCGTTGGGCGCGGCCATGGGCTATGCGCTGGGGTTGTCGCCCCAAGTGGAGGCGATCTTGTCGCCCTACTTGCTGGCCTTGCAAATCGCCCCCAAGGTGGCGTTTGCCCCATTGTTTGTGATGTGGTTGGGCTACACCGTGTACCCCAAAATCTTGGTGGCCATTTTGATTGTCTTTTTCCCCGTGCTGATCAATGTGCTGACGGCCATGCGCAACCTGGATGCGGACATGATCAACTTGGCCCGGTCCTTTTCTGCCACCCGCTTGCAAGTGTTTTTCAAGGTTCAGTGCCCGGCGACTTTGCCTGCACTGTTTTCTGGTTTGCGCATTGCCAGCACCTTGGCCGTCATCGGTGTGGTGGTGGGCGAGTTGGTCGGCGGCAACATGGGCTTGGGTTACTTATTGGTGTTTTTTGAAGGCCAAGGCAACACCGCAGGGGTGTTTGTGGTCATAGGGGCCTTGACCGTCATTGGCATATTGGCTTATTACGCCGTGGTGTTTGCTGAGAACCGTGTTTTGCACTACCTGCCCAGTGCCGAAAGGCGCACCCCATGAACGCAACTGCCAACGTGGTCGCCATGAGCGGGCGGCGGGTGCTGGTCACGGGCGGGGCGCGGGGCTTGGGTGCGGCCTTTGCCCAAGCTTTGGTGCAAGCGGGCGCGCGCGTGGTGATCACAGACATCTTGCATGAGCAAGGTCAAGCGCTGGCCCTGTCATTGGGGTCCGCCGTGCATTACCTGCCCATGGACATGGTCGACCCGAGCGCTGTGCGCTCCAGCGTGGATCAGGCGGCCCAGTGGTTGGGCGGCTTGGACGGTTTGGTCAACAACGCGGCCATCACCAACAGCGGTGGCAAAGACATGCAAGACATTGACCTGGCCACTTGGGACCAGGTGATGGCGGTCAATGTGCGCGGGCCATGGTTGGCCACGGTGGCGGCACATCCACACCTCAAAGCCAGTGGCAGTGGGCGGGTGGTCAACATCGCATCCGATACGGCCTTGTGGGGGGCACCCCGTTTGATGGCCTATGTGGCGAGCAAAGGGGCCGTGATATCCATGACCCGCTCGATGGCGCGTGAACTCGGCCCTGACGGCATCACCGTCAATGCCATAGCCCCCGGCTTGACTTTGGTCGAGGCGACTGCTTATATCCCCCAACACCGGCACGATTTGTACATGCAAGGCCGGGCTTTGCAGCGTCCCCAGGTGCCTGAGGACCTGACCGCTGCGGTGCTGTTTTTGCTCAGCCCGGCCAGCGGTTTTATCACCGGACAGTTGCTGCCCGTCAATGGCGGCTTTGTCATGCATTGATTTTTGACACAGGAGAACCCCACCATGTCGCACACCACCGCCGCCAATCAACCCGTCTTCAACGAGCGTGGCTTGCTCAACGCCACCTTGCCCGCAGAAGCCGACATCCAAACCAGCATGTTGCGCCAACCCGGACAGTCTTTTGCACAGTGGCTGGAGTCGCGGGTCGCGCGGTTTTCCACCCGCCGCTACGACTGGGATGCACTCAAGTTTCAAGCTGACTACGACCCCAAATACCGCCGGGCCCAAATGCGTTATGTGGGCACGGGCGCCACTGGTGTTGCCAGCGACAACAACACCGTGCCCTCTGGGCACTTCACCTTCTCCACCATGATCATCCCGGCCGGCCATGAAGGCCCCTCACACATCCACTACGACGTGGAGGAAATATTTTTCTTGCTGCGCGGCACCATGAAAGTGGTGTGCGAAAAAGACGGTGAACGTTGGGAGTCGGTGTTGCACGAGCGCGACCTGATCTCTGTCCCGCCGGGCGTGTACCGCGAAGAAATCAACATTGGTGAAGAAGATGCGTTGATGTGCGTGATGCTGGGTTCGCCCAAGCCAATCACACCGGTATACCCGCCAGATTCGCCATTGGCCAAGATCAAGCGCAACCTGGCCAAAACCTGATTGACACCACGCATGTCATTGTCCGAACAGATCAAATCTTTTCCGCTACAGCTGGCGTCCACTGCACTGGGTCCGATCGCCTATCGCAGTGCCGGTGCGCCTGGGCAGCCGGTGTGGGTGCTGTTGCATGGCATTGGTTCTGCCTCGGGCAGTTGGCTGGCGCAATTGCAAGCTGCGCAAGGCCTGGGTGTGAACATGTTGGCCTGGGATGCGCCGGGTTATGGCCAAAGCGCACCCGTTGGACCCGCGCAACCCATGGCCAGCGACTACGCCACACGCTTGTGGGCTTGGCTCGATGCCTTGGGCTGTGCGCAGGTGTATTTGGTGGGCCATTCCCTGGGTTGTTTGATGGCCAGCGCCGCCACCCGTGCCCGGCCTGAGCGTGTCAAACACCTGTGGCTATTGGCCCCTGCAGCTGGTTACGGTTTGGCCGACCCCCAAGTGCGCCAAAGCAAACTGCAAGATCGCTTGGACAAGCTCCAAAACCTGGGGCCTGCGGGTATGGCAGCACAGCGTGCCAGCGCCATGCTGTCTGCTGCGGCCAGTGCCGAACAAGTGGCCTGGGTCGAGCACACCATGGCCCAGGTCATCCCAGCAGGGTACACACAAGCCAGCCATATGTTGGCCAGGGACGATTTGGCCAGTTATTTGCAAGGTTTGAACCTGCCCATTGATGTCGCTTGTGGCCAAGCCGATCGCATCACCCCTGCCCAAGGGTGCGCTCAATTGGCCGCACGTTTGGGGGTGCCATTTCATTTATTGGGTGATGTCGGTCATGCGTGCCCCTTGGAGGCGGCGCAAGCCGTCAATGAATTGTTGTTCTCACACACGGGTGTTGGCGCATGAGTGAATCAGACCGCTACATGGTGCCCGCCTTGCAAAGGGGCTTGCAACTGCTGCAGCAGTTCACCCGCGAAGAACCTGCCCACACCAGCGCGGCGTTGGCGCGCAAACTCGAGATGCCGCGCGCATCGGTGTTTCGCATGCTCTACACCTTGGAGCAAATGGGTTTTGTAGAGCGTGGCGCAGACGGGGTCACTTATCGTTTGGGTTTGGGGGTGCTGCGATTGGGGTTTGAGACCATCGCATCGATGGAGTTGGCCGAGCAGGCCAGGCCGGTCATCGCCGCCTTGTGCGATCGAACGGGGTACTCCTCGCATTTGGTTTTGCGCGAAGGCACAGAGGTGGTGTTTGTGGTCAAGTCACCAGGGCGCAATGCCTTGTTCCATTCGATCCAGGTGGGTGCACGTTTGCCAGCACACGCCACCGTGCTGGGTCGGGTCTTGATGGGGCACTTGAGCTTGGCTGACTTGGCCAAAATTTATCCTCAGGAGCCTTTGCCCAAATTCACGGACAAAACACCGACCACCCGTGCCCAATTGCTCAAGATGATTGCGCAAGACAAGGCCCAGGGTTATGGCACCAGCCAAGGGGGTTTCGAGTCGGGCATTTCCACGGTGGTGGCACCGGTCTTCAATGACTTGCAGCAAGTGGTGGCCGCGGTGAGTGTGACCATCCCCAGCCAGCGCATTGAGCCTGAAGACTTGCCCATCGTGGTGCAGCATGTACAAGATGCGGCCGCTCAATTGACCCAGCGCATCAGCCACATCGACCCCACCTTTCAAGCCCATGCCCGGGCCCACCCTGCTGCGGGCTCTGCCCGCATTGCCAACCCCATTGCAGCATGACCCAGCCTTCGCCCAACCCGTCCGATATTTCTGTGCAACGCATCACCGTGGGTGAGCTGGCCGTGCGTTTCATTGAGGCCTGTGGTGTGAAAACAGCCTATGGGGTGATCTCGATCCACAACATGCCGATTTTGGATGCGATCAACCAGCGTGGGCACTTGCGCTTTGTGTCTGCCCGTGGTGAGGCAGGTGCGTGCAACATGGCCGATGCGGCCGCCCGTGTCAGCGGCACCTGGGGGGTGTGCATCACCAGTACCGGTACCGGTGCGGGCAATGCAGCGGGCGCATTGGTTGAAGCATTGACCGCGGGCACGCCCATGTTGCATTTGACCGGGCAAATTGAATCGGCCTATGTGGACCGCGACTGGGGCTATATCCACGAAGCACCGGCCCAATTGGCCATGCTGTCGGCAGTGAGCAAAGCGGCCTTTCGCATCCGTGATGCGCAAAGTGCTTTGAGCATTTTGCGCGAAGCCCATCGCTTGGCTCACACCGCACCATGTGGCCCGGTGAGCATTGAAATTCCCATCGACGTGCAAGCCCATGTGATGGATGCCCCCACGGATGTGACCCCATTGCCTTTGACGCCAGTGCCCCCCGATGCGCATCGCCTGGATGTGCTGGCGCAGCGTCTGAGCCAAGCCCAGCGCCCCATGCTGTGGTTGGGCGGGGGTGCGCGCCATGCGGGTGCAGCGGTACAGCGTTTTATCGACATGGGTTGGGCAGTGGTCACGTCGGTACAGGGGCGTGGCATCGTCCCAGAGCAACACCCCATGAGCCTGGGGGCCTTCAATGTGCAAAAGCCGGTGGAGGCTTTGTATGCGCAAGTGGACGCCATGTTGGTGGTCGGATCGCGTTTGCGCAGCAACGAAACGCTCAATTACAAGCTGCAATTGCCGGCATGCCGTTACCGCATTGACGCCAATCCCTTGGCCGATCAACGCGCTTACAGCAGTGACTATTTTGTGCAGGCCGATGCGAGTTTGGCCTTGCATGCCCTGGCCGACCGTTTGCAAGGCCACATGCACACCGACCCTGCTTGGCCGGGCGCCGTGGCCCAAGCACGGCAAGCCGCCGAGGCCACCGTGGATGCCACTTTGGGCCCTTACGTGACCTTGAAAGACAGCCTGAACCGGGCGGCAGCCAAAACGGCGCAAGGTCTGTGGTGGGTGCGCGACATCACCTTGTCCAACAGCATGTGGGGCAACCGCAGTTTGTGGTTGGACCACCCCCGCGCTGGTGTGCATGCTTTGGGCGGAGGCATTGGCCAGGGTTTGGCGATGGGCATTGGGGCTTCTTTGGCGGCACACGCCCACGCACTCGGACGCAAGACCGTTGCCTTGGTGGGCGATGGTGGATTGATGCTCAATCCGGGCGAGTTGGCCTGTGCCATGCAAGAAAAAGCCCAGTTGGTTTTGTTGGTCATGAACGATCAGCGCTATGGCGTGATCCAAAATATCCAAGACGCCATCTACGGTGGTCGCCGTTGCTACGTCGACCTGTGCACGCCCGATTTTTCGCTCTTGTGTGCCAGCTTGAAAATGCCTCATTTTTTGCTGTCGGGACCCGAAAACTGTGACAGCGTTCTAGCCCAGGCCTTGGCCCATGATGGACCGGTGATGGTCGAGGTCGACATGACCAGTTGGGGCCCATTTGCCACCAAGTTCGCTGGACCACCGCGCAAGGATCCGACATGAGGCGAAGCACCGAGCTGACTTTGATTGGCTTGGGTGCGATTGGCCGAGCCCTGGTCGAGCGCACACGTGGTTGGTCTGATTTGACTTTGCGCCATGTGGTGGTCACGCCGCGATCGGTCCAAGCCGCTCAGCAATGGTTGGGTCCATCGGTGCAGGTGTTGACCGAGGTTGCGCCAGACGCCCAATGGGTGCTGGAGTGCGCAGGGCACAGTGCCATCGAGCAACATGTCTTGCCCGCTTTGCAGCGCGGCGTTGAATGTGCTTTGTTATCGGTTGGCGCATTGGCCAGCACCGGCTTGGCCCAGCGGGTAGAAGACGCTGCCCGAACTGGCCAAACCCAGGTCCATGTGCTCAGCGGGGCCATTGGGGGCATTGACGCCATTGCCGCTGCACGTTGGGCTGGGCTCAGCGAAGTCACCTATACCGGTCGCAAACCCCCGCAAGGTTGGCGCGGCAGTGCGGCCGAGTCGGTGCTTGACTTGGACCAATTGCGCGAGGCGACTGTTTTGATGGAGGGCAGTGCCGCTGAGGTGGCCCTCATGTACCCTAAAAACGCCAATGTCGCCGCCACCATTGCCTTGGCCGGGTTGGGGCTTGAAGCCACCCGCGCCCGCTTGATTGCCGACCCGAATGTGAGTGAAAACATCCATGAAATCGATGTGCGTGGTGCGTTTGGCCACATGCAACTGACCATGCGTGGCCAGCCATTGCCAGACAACCCCAAGACCTCTATGCTGACGGTCTTGTCTGCTTTGCGTTATCTCAGCCACCGCAGTTCGGCCATGACGGTATGAGCGAGTGCACCCACACACCCCAAGGACAGACATGATCGAAGGCATTGACCGCATCACCTACGGTATCGAAGACACGCCCGAGCAATGGGACACGGTGCGGCGCTTTTTTGGCGACTGGGGTTTGCAAGCGCTGACGTCAGCGTCGTCGCCCCACACGTGGGAAACCCTCAATGGGGCGCAAGTGTGTGTGCGCGCCATGAACGATGCTTCGCTGGACGCAGCCATTGAGCCCGGGGCCACATTACGGGCCGTGCAGTGGGGCGTGCGTGATGCTGGCACATTGCAACGCTTGCACCAGCAGTTGCAAACAATGCCAGGTTTTCAAAGTCAGGGCATTCAAGACGGCGCAGTCTCACCCCAAGCCCAGGTCTCGTGTTTGGACCCCCATGGTCTGCGCCAGGTGTTTGCCATCAGTCGCAAGCACCCTGTGGATGTGCATGGAGCCCCGACCAATGCTTATGGCGATATCCGTCGCATTGATCGGCCATCGCCTGTCTATGAGCGTGCCACCCCCGTGGACATTGGGCATGTGGTGTTGTTCACCGACCGCTTGCAAGAGGCCGAATCTTTCTATCAGTCCCTGGGTTTTGTGACCTCAGACCGCTACCCAGGGCGGGGCGTTTTCATGCGCTGTGCGCCGCAAGCGGGACACCACGATTTGTTCTTGTTGCAACTGCCCGGCAAGCCCATGGGCTTGAACCACGTGGCGTTCACTGTGCGAGACATCCACGAAGTGTTTGGTGGCGGATTGCACATGGGGCGTTGTGGTTGGAAAACCCAGCTTGGGCCAGGGCGCCACCCGGTTTCATCGGCTTACTTCTGGTATTTTGAAAACCCTTGCGGTGGCTTGATCGAATACAACGCCGATGAGGACCACCTCACCAGCGCTTGGCAGGCCCGTGAGTTCACCCCTGGGCCCACTGTGTTTGCCGAATGGGCCATTGATGGGGGCATCGACGGTCACACCCGGCGACAACCCCAAAGTGCAGCCGGCGGCGGCTTTTTGACGGAGAAAAAACCATGAGCAATCCCACTACCTCACGCTATTTGCAGCCCAACCAAGCCCAACAGCGCCCGCCCAACACCTTTGAAGACCTGTTGGGTGATGCGCTGGAGAGGGCCTTTGCATCTGGCATCACCGAGTTGGCGCCCTTGGTCAACTATCTCAATCAGAGTGGACCCTTGGGCCCCAACGGGCAGCCGTGGACCGAGCATAGCTTTGAAGCTGAAATCAACAAACTGGGAGTGTGATCATGGCCGACATCGATGCCAAAGCAGTGGAGCAACTTTTGTCGCGGGGCTTGGAAGATTTGTGGTACCCCCTGTGCCCGTCTCATTTTTTGAAAGACACGCCCTTGTCGTTGCGTCGGCTTGGCCACAAGTTGGCCTTGTGGCGCGATCACGCAGGCCAAGTGCATGCGCTGGAAGACCACTGCCCCCATCGCGGTGCGCCCTTGTCCATGGGCGTGGTGTTGGGTGATCGTTTGGCATGCCCCTACCACGGCATCGAGGTGCGCTGTGATGGCACCGTGACCAAAGTTCCGGCCAGCCCAGGCTGCACCTTGGAGGGGTCGCGCGGCGCACGGGCTTTTCATGTGACCGAAGCCCATGGGGCCATCTGGTTATACAACAGCGCCACTCATTTGGACCAACCGCCGCCGCTCATCGTGCCCGATGAGCTCACCAGCGCCGAGCATTCCCATTTTCTTTGTTATAACGAATGGCAGTGTGACTACCGCTATGCGCTTGAAAACGTCATGGACCCCATGCACGGCACTTTTTTGCACAAGCAGTCGCACTCGATGGCCGATGGCGATATCAGCGCCAAGTTTCAGTTGCGCCGCACCGAGCACGGCTTTGTGTTTGAAAAGCAGGGTCAGCGCGATGTCAATTTCGACTGGACGGAGTGGGGCGACACCGGCACCCATTGGATGCGCTTGGAGATTCCCTATCCAAAGACGGGCGGTCCGGGTGGCAACTTCATCATTGTGGGCTTTGTCACACCGGTCAACGAGCGCTTGGCATCGGTGTTCTTCTGGCGTTGTCGCAAAGTCAGCGGTTGGCAGCGCAACGCGTGGCGGTTTTTGTACCGCAACCGTTTGGAAGCCCGGCACTGGCGTGTGCTCGAACAAGACCGGGTGATGCTCGAGCAGATGGAGAGCGATGCACGCGAGCGCGAGCACCTTTACGAGCACGATGTGGGCTTGTCTCGCTTGCGCCGGTACCTGGAGAGCATGGCGGTCAAGCAATTGCAAGCCAAAGCCACGGCACCAACGGTTGTGACCTTGGCTAAATCAGACTGAGGGGGTCTTACAGCCGGACATGAAAAGGTGAAAAATTCGTGTCCCGGTCGAAGTGGTCTTCGCCTTCTTTGTGCTTGAGCCAAGCCACCACCTGATAGGTCAATGGCGTGGCCAGCACTTCCCATGCTGTTTTCAAAAAGTATTGGGCCACAGCCACTTGGATCACTTGCTCGGTAGGCCAAATGCCGTAAAAAGCAATCACATAAAAGAGCGATGAGTCAAACAACTCACCGACTGCTGTAGAGCCAATGGTTCTGGCCCACAGGTGACGCCCCTCGGTCCAAATTTTCATTTTGGCCAGCACAAAACCATTGACCAAGCTGCCGGCCCAAAAAGCCACCATGGAGCCAGCCACGATGCGCCATGTATTGCCAAACACCAGGGCCAGGCCTTGTTGCAACTGCTCGTTGTAGCTGCCCGGCGCTGCCGGCAGATGGATCACCACGGCGGACATGAGGGCGGCAAACAATAAAGCACCAAACCCACACCAAACCGCGCGCCGATCGTGGGCGTAGCCATAAACCTCGGTGAGGATGTCGCCAAATAAGTAGGCAATTGGGAAAAACAAAACGCCCGCCCCAAACACCACGGTGCCCACCAGGGGCAAATCAATTTGGGCGGCCTTGCCTGCGCCAATCAAGTTGGAGCACAACAAAACGGTGACAAAGGCCACCACGATGAAGTCGTAGTATTTGTAATTGCGGGCTGTGGAAGGATGGTTCATGGACATGTTGATGGCGAGGTCAATGGGTTTGATTATGTGGCATGTGTGCGGGGCGCCACCTGTGAGTGGGATTGCACCAAAAGGGGGCGGCGCAAAGTCATGTCCAGATAATCTTGGTTCGACAAGGATGTCGGTCCGTGGGTCAATTAGTCTTTGACTCTGTGGGGGATTGGTATCAAAATCCAGCCCTTATTGTTGGAACCATTTGCATGACTGCTCAGAAAAAAAAACTATATAAACACTTGAACCAGTCGGTCTACTGCCGCCTGGGGATCTCTCCAGTTCACGGTATTGGTGTGTTTGCGATTCGTGCCATCCCCAAAGGGGTCCACCCTTTGCAAACCATGTCCGAGCCCAAAGAGATCAAGTTCACACGCAAGGAAATCGCCAAGTTGCCTAAAAGTGTGCGCGAACAGATCAAAATATTTTGCTACTACTTCAAAGATGAAGTCCAGGTTTCAACCATGGGCCTCAACACCATGGACATCGCTTTTTATCTGAACCATTCGAAAAACCCCAACCTTCGAATGAAGAAAAGTGGTGATTTCGAGGCCTTGCGCAACATCCGCGCTGGTGAAGAGTTGATGATGGACTACGACCACAGCTTTGGCGAAAAGCATGTTTTTTGAGTGACATTGCACCCCATCACAACAGCGACCGCCATCCTTGGAGACGATGTGCTGTCTATTTCATGGGCCTCAGCCCACGCCGTTGGCCTTTTTGATCGATGGGGCAGAGCGGTAAATTTGGTTCCAGACTTCGGGGCTGAAGTCGGTGTGCAGCGGGGAGGTGGTGTCCAGCGCCAACGGGTGATCGGGGTCGGTCATGGCCAGCGCATAAATGGGTTCGTGGTCGGTCACAAACAACGATTTGTAACCATAGTCACCCACTGGGCCCAGGTTGTAATACCGAAAGCCATTCTTGGCTGCCCAACGGCTGGCCAGCAAGCAAGCAAACATGCCCGGTGAGCGGTTTTTGAACGCCCTGTTCCACTGGCAAAAACTGCCGTACAGCTGGTCGTACTCTGGCAGCATGATTGAAACATCCGTCAAGACCAATTCGCCCACAGGGTCGTGAACTTTGATCACCAAAATATCGAGCTTTCGGATGTAGTCCACAAAGCCTTCAATCTCTAAGTCATCGATGTAGCAATTGGCGAAGTGCTCTCCACCCATCTCAAACATATCTTCGACGGTGATCTGAGCGCCAGGAATGACCTCTTCGCTGATGTCAAATAATTTGTATTGCTTGTCGTACTCGCTGAATTTGCGCGCCCGGCGGGGCTCTTCCCAAAATGCTTTTGAGTAGGTGTCAACCAAGCCATATTGGTCGTTGATGGGAACGCCATACGGGCCTTCTGGGGGCAGCGCATAAACGATGAAAGGCTTGGGAGCTTGGGCCAGCATTTCTTCGGTCACATCAATGTAGGGGCACAGGGCGTCCCATCGGGATGTGTAATAAGTGATGTCGTTGTGATCGCTCTCGATGCAGAGGTTTTCTTCGGTCCAACTTTGGTAGCCGACGTGTTGAACGTCGTTGTCCTCGTTGGCGGACTCAGAGACTCTCAAGGGCGTAACGATCATTTTTGTGCTTCCTTTGGAAGTGATGTGTGAGGTAACTTTTTCAAATCAAAATAATCTTCATCGATGGAGAAATTTTGACGCAAAAAAGCGGGGTCTTTTCTCTCAAGGCCAAGTATGGCACTTTGCACCAATGAAAAGTGTGCCTGTGCCTCACTGCCAACTTGTTTGAGTTGGCGGATATAAGTGGGCATCAGTGGACACTCGGTGTCGTACATGAACTGGCGACGCGACGGGTCGAAAGACAAAGGGTACAGACTGCAAGCGAAGGGTTTGTCTTCTCCCATGGTGCAGCCCTGATCTCCCAGGTGCTCGCAATTTTTTTCGATGCACACGCTGCCCAATTTCTTTTTTTCCAGGCGGGTCAGGCTGACTTCGAGCGGGGGATGTCCATCGTCAATGGTGCAGCAACGCTTGCACTCAGCACAGTGATCAAACAGCACAGTGGTCCTTGTTCAACAGATGGGCTGTGGTCATGTGGAAGAAAGCGGGGACGATAAACCGATGACATCTGCGGTCATTGGGTCGCCATATTTGATGTGGCCTGCCATGGCCATTTACTTTGAGCATTGCTGTTGTTGTTGATGGTGGTCTTGCCCCAAGGGCTTGGACCACCAAAGGTTTATGCTGTGCATTGTCGCCGAAAACATTATTGATGCAATGGGTCATTGCGTCAAGTTGATTGGTTGATTTTTTTGGTGTGGTTTGCAACTGAATTTGTGCTGGTCAGTCGCGTCCGAAACAACGCTGGTTGCTGTGACACAATGAATCAGAAACCTTGCATCAACGTTTGCAACCCCTTTGAACATGGGAGACATGAACAACAACCATCACGAGCCGCGTGCGCACTTTGGGGCCCCGTTTGAGGTCAGAAGTTTTCGCTTTCAGTGGCCCGCAGATTTGGCCGCATCTTGGGCCATCGAAATGGAGGTGCTGATACTGGGTTGGTATGTATTGGTCACTTCAGACTCAGTGATGTGGTTGGTTGGTTTCGGTGCCTTGTTGTACATCGGCACATTGGCGTCACCGTTGTTAGGTGTTTTGGCTGACAGGTTGGGCCACCGGGTGATGCTGTGTTGCACCCGAGGTATTTATGCCGCACTTTCTTTGTGTGTGGTGGCCTTGGCGCAGGCCGATGCCTTGACGCCAGCTTGGGTGTTGGCCGTGTCATGTGTGACCGGCTTGATTCGCCCCTCTGACTTGATGATCCGGTATGCATTGATTGCCCAAAGCATGCCGCCTGCGCATTTGATGGGGGCGCTGGGCGTGTCGCGTGCGACCTCAGATTCGGCGCGGATAGCAGGCGCATTGACCGGGGCCGGAGCAGTCGCCCAATGGGGAATGACTTGGGCCTATGCGGTGGTCACGGCGCTCTACCTGATCAGTGTGCTCTTGTCATGGCATGTGGCGCCATCGGTGCGGCACCCTTCATCCTCCCGAGGGTCGGCATGGGTTACCCCATTCATTGAATTGCGCTTGGCCGTGGTCTACGCATTGACCAAGCCTGCTTTGCTGGGGACTTGGCTGTTGGCTTTTTTGGTCAACATGCTGGCTTTTCCCTTCTTTCTGGGCCTGCTGCCCTATATCGCCAAGGAGGTTTACCAGGTAGATCAAACTGGCTTGGGTTGGATGGGGGCATCGTTTGCGGCAGGGGCCTTGATGGGATCACTTTGCTTGGGAAGCAACCGTATTTCCTGGCCAGCAGGCCGGTTGATGCTCACTTCGGCCTTGATCTGGTTTGCCATGGTGATGCTATTTGGACAACTCAGCAATATTCATGGTGCCATGATCTTGCTGGTGGTGTGCGGTTTGGTGCAAAGTGCATGCCTGACGCCGATGGCTGCGCTCATGTTGCGCGACTGCGACGTCCAGTACCACGGACGCGTGATGGGTCTGAGGATATTGGCCGTATTGGGCTTGCCGTTGGGCTTGATGTTGTCTGGTGCGGTGGTCCGCAGCTGGGGGTTACCCTTGACCAGTTTGATATTTGGGCTGACGGGCATGGGTTTCACCGCATTATTGGCTTGGCATTGGCGTGCCCATTTGTGGCGCACCCCAAAGTAACGACAAACACAATGTCTTGGCACAACACACATCGAATCAGGAGTCGTGATGAATAGCAAAGTAGCCAGTGATCGCCAATCGTGGCCCAAAGCAGACTTTTCTCGGGTGCCGTATGAGGTTTTCACGGATGCCAATATCTATCGGTTGGAAAATGAGCGCATATTTCGTGGTCCTGTGTGGAACTATTTGTGCCACGAGGTAGAGCTACCCCAAGTGGGCAGTTTTGTCACCACTTGGGTGGGCGATACGCAGGTGGTGGTGACCCGAGCAGAGGACGAAAGCATCCATGCTTTTGAAAATTCATGTGCACACCGGGGCGCGCAGCTGGTCACGGCTGTGCGCGGTCATGCCAAAAGCCTCACCTGTCCATATCACCTGTGGAGTTACTCGCTCAAGGGTGAACTCACTGGGGTGCCTTTGCTCAAAGGCCTCAAAGGCAAGGGTGGCATGCCGGCAAGCTTTCAAAAAGCCGATCACGGACTCAATGTGCTCAAAGTACAAACCCATGGTGGGTTGATCTTTGGCAGCTTTCATGATGACCCACCTGATTTGAAGACTTTTCTGGGTCCCCATTCGCTGTCACAAATTGATCGCTTGCTGGTTCAGCGAAAACCCAAAGTCTTGGGCTATTTGCGCCAACGCATTCCTGGCAACTGGAAGCTTTACAACGAAAACGTGCGCGACCCTTACCACGGCTCTTTGCTGCATCAGTTTCAAGTATCTTTTGGATTGCAACAGCCCACCATGAAAGGCGGCATCAAGCTCGATACCGAATTAAAAAATACTTGGAACCATTCCATCCTCAGTGATACCGACAAAGACAACCAAGCTTTGGTGGCCCAAGCCTATGAAGGAACCGGTAAATTCAATCCGAATATGAAAATGGCCGACCCATCTTTGATCAATGTCCCGTTGGATTTGGGCGATGGTTATAAAACCACCATCTTGTCCATTTTCCCCACATTGATCGTGGCCCAAGTCGACAACACCTATGCCATCCGACACCTTCGACCCAAAGGCACTGACGGGGTTGAATTGCACATCACATACCTGGGCTTTGAATCAGATACGCCAGAGCAAACACATGACAAATTGCTGACCGCTAACTTTATTGGCCCATCGGGATACATATCACTTGAAGATGGCGAGGCCTTGCGGCTGGTTCAACAAGGCATCCGACAGCGACGACCAGGCGGGCATGAGGTGCTGGAAATGGGCGGAGTTGGTCCCATTCAAGACACCGACTATTTGTCACAAGAAATATCCATTCGTGGGTTTTGGCAGTACTACCACCAGATCATGGGATTGGGCAACGATCAGCCTTTAGGAGAAACCCAATGAGCGCACCCATCCATGAAGTCAGCGCTTTTCTGTACCACTATGCCGAACTGCTTGATACAGAGCGGTTTGATGACTGGACCCAGTTGTTTGATCCAAATGACTGCCAGTACCGGGTGCTGTCGCGTGAAAACCAGGAGCTAGGTCTGCCACTGCCCATCATGGGTTGTTTTACCCATGGCATGGTGCGCGACCGTGTGGCGATGCTGGCCAAAGGGGTGCTGACTTATCGGCGTGATCGTTTGTTGCGTCAAGTCACCAATGTCCAATGCCATGCGCTGGGAGAAGCCGGCATGGAGGCGCGCGCCAATTTGGTGGTCTATCAGTCCAGTGCAGAGGGTGTGTCTAGTTTGTACATGGTGGCTCGTTACCGCACCGAATTGCACCGTTCACGGTCGACTTGGCTGATCAGATCCATGGATGTCTTGGTGGATTCATTTGGTATTGACACCATGTTGGCTGTGCCGCTTTGAACGAGCGAACTGGGCTTTTATTCCAGGTCATAACAAGTGGTCTGCGGATGCCATTTGCCTGTGGGCGTGATGCAATGCTGCTGGTATTTTTCGCGCTCAAAATCTGACAAAAAATAAGAGCGGTACACCGCTTGATTTTTGAGGACCAAGCTCACATTGCGTGCCATTTGGCATCTGTGTTTCATGGCGCACTCACTCAATTCAGTGGCATTGGCGTAGAAATGCACCACAAAGCGACCTTCGTTGGGCTTGAGTTGCCGATCAATTTGTACCAAGCAAACCGCTTGGGGCAGGTGCTTTAACTTGGACTGGCCAGCCAAAAAATTGATCTCAGCCAATAACAAGGATTCAAACCAGCCGCCAACCAATCCTTTGCAGTCGTAAAAGTCCCGTTTGACTTGGCGAAAAACAGGGGCAGTCAGTGGCCAATTGTCTGAACTGAGCAGCAGCATTGGGCTGTCCCCCGACTGGGCCACAGGTGGGGAGGGCTTTTCCAGGGCAGCACTGTCATCCGCCCAAGGCCATGAGAGAGGCTTATCTCCACATGCACCAAGCAATGCGCAAAACAGACCGCAAAAAAACGCAACACGCAACCTGCGTTGCAAAGCACGGGTACTGGCAGTAAAAAATGATGAAATCAAAGTGAGAGATGGGATGGGTGACCAAACGAATGGGCTGCAGCGAATGAATGCATTGGCCCATCACAGTAGACCACGATAGTTGGCCCGTAGGCCCCTCGCAAGTTAAAACGATGAGGGGAAAGGCAAAGGAATGGAAATAAATAGTTCATTTTTACTCAGTTCACATGTTTGCGCCAGGTGTATCGCGGGCAGGTCTCACAAATGCTCATGAATACTTGAGCATGCAATTCAATGGAAGAATAGGACTGTTTTCACCTCTCCGAAAAGCCTTCAGTGCTCATGGTATGAATCGAATTATTTGTTGTTTATTGCTGGGCATTTGCATGTTGTGGAGCACTGCGTCAGCAACAAACTACAAGACCGATTTCGCTTATTTGCACGATGACACGGCCAAATTAGAACTTGGGCAAATACAAAAATCAGAATTTAAGCCCTACAACAAAACTTTGCGACTGGGCTATGCCAGGGGGAATACCTGGGTAAAAGTGAATATAACGCCCAACAACGAGGGCGACGACAGCATGCAAACGGATGCACCATGGGTGCTGCGGGTGGGCCCGCATTATCTTGACAGCATAGCGCTATATCAATGGGCACATGATCGATGGACGGTCATCCTTTCTGGAGACAGGTCATCCAACCTACAGAACGAATGCATAGATGATCTATTTTGTTTTGAAATACCAATGGTGGAAGGACAACCAAAAACGGTTTATCTCAAATTCAATACAGATGGATTGCGCTGGATTGAAACTCAGTTGATTGATCCAAAAAGTTTAAGCAGGGAAATGAATGCCAGGGTCGCGCGCATCAGCGTGGCAGTTACATTGTCAATTGCTTTGCTACTGATGGGATTGCTATTTGCGCTGTTGGAGCCATCACGTCTGATGCAGACATATTGCTTGTTTCAATTTTCAGCTTGTTTGTTCACTTTCACATCCACAGGTTTGCTAAGCAAAGCCTTCCCTGATTTGGAACCAAACTTTGTCAACAGTTTGGGGCAGTTGTTCCAAGTTTTGCGCATCCACATGACGGTTTTATTGGGTTGGGCCGTGCTCAAAAGTTATGACATTGCCCCCACTTATCGGTGGCTGGTCAAGGCGATGTTCGGCATTTGTGCTGCTTCGATGCTGCTCATTAGCATGGGCCATGCGCACTATGCATTGATGGCGAGTTTCATGGTGTTTTCTCTGAACCCTGGGATCCAGCTTTGGGGTGTATTTGGCGCTCGCAACATCGATCCAAAGCTTAAAAAAATATTTTTTCTTGGCTACGCAACTTACACCCTCATCGTGGGATTCGGTACGAGTGCGGCTTTTGCAATTTTTTCCGATCACACACAAGAGGCCAGTTTTGCCAGCGTGGCCGATTGGCGCCTCAACGGCATATTTATCGGACTTTTTGTGTTTTGGATCGTGCTCAAACAGTTGCAAACCAATAAATTGAATCAATTCGAAGAATTGCAATCGTTGCGCATGTTGAGTTTACAAACCCAATACAACGATCAACAACTCAAAGAGAGGCGGTCACTGATCGATTTGTTGACGCATGAGCTGAAGAACCCCATGGGGACGATTCGGTTTGCATTGGAGTCTATCAAACGTGGCAGCGCACCAGGCCATGAAATTGAATTGCCAGTGCAGCATATCCATCAGTCCGTAGAGCGCATGGATGCGTTGATAGAGCATGTTGCGCAGTCAAACCAGGTGGATGCCGATAATGTTTTGGCATTGGAGTCCATCGATCTTGGTGAAATGATTGATGAATACATTTCCGAATTTTCCGATGCGACGTTTTTTGAATTCACATCAACAGACGATATGGTCATCCGGTCAAACCGGCAAATGCTGGGCATAGTGATTGAAAATTTGTTGACCAATTCATATAAATACGCCAGTGATCGCAAGGCTGTAATTCGGTTGACCAAAGAATATCCAGATCCAAGCCAGATTAATTCAGCAGTTGATATGTTTGTGTTGACGGTTGTCAACCAGGTCGGTTCTGAAAATTTGCCTGATGAAAGTAAATTATTTGAGCGCTATTACCGTCATCAAAACGTGATGGGCATTTCTGGCTTGGGCATTGGCTTGAGCCTGGTGCAATCTGCTGTGGGTCGAATTGGCGGCGCAGTGAAATGCCGCATTGATAACTTGGAGGTGTGCTTCACAGTGCGCTTGCCAGACAACATGGGAAAGACGATATAAAGATGGCAAATACCAGCGAATTTGTGGTGGCTTTGGTTGAAGATGACCGGTTGCTCAGGGAGGAAATATCCAGCCATTTGCTGGCCCATGGTTTCGAGGTTCATGCGGTCAACAGTGCCACTGCGTTAGACGATCTCATGGCACGCACACCAGTGGATTTATACATCTTGGATTTAAATTTGCCCGGTGAAGGTGGTTTGAGCTTGTGCCGGCGGTTGAGGCAAACATTGCCCAATGCGGGCATCGCCATCTTGACGGCGCGCGTATCGCTCAATGATCGCCTTGCCGGTTATGAAATGGGAGGTGCTGACATTTACCTGACCAAACCTGTGGCACCAGATGAGTTGGTCATGGTGCTGCGCAGTCTTGGAAGGCGCATCAATAAAAACAAAATCAGCCATGACTGGTCATTGAATTTGCGTGACAGAACTTTGAAAAGTCCGCATGCAGAAAGCAAGCTGCGCTTGACCAACCGAGAGAAAATATTGTTGGTGGCCTTGATTCAAGCCAAAGAAAACACCTTGGAATCCGGCGCGCTGTGCGATTTGTACACGGGTGATGAGTCTGATGACTTGATGAGCAAGCATGCGCTAGAGGAGTTGGTTGCGCGCTTGCGCAAAAAGCTGAGGTCTGCATTGCCCGAAGGTGCCGAGCAACCCATCAAATCGGTCTGGGGTGTGGGTTATCAGCTGTGCATACCGGTTGAATTTGGTCACTGAGGCCAAACCCGGTGGTCATGCCTGCCAGGATGCGCTATAACCCTTAGCAAGTCGCCCAAGGGGGGTGGCTGGGTTCTTGGGGGTTTTGTATGAATTTTGCATATCGCTTTGCATGTCTCAGTGTGTTGATGGTTTGTTTGAACTGGGCGCATGCCCAAATTGCAGTGGGTCGCACATGGCCTGAACTGCAGCAAGCGGTGCAAGAGCGCACCAATGCCCAACGCTACCCCATGACGGGATTTGATGCCAAGGAAGTGGCGGAAATCCTAGGGCGCATCCGCTCGCTTGACCGTGACGAGTGGGCCTTGTCTTGGATCCAAAATGGTGAACACCATGGCCGCAACGCACAGGCCCTTGAAAAAACCGATGCAGCCAAAGCCCGTGAAGCCTATTTATCTGCCTGGCGTTACCACGGTTTTGGTGCCTGGCCCACGCAAAATTCGCCTGAAAAAAAGCGTGCCCATGCTTTGGCCACGCAGGCATTCAGGTCTTATGCCAAGCTGGCCGATCCACCCATAGAGGTGCTGCGCATTCCTTTTGAGGGCAAAGAAATTGTGGCCTATTTACAGCGTCCCAAAGGCATTGCAAAGCCGCCTGTGGTGATGTCTGTGGGTGGATTGGACAGCTACAAAGAGTTCGTGGTGGAGCAGTTTGGCCCCGATTATTTGAAAGCAGGCTTGGCCTATGTTGCCTTGGACATGCCGGGAACGGGTGAGGCGCCGATCAAAATTGATGTGGGTGCTGAGCGCATGTACTCGAAAGTCATTGATGCATTGCATTCACGCAGCGATATTGATGCCAGCAAAATCGGATTTCAAGGCGTGTCTTGGGGCGGGCACTGGGCTGCACGCATGGCCCATGCCGAACCTCAAAGACTCAAGGCTGTGGTCAATTGGGCGGGGCCAGTCCATGCTTACTTTCAGCGCGAATGGCAACTCAAAGCCTTGGGCACACGCGAGTATTTGTTTGATTTGTTTCCTGCCCGAGCATCTGTCTATGGGGTCGAAACACTTGAAGATTTTTTAAGTTACGGCCCACGCATGTCGCTCAAAGACGCGGCCGCATTGGGCAAGGCCTCTGCCCCTCAGTTGTTGGTCAATGGCGAGCGTGATACCCAGGTGCCCATCGATGATTTGTATCTTGTGCTCAAAACAGGTACGCCCAAAGAGGCATGGGTCAATCCCGAAGGGGGCCACATTGGGCGCGGCAAAGATTGGTCTGATGGCCGCATATTTGCAGAGATCGTGGTGCCTTGGTTTCAGCGCAAATTGCGCTGACGCTGACGCTGACGCTGACGCTTATTTTCTTACGACATCACCCATCAATGGAGACGACCATGAGCCCATCACCAACGAAGAAGAGACCTAATCGCACCTTGGTATCCGCGGTGCTGGCCAGCATGGCGTTGATCGCTGGCACGGCCTGGGGACAGGCCTACCCTGTCAAGCCTGTGCGGCTGGTGGTGACTTTTCCCACCGGTGGTGCGCCAGACATTTTGGCGCGCTTGTTCAGCGAAAAATCTCAGCTGGGACAAAGTGTGGTGGTCGACAACAAACCCGGTGCAGGTGGCAATATTGGCGCTGATTTTGTGGCCAAGTCAGCCGGTGATGGGTACACCTTGGTCATGGGAACTGTGGGCACGCATTCGATCAATGGCGCTTTGTATGAAAAAATGCCATACGACATGCAAAAGCATTTCTCGCCCATCGCGCTGGTGGCATCTGCCCCCAATTTACTGGTGGTGAACAACGATTTACCTGTCAAATCAGTGGCTGATTTGGTGAGCTATATGTTGGCCCATCCCAATAAGCTCTCGTTTGGCTCACCTGGTATAGGGACATCGGTGCATGTGTCAGGCGAATTGTTCAAGTCCCTGACTGGCACCAGCATGACCCATGCGCCCTATAAAGGTCGTCAATTTGCCATTCCAGACTTGGTCGGTGGGAGTATTCAACTGATGTTTGACAACATGCCCTCGGCTTTGCCCATGGCCAAAGAAGGCAAGATTCGTGCAATAGCGGTGACCACTGCAAAGCGGTCGTCGGCCGCACCCGACATTCCCACGGTGGCTGAAACCATCCCTGGGTTTGAAGCCACCACCTGGTTTGCCTTGTTCGCACCAGCCAACACCCCAAAGCCCATCATTGACCGCTTGAACGCAGAGGTTCAGCGTGTATATCGCTTGCCCGATGTGCAAGAGCGGATGCAAAAGTTGGGGTTGGAGCCAGTGCTCTCTTCACCAGAAGAGTTGGCCCGTTATCAGCAAATTGAAATCACAAAGTGGGCCAAGGTGGTCAAAGAGTCTGGGGCCAGGGCCGATTAGCACGGGTATTTCATTTTGCAAATGAAAATGGGTGCAGAGGTGTGTGTTGTCCCGATCAATTACTGGGGTGATCTGCGCAAATTTCTATCAATTCAGGCAAGCTATGAACCTGCATTTTTTCCATGATTTGAGCGCGGTGCTTTTTCACAGTGTCTGGCAGTATATTCAAAATTTGGGCAATGCTTTTATTGGCATGGCCATGCAACATCAGAGGTAATACTTCTTTTTCTCTGCTGCTGAGCAAACCCATCTTCAACTCAAAAGATAAAGTTTTTTTCTGCTGAAGCTGAGATTGATTGTCCAAAGCCAAACTGCGTTCAATGGCTTGCAGCAACTGCTCGCTGCGAAATGGCTTCCATAAAAACTCAACCGCACCTTCTTTCATGCCATCAATGATTTCTTGGGGATGACTTTCGCCGCTGATGAAAATCACGGGCATTGGGTTAGGTTGGCTTCGCAATCGACGCAGCAACTCCAAGCCGCTGATGCCTGGCATTCGCATATCGCTCACCAAAACAGCAGGCCGCTGGTGGTTTGTAAGGGTCAAAAAAGATGCTGCATCCGCATGTTCGCTGACATCAAATCCTTGTTGTGTCAGCATTCTTTGCAGTTGCCAACGCACGTCGGGACTGTCTTCTACCAAATAAACGCGAGAGTTTGCTTTTGACATGTGGCGCTTTCTTTGCAAGCTCAAGACGGGTGGGTCTGTGACTGATCAGCACGTCTGGTAAGGGCATGTTCGCCAGAGCTTGGTGCGACAGGTATTTGGATGCTCACCACCGCACCAGTACCTGCATCGGTGCTGAGGTTGTTCAACATCAATTGACCTTGCCACATGCGCAAAATGAGTTGGGCTAGGGCTAATCCCATGCCCAAGCCCGATGGTTTGGTGGACTGAAATGGATGGGTCACCAGCTTCATCATCTCGGGGGGGATGCCCGGACCGTTGTCGGTAATGGTCAACACCCATACCGCACAGCCATTGCTGTGATCAATATGCGTCTGTAATTCAATTTTAGGACTGAGGGTTGCTGATGGATTGTCTTTGAGCGCATCGATGGCATTGGCAACCAAGTTGATGATGATGCGCTCCAACAATACTTTGTTGGCCATAACTTGTACAGAGGCGCTCAAGGCGTTGAGTTGCCAATTGACGCCCATTCGGTGGCTTTGGGCTTTCAGGATTGGCAAAATATTGATCAGCAAGTCATCTGTGTCAATAGGTGCTGTTTCTGCGCGCTGGGTGGAAACCAGACCGCGCAAACTGCTCAATATGTCGCCAATTTTGTGTGCCAATCGAATGCTGTCTGATACATCCACTTGGGACTTTGTTTGCTCCAATCGCGCAATGTGTTGCTGAGTTTCCTCCAGACTCAGTAGCAAGGCTTGCATGGGCTGGCTCAATTCGTGCACGATGGCAGTGTTAAATATGGCCAGACTGTTTACCGCAGAGAAGCGCGACGCCATCAACACCATTTGGTCACGTTGATTGACCATGTCTTGTAGTTCGATGTTGGCCGCTTCAAATATGCGTCGACGTTCTTCGGCATAGTTCGCCTTGACTTCTTGTTCAATTTGTCGGGCTTTGGTTTTTTCCAGCACGAAGCCCCAATAGCCAAAGCTGTAGCATATCGCAGCGACCAATATGCCGACCACAAAAAAATTCGACAAAGCATTAAACGCCAACAATGGAATTTGTTCCCCCATGCTTGCCAAACTGATGGTTCGGATCACGTTCATGGTCAAGGCCAAGGCAAATGCAACTATCAAAATAAAGATAGATCGACTTTGGAAAGCGCGATGAATGCGAACGCAAAGGGCAATTAGAAAAGCTTGCTGAAATGCCAGTACCGGGGCTAACCATAACGCGGCATAAGTGGTGCGATAACCCCAACTGATCAATTGGATATAGATGGCTGAAAAAATCAAGGTGGCCCCCACCATATAAATTTGGCGGTGTTTATTGGGCGAAAATTCTTGCAGCAGTGCTTCGATCATTAAAAACAACATGGCCACTGACAGACTATTGCCCACACCAAAAGAAACCCATGGTGGCAAAATAAATTGCAGGGTGAACAACCAAGCGTTACCGGCAAACAATCCAGTGCCCCAAAACCAAAATTTAGCAGGTCCGTCTCGCTCAGAGCTCAGCAGTAACCAAGCCATTAGGGGCATCAGATTGATGATCACCAATGCAATGATGAATAGCAGTTCGATGGCGGGATGAGGGGTTTGCAACATGGCGACATCTTAAGGATCAAGACTTGTTTTGTGGTGGTGTGGCACGCTGCCATGCATAAAACATTGAAACATCTACTGGTAATACTTTAATGCGCAATTTATATCGAGGATGGATCGGGCCGCGATCGGATCGGTGAAAAGTTCAGCACGATTCCCTAATTGGGGGTAGGGATTTACCTCGCTGTGAGCGATATTGATGGACTCTTCAAATCCCTGATGGAATCAGGTTTGCCTATTCATGAAACCAAACACTTGGACAGCCAAGCATGGTGAGCGATTAAAGGCTTTGCGGGAAGCCTCCCAAATCGACATCACCACCTTGGCCCGCCACCATACTTTGTCTGTCAGTCAAATTAGGCAGCTCGAAGAGGGCGGAAACAGCACGTTTTATTCCGAAGAGATCAAACTCAATGCAGGTCGCAAGCTATTTCATGCGATGGGGGGGGAGATGCCGGATGCATTAGAGGTTGGGTTAGGCGTTGGCGATGCCGTGCAACAAAGTTTGGGTGACTCCCCCATTGCGCCACGGAAGCAAAGCGCGACCATCATCATTGATAATGTTTTGCTGGTCAAGAATAAAAAATACATTTTGGCCATGGGCTTGGCCCTGTCAGGCACATGGTTGGTGGGTGACTATCTATTGGGGCTGGTGATTACTCGCTCCAACACAGCACCCGCTGCGATTTCACCCGGTCAAACGAACGGGTCTCTTGGCAACCATTTGAGCTCAGATGCCATGACAAGACAGGCAGAGCCTGTTGCCAAAATGTTGGAGCCTGCGACAAGCGTTGCTGAGGCCAAGAGCACAGGTTCGACAGAGAACTGTCAATGGCGAGTGCCCGAAAAAATTCTGATCTCTCCTCAGCCGATTAAACCGGGTAATTACGTGCATGTGGTGGCCTTGTCTGAGATCAAGGTATGCGTGGTCGATGCCAATGACCAAAAAACCATTCTGGATTTAAAGCCTGGCGTGGCCAAAAGTGTTTATGGTCATCCCCCCTTCAAGGTGTACAGCACCCACTACAAGAATGTGAAGCTGTTCTACCAAGGTCATCAAATTCGAATACCAGAAGACGCCGACACTTACCTATCCCTCAACGAACAGAAATGGATTCAGCAGTGACCGAAGACGTATTGAAATCAGATAAAGATTGTTTGACCTTGGGTGAAGGGGTGGTATTTACGGGCCATATTGCTGCGAAAGGTAAGGTCGAAATCAGTGGCGTGGTCAATGGCGAAATCCATTCCGATGAACTGTGGGTTGGACCCAGTGGCATCATCACTGGAAAAATTCAGGCACGCGAAATGGAAATTCACGGGCAATTGCATGAAGAAGTGACTTGTTCAGAGGGAATTCGTATTCATTCCACAGGCAGTGTGCATGGCCGTTTGACTTATGGAGAGCTTCAAATCAACCGAGGCGGTCGGGTGGCAGGCAGCATGAGCCAAGATGAAAAAATATCACTTAATCCACGGGCCACACTGACTTGGTGAGTTGATGCCAAAAAGGCATTAAAAAACGAGTTGAAAACTACTGTCTTGAATTTCTATTCGGTCGAGACGTTTGCCAATCATGTCGGGGACATGGTAAACACTTGTGCCATCAAGCAATGTCAATAAAGTGGCGTTGAGTGTGGTGGAGACAGCGGAGGACATTTCTTTGCCATCTGCTGTGGTCAATTTCAATACATTGACCTTGGAAATTTCGATATCACCTTTGTCTTTGTTCCAAACGGGTTGCGTATCGACACAAAATTCCCCATTGGCTTTGGGCAATTTGCTCGCCCAGGTTCCGCACAGTTCAATTTTTTGGCGTGATTTGCTGAACGCTGTGGTGGGCTTGTCCAATGTGACGGTGGCCTTTTCCTTGGGGAACTTTTTGGCAACGGCCACATCTATCAATGCTTTTGGTATGCCAATCGATATGGCATGGGCAAGTCCATGACAAACAACCAAAACAAGGGTCACACAAAAGAACTTTTTCATCATGGGTTTTACTTTGACTGTGGAAGCTGGTAGATGACGGGCGCTACCAAAGCCCACAGGGCCTGATCGCTGAGCCAATCGATCCTGTTTTGTATGGTAAAGGACTGCAAAGATTTCGGCAAACTTTGTAAGCTGACACACACCAGGCGTATGGCCTGATGCTCCTCGCGCTGCGCTACCAAAGCTTGCAAGTGGTCCATGCCCCAAGCTGCCGCCTTCCAGCGCTTGGCACAAACCAAGGTGGTTTGTCCCTTTTGATGGATTGAAAAGTCAGCCAGGGAGTGATTCAACAAAGTAACGGTGTAGCCTTGCTGGACAAAAGCTTTTGTGATGATCGGCAAAAAATCACGCCAGTGCATTTTTGCCAAAGTTTGATGCAATGCCAAGGCTTGTTCTGCACTGACGACGTTGCGTTGACGCCAAGCGGCCAACAAGCCAATCACAACAAAGGGAAAGCTGCACAAAAGGCCGGCGATTTTGTAGGCATCGGGCAAAAGTGCTGCAGCAGCCAAGGAAATAGCACCTGCGAGCAAAAAACTGACCCACCAAGGAGACCGCAACAAAAGCGCAAACAATGAGCGCTCTGACATCTTCCATTTCATGGGGTCACCAAAGGTGAAGCTTCATCAGCCTTGGTCATCAGTTGGTGGTTGTGGTGCTTGGCACTTTGATGGGTGTGATGTTCGTCACGGCATTTTGGGTTGTCACGTTGCTGGCTGGACCTGCCACGTTGCCAAAATTGACGTTCCCAGCCAGTCCGCCGTTGATGACTGGTGCTTGAACCACGGGCGCTCTTGCCACACCCGAACTGGTGGTCTCGGTGGTCGACTTGCGTTCTTTGGCCAAAGATTCATAAAGACCCGCAATTTGGGATGGGTTGCCTTTGGCCATGGACTCAAAGCTGGCGTCAATGATCATGTTGACATCGTGGGTGTGCGCCGTACCCAACCAGTCGGGGCTATTGGACTTGATGGCGGCCACTTGCTCTTTGGAACATGTGCCGATGAATTTGCGCAGCCATTCTTCTGCCAGCCGAGCACGTTGGGTGGCGTCGTTGGTGCGCAAGCTCATGCCTTTGAAATGCGCCACAAGGCAACCCGCAGGCTTGTCATCTTGTGCCCAGGCACTTGAACAGGCAAGGGCCAAGGCGCTGGAGAGGGTGAGCAGGTATTTCATCGACATTCTTTCGATCTGGACAGTCAGTGTGTATTTTCTCAATTTGTTTTATTTCTCATAGACAAATCGACCGTTCAGGTCTGAACTTGAGTTCAGAAAATCACAATAAAGTATTCAAGATGGTTGCATTATGCATTTAACGTGCAAATGGGTGTGCGCCAGCGCAACAACTCCATGCAAATGAAAAGGATGGCATATCTTGTTCCTTGAGGTGTCTTTCATTTGGGTTTCAAAGCAGTAAGCAGGTGCAGGCAGAGACTTCGCGCATACATTCATTGACTGTGATGAATATATTCAGTCGTGCATATCAATGCTTGACCTGTATCAATGCCATGTGAATGAATGCGTATTTCAAGCAAAGCACACAACCAAGTTTGGTCAATGCTCCCTACGATGAACCAATCGTTACTTTATGGATGCTTGGACATGAACTTCAATCGCTTATCACGTGTACTGGTGTTTAGCCCACTGTTGCTCACAGTGGCTTGTGGCCCTGGTCCCAAAGTTGCCCATGATCCTTACGCGCCTTCACAGATTGAGCTTAAATCGCCTCCAGCTCAAGTCAGCACTGTGCGACATACAGGCCCATTTGCGGCCGGTAACTCGTTGAGTTATAGCGCAGAGTTGAAACCGCTTGACCCAGCCCCCATCAAACACGTACAGCTAGATACCACGCACAAGGTGATCGAGATCGCCCCGGGTGTTCATTTCAGCGCCTGGACATTCGGTGACCAAGTGCCAGGCCCAGCCATCAGAGCACGCGTGGGCGACAAAATCCAATTCAGCATGACCAACCGCAGTGATGAAACCATGCCCAATATGGCCATGGTCGTCGCTCCCATGATGCACTCTATGGACTTTCATGCTGCGATGGTTTCGCCCCAAGATAAATACCGGTCCATCGCACCGGGCCAAACCATAGAGTTTGAATTTACTCTGAACTATCCCGGCATCTTCATGTACCACTGTGGGACACCCATGATCTTGGAGCACATTGCGTCGGGCATGTATGGGGCCGTGATTGTGGAGCCCAAAGAGGGATACCCCACGCACGTAGACCACGAATACCTGGTGATTCAAAGTGAGTTTTATGCAAAGCCAGACCCGGCTGGCAAAAAAGTAGGGAGCGCACCTCTCTATGTGCTGGATTCTGATCGGCTCAAATCCTCCCAGCCTACCCACACCGTATTCAACGGATTGCACAACGGCATGGTTAAAAAACCACTGCCAGCCAAGCCGGGTGAGCGTGTGCGATTGTTTGTGCTCAACGTGGGGCCCAGCAAAACGTCGAGCTTTCACGTGGTGGGCACCATATTTGACCGTGTATGGTTAGAGGGTAACCCCGATAACCAAATGAGGGGGATGCAAACTGTATTGCTGGGTTCTAGCAACAGTGCCATTGTGGAGATGCTGATTCCGCAGGCTGGCTCGTACATCATGGTGGACCACCACTTTGCAAATGCTTCGCAAGGTGCAATTGGATTGATATCTACGTTGGATCAACCGAAAGCAGTGGACTTGGAGCATCACAACATGGAGGCCAGTAGCGCGCCTTCAGACCCCTTTGTTGCAGAAGGCAAAGTGGCATTTGAAACCAAATGCTTGGCCTGTCACTCTATCGGGCAAGGTAAAAAGTTAGGGCCTGACCTGGCCGGGGTAACACAACGGCGCACAGACCCTTGGCTGACCCAATGGCTCGCAGAACCCGAAAAAATGTTGTTCACCGACGCTTCGGCCAAAGCCATGCTCAAGGAGTACAACAACATACCCATGCCCAATCAAGGATTAAGTAAAAAAGAGATTGCCCAATATCTTGCATACTTTCATTGGATCGACGCAAT
>RFXS01000131.1 GCA_009921465.1 Betaproteobacteria bacterium
AGAGCAACGACTCCGCAGGGCCCGTCAAACCCGCATCCGCATTGCCAAGCAAGGCGTGGCGCGTTTGACTGTCAACCGCACCAATTTGCACATTTACGCCAGCGTCATTTCTGGCGATGGCGCAAAAGTGATCGCAACCGCCTCCACCGCTGAAGTCGAAGTTCGCCAAACACTGGGTGCTTCGGGCAAAGGGGCCACGGCAGCGGCAGCGCAAGTCATTGGCAAGCGAATTGCTGAAAAAGCCAAAGCAGCTGGCATCGACAAGGTCGCATTCGACCGTGCCGGGTTTGCTTTCCATGGCCGCGTCAAGGCGCTGGCCGATGCCGCTCGCGAAGCTGGCTTGCAGTTCTAAAGATCGGGAATCAACATGGCAAAAGTTCAAGCTAAAGTGCAAGACAGCGCCCGTGATGACGGCATGCGCGAAAAAATGATCGCGGTCAACCGTGTGACCAAGGTGGTCAAAGGTGGCCGTATTCTGGGTTTCGCCGCACTGACCGTGGTCGGCGATGGCGATGGCCGCGTGGGCATGGGCAAGGGCAAATCCAAAGAGGTGCCGTTGGCAGTGCAAAAAGCGATGGAAGAGGCGCGCCGCAACATGAGCAAGGTGTCGCTGAAGAACGGCACCATCCACCATTTCGTGACCGGCCACCATGGCGCAGCCAATGTGATGATGAACCCCGCCCCCAAAGGCACGGGCATCATTGCGGGTGGCCCCATGCGCGCTGTGTTTGAGGTGATGGGCATCACCGACATCGTGGCCAAGAGCCACGGGTCTTCCAACCCCTACAACATGGTTCGCGCCACCTTAGACGCCTTGCAGCGATGCACCACGGCTTCGGAAGTCGCGGCCAAGCGTGGCAAGTCGGTTGAAGACATCTTCACCTGAAACGGAGCCTCACATGACCGACACACCTACCGTCAAAATCAAACTCGTGCGCAGCCCGATTGGCACCAAAGAGTCGCACCGCGCAACGGTGCGCGGCCTGGGCTTGCGCAAAATCAACAGCGTGAGCGAACTGCAAGACACCCCTGCAGTGCGCGGCATGATCAACAAGATCAGCTATCTGGTCAAAGTGCTTTAAAGGTTCAAGATGGAACTCAACACGATCAAACCAGCCGATGGGTCACGTCCCAACCGCCGCCGCGTGGGACGCGGCATTGGCTCTGGCCTGGGCAAAACCGCTGGTCGCGGTCACAAAGGCCAAAAATCACGCTCTGGTGGCTACCACAAGGTGGGTTTTGAGGGCGGTCAAATGCCTTTGCAACGCCGCTTGCCCAAGCGCGGCTTCAAATCACGCACGCTGCGTTTCAATGACGAAGTCACCTTGACCGCATTGGACCGTTTGGGCTTGGATGAAGTCAACATGCTCACCCTGAAAACCGCCGGCTTGGTTGGCGAGTTGGTGCGCGTGGTCAAGGTCATCAACACCGGCGAAATCAAACGCGCTGTCAAGCTCAACGGCATTGGTGCCACGGCTGGTGCCAAAGCTGCGATCGAAGCCGCTGGCGGCTCGGTGGCCTGAAACTGAAACAATACGGACCCTGCTTTGGCCACCTCTCCTTCGATCTCTAAAAACGGCAACTACGGTGACCTGCGTCGCCGTTTGGTGTTTTTGTTGCTCGCGCTGGTGGTTTATCGCGTGGGAGCGCACATCCCTGTTCCTGGCATCGATCCAACCCAATTGCAGCAACTGTTCAATGGACAGCAAGGCGGCATCCTGAGTTTGTTCAACATGTTCTCAGGTGGTGCTCTGTCGCGCTTTACGGTTTTTGCCTTGGGCATCATGCCCTACATCTCGGCGTCCATCATCATGCAGTTGATGGCCTATGTGGTTCCCACATTGGAGCAGTTGAAAAAAGAAGGCGAGTCTGGCCGCCGCAAGATCACCCAATACACACGCTATGGCACCTTGGGCTTGGCGTTGTTTCAGTCCATGGGCATTGCCTTGGCCTTGGAGTCTTCGGCTGGTTTGGTGATGTCGCCTGGCGTGGGTTTTCGCGTCACTGCCATGGTCACTCTGACCGCTGGCACGATGTTCTTGATGTGGTTGGGCGAGCAAATCACTGAGCGTGGTTTGGGCAACGGCATCTCCATTTTGATCTTTGGTGGCATCGCCGCTGGCTTGCCTGGATCCATTGGTGGGCTGCTGGAGTTGGTGCGCACCGGTGCCATGAGCGTGCTGGTGGCCATATTCATTGTCATTGTGGTGGGTTTGGTGACCTACTTCGTGGTGTTTGTCGAGCGCGGCCAACGCAAGATCTTGGTCAACTACGCCCGCCGCCAAGTGGGCAACAAGGTCTATGGTGGTCAGGCATCGCACTTGCCGCTCAAGCTCAATATGTCGGGTGTGATTCCGCCCATTTTTGCCTCCTCCATCATTTTGTTGCCGGCCACCGTGGTGAGCTGGTTCAGCTCTGGCGACAGCATGCGCTGGCTCAAAGACATTGCAGGTGCTTTGTCACCCGGTCAGCCCGTGTATGTGATGCTGTACGCCGCGGCAATCGTGTTCTTTTGCTTTTTCTATACGGCATTGGTGTTCAATAGCCGTGAGACGGCAGACAACTTGAAGAAAAGCGGCGCATTCATCCCCGGTATTCGCCCCGGCGAACAAACCGCCAAACACATCGATAAGATTTTGGTTCGACTGACCATGGCCGGTGCCATCTACATCACCTTTGTGTGCTTGTTGCCCGAGTTTTTGATTTTGAAATACAACGTCCCGTTCTACTTCGGTGGCACGTCTTTGCTGATCATTGTGGTGGTGACCATGGACTTCATGGCCCAGGTGCAAAACTACCTGATGAGCCAGCAATACGAGTCACTGTTGAAGAAGGCCAATTTCCGCACGAGTTTGGGTGGCTAAAGACACATGTCCAAAGATGATGTGATCCAAATGCAGGGCGAGGTGGTTGAAAACCTGCCCAACGCCACATTTCGGGTGAAGTTGGAAAACGGGCATGTGGTGTTGGGTCACATTTCTGGAAAGATGCGAATGCACTACATCCGCATCCTGCCAGGAGACAAGGTAACGGTTGAATTGACGCCCTACGATTTGAGTCGGGCCAGGATTGTGTTCCGCGCCAAGTAAGGCGCGGGGCCAAAGAGGTTAAGCAAGTTGACAATGTGCCCGGATTGATTTCGGGTTTTTAGGAGAGTGAAATGAAGGTTTCGGCTTCGGTCAAGAAAATTTGCCGCAACTGCAAGATCATCCGTCGCAAGGGTGTGGTTCGTGTGATCTGT
>RFXS01000132.1 GCA_009921465.1 Betaproteobacteria bacterium
CCCACGCCGATGATCAGCCCGCCCAAAATGGCCCCGGGCACCGAGGTCAAGCCACCCAATATCACCACTGGCAAAGCGCGCAAGGCCACCGCCGAGAGGGAGAACTGCACACCCAGCTTGCTGCCCCAAATCATGCCGGCGACCAAGGCCACCACACCGGCCACGCACCAGACAATGACCCAAATGCGGTTGAGTGGAATGCCAATCGACTGCGCCGCTTGGTGGTCATCGGCCACCGCTCGCAGGGCGCGCCCAGTCGAGGTTTTTTGGAAAAACACCGTCAGCATGGCCACCAAGGCGGCCGAGATCACCGCCGCAATCAGGTCTTCTGAACTGACCATCAGGCCGCCTTCAAACACCGACTCGAACACCATCAAGGGCTCTTTGGGCATGCCAATGTCGATTTTGTAAATGTCTGAGCCGAACACGGTTTGGCCCAGCCCATCAAGAAAGTAAGTGATGCCCAAGGTGGCCATCAACAGCGTGGCCCCTTCTTGGTTGACCAGGTGGCGCAGCACCAGGTACTCGACCAGCCAGGCCACAGCAAACATGACCGCGCCGGCCAAAACAAAGGCAATGAGGTTGGCCAGCGCCAAGTTGTCCAAGCCTGTCCACTGAGGGATCCATTCGGCAAAACGGGCCATGGCCAGTGCGGCAAACAACACCATGGCACCTTGGGCAAAGTTAAACACCCCGGAGGCTTTGAAGATGAGCACAAAGCCCAGCGCCACCAAGGAATACAGCATGCCCGCCATCAAGCCGCCGATCAAGGTTTCTAGAAAAAATGCCATGTCTGTTCCCGTTCGTCGCTGCGCGTGCTCAGTGTGAAGTGCCAAGGTAGGCGCTGATCACCTCCTCGTTGTTGCGCACTTCGTCAGGGGTGCCGTCGCCAATTTTTTTACCGTAATCGAGCACCACCACCCGGTCGGAGATGTCCATCACCACGCTCATGTCGTGCTCGATCAACACCACGGTGGTGCCAAACTCATCGTTGACATCCAAGATGAAACGGCACATGTCTTGTTTCTCTTCGACGTTCATGCCCGCCATCGGCTCATCGAGCAGCAGCACCTGCGGCTCCAAGGCCAGTGCGCGCCCAAGGTCCACCCGCTTTTGCAGTCCATAGGGCAACTGCCCCACGGGGGTTTTGCGGTAAGCCTGGATTTCCAAAAAGTCAATGATGTGCTCGACATAAGCCCGGTGCTGCATCTCTTCGCGCTCGGCCGGTCCGATGCGCAAGGCTTGCAAAAACAAATTGCTTTTGATGCGCAGGTTGCGCCCGGTCATGATGTTGTCGAGCACGCTCATGCCCTTGAACAAAGCCAGGTTTTGGAAAGTGCGTGCAATGCCCATCTCGGCCACTTGGCGGCTGTCCATGTGGTCAAAGGTTTGGCCACGAAATGAAATGGTGCCCGTTTGCGGGGTGTACACCCCATTGATGCAGTTGAGCATCGAGCTTTTGCCCGCCCCGTTGGGGCCGATGATGGCGCGGATCTCATGCTCGCGCACATTGAAAGAAATATCGGTCAGTGCCTTGACGCCACCAAAGGCCAAGCTGATGTTTTTCACGTCCAAGATGACGTCGCCAATGCGCTTATCGCTCATGCCGCTCTCCCGACAGGCGCGAACAACTTGGCGTCGCTCAGTCGCAGCGTGGCGCTGACGCTGCCACTGCGCCCGTCCTCGAACTTGACGGCGGTTTCTATGAACTGAGAAGACAAGCCACCGTACAAAGCGTCCACCAGCACTTGGTATTTGTCGGCAATGTAGCCGCGGCGAACCTTGTTGGTGCGGGTGAGTTCGCCGTCGTCGGCATCCAACTCTTTGTGCAACACCAAAAAGCGGCTGATCTGGCTGCCCGCGAGCAAGTTGTCGGCGCTCAAATCGGCATTGACTTTTTCCACGCAATCTTGAATCAGGGCGTAGACCTCGGTCTTTTGCGCCAAGTCGGTATAGCCTGCATAGGGCAGGTTGCGCCGCTCGGCCCAGTTGCCGACCGCGTCAAAGTCGATGTTGATCATGACGCAGACTTTTTCGCGTTGGTCGCCATAGGCCACCACCTCTTTAATAAAGGGGAAGAACTTGAGCTTGTTCTCCACATACTTGGGCGCAAACATGGCCCCATCGTTGCCGCCGCCTTTGATGCGGCCCACGTCTTTGACACGGTCGATGATCTTCAAGTGGCCACTGGCATCCAAAAAACCTGCATCGCTGGTGTGGTACCAACCGTCGGCGCTGAGCACCTCAGCGGTGGCCTCGGGGTTTTTGTAATAGCCCTTGAGCAAGCCCGGTGACTTGACCAAAATTTCGCCGTTGTCAGCCACCTTGATCTCGACCCCAGCGCAGGGCACGCCCACGGTGTCGGCACGTGCTTCGTTGTCGGGTTGCAAACACACGAACACGGCGGTCTCGGTGGAGCCATACAACTGCTTGAGGTTGACGCCAATTGATCTGTAAAAAGTAAACAGGTCTGGGCCAATGGCCTCGCCAGCGGTGTAGGCCACGCGCACCCGCGACATGCCCAAGTTATTGCGCAAGGGGCCATACACCAGCCAGTCGCCCAAGGTGTATTTCAAAGAGGCCACCAGACCAATGGACTTGCCGTCCATGCGTGCCGGTCCGTGGGTGCGTGCCACGTTCATGAAATATTCGAACATGCCGCGCTTGAGTGCGCTCGCGTCCTCCATGCGGATCATCACGCTGGTGAGCAAGCCCTCAAACACACGCGGGGGCGCAAAGTAATAGGTAGGGCCAACTTCTTTCAAGTCGATGGCCATGGTCGCTGCCGACTCGGGGCAATTGACCACATAGCCACAGCACAACCATTGGGCATAGCTGAAGATGTTTTGACCAATCCAAGCCGGTGGCAAATAAGCCAACACCTCTTCGTTGGGGCCAAGGTGGTCAAAGTCGGCACCCGCCTGGGCGCGGTCGATCAGGCTGTGGTGGGTGTGCACCACGCCCTTGGGGTTGCCGGTGGTGCCAGACGTGAAAAACATCGCCGCCACATCGTTGGCATGGCCGGCGTCGATTTCTTGCTGCGCCCAAGCTGGGTGTGCGGCCACATGGGCAGCCCCTGCGCTCAGGCAAGCGTCCAGCGACGACAAGCCGCTCTCTTGGTAATTGCGCAAGCCACGCGGGTCGTCGTAAATGATGTGCGAAATGCCCGGGCACTGGCCACGGATTTCGATCATCTTGTCGACCTGCTCT
>RFXS01000133.1 GCA_009921465.1 Betaproteobacteria bacterium
CCTTGGGGTTTGAGCACGCGGCGCATTTCTTTCAGGGCTGCGTCTTTGTGGGTCATGTTGCGCAAACCAAAGGCCACGCTGACCCGGTCAAAGTACTGATCGGGAAAGGGCAATTGCTCGGCATCGCACACCAAGGTGGGCAAAGTCACGCCGGCATCGATCAGGCGGTCGCGCCCGGTGCGCAGCATGGCCTCGTTGATGTCGGTGTGCACCACTTGACCTTGGGCACCCACCAAAGGCGCAAAAGCCAGGGCCAGATCACCGGTGCCGCCCGCAATGTCGAGCACCCGCATGCCAGGGCGCACATCGGCCACCATCACGGTGTAGGCCTTCCAGGCGCGGTGCAAGCCCGCCGACATCAAGTCGTTCATCAGGTCGTAACGGCTGGCCACCGAATCAAAGACACCGCGCACCAAGCGCGACTTATCTTGCTCGTGAACCGACTGAAAACCAAAATGGGTACTGCTCATCGTGCGGGCTCAATGGCTGCCACAGGCATGCGCGCCACCGGCTGCGGCCTTGGTCGGCATGGGCGCATCGCGTTCCACACCCGCAGTTTGCAAGCGTTGCTGGTATCGGGCCCACAAGTCGTCTTGTTGAGCGCCCAGCATATAAAGATAGTCCCAAGAAAAAATACCGCTGTCATGCCCATCGCTGAACGTGGGTTGCACCGCGTAATTGCCCACCGGGGCCAACTCGATCACAGCCACCTCGCGTTTGCCCGTTTGCAGCACCTCTTGACCGGGGCCATGGCCTTGCACTTCTGCGGATGGGCTGTACACGCGCATCAACTCAAAGGGGATGCGAAAAGTTTGACCATCGGCAAACGACACCTCGAGCACCTTGGACTTGTTGTGCAAGGTAATGCCCGTGGGGTTGGGGGTGGCGGTGCTCAGGCCAGCCATGTGGGCTCCATCACACCAGCACCCGCTCGATGCCGCCGTCATTGGCCGCCGCCACGTAGGTGGGCATCCAGTTCTCACCCAAGATGAGTTTGGCCATCTCGACCACGATGTAGTCAGCCTCGAGCAGGCCGTTTTGCAAGTCTTGGCCAAAGCGCGTCAAACCCTGCAAACAACTGGGGCAGCTGGTGAGGATTTTGACCGGCCCCGTTGCATTGCCACTCATTTGGGCCAGATCAGACTCGTTTGATCGCAATTCTTCTTCTTTGCGAAATCGAATTTGCGTGGAAATATCGGGACGGGTCACACCCAAAGTGCCCGACTCGCCGCAACAGCGCTCGCTTTTGAGCACTTGTTGACCCACCAAGGCTTTGACGGTTTTCATTGGGTCTTGTTGCTTCATCGGGCTGTGGCAAGGGTCGTGGTACAGGTAAGCGCCTTGTTGGGCCACATCCAAAGTGATGCCTTTTTCCAGCAGGTATTCGTGGATATCGACGATGCGACAGCCAGGGAAAATTTTGTCAAACTCGTAGCCTTGCAGTTGGTCGTAGCAGGTACCGCAACTGACCACCACGGTTTTGATGTCCAAATAGTTCAGCGTATTGGCCACGCGGTGAAACAGCACCCGGTTGTCGGTGATGATTTTGTCTGCCTTGTCTTGCTGGCCCGAACCACGCTGCGGGTAGCCACAGCACAAATAGCCCGGGGGCAAAACGGTTTGCACACCCGCATGCCACAGCATGGCCTGGGTGGCCAACCCCACTTGACTGAACAAACGCTCAGAGCCACAACCGGGGAAGTAAAAGACCGCCTCGCTATCGGCACTGGTGGCTTGGGGGTTGCGGATGATGGGCACGTAGTCACGGTCTTCAATGTCCAGCAATGCCCGTGCTGTTTTGTTGGGCAAGCCTTTGGGCATCTTTTTATTGACGAAGTGAATCACCTGCTCTTTGAGCGGAGCAGTGCCCACGCTGGAAGGCGGGCGGGCGGTTTGCTTGCGAATGAACTGCTGCAACACATCGTTGGCCCAACGCTGCACCTTGAAGCCGACTTCGACCATGCCCGCGCGCATGAACTTGATGGTCTCGGGGTTGGTGGCATTGAGAAACATCATGGCCACCGCATTGCCAGGGCGAAAGCTCTTTTTACCCATCTTGCGCAACAGGTTGCGCATGTTCATGGTCACGTCGCCAAAATCAATCTTGACCGGGCATGGCGACTCGCACTTGTGGCACACCGTGCAGTGGTCGGCCACGTCTTCAAACTCTTGCCAGTGCTTGATCGACACCCCACGGCGGGTTTGTTCTTCGTACAAAAAGGCTTCGATCAGCAGCGATGTGGCCAAAATTTTGTTGCGCGGGCTGTAGAGCAAATTGGCACGCGGCACATGGGTGGCGCACACCGGTTTGCATTTGCCGCAGCGCAAGCAGTCTTTGATGGAATCGGAAATGGCACCGATGTCGGACTGCTGCATGATCAGCGATTCGTGCCCCATCAGGCCAAAGCTGGGCGTGTAGGCCTGGCTCAATCCCGATGCACGCACATCGGTATCGCTGTGGGTGGGCTGGCGCAGCAGCTTGCCTTTGTTGAAGTGGCCCTGCGGGTCCATGCGCGCTTTGTAGTCGGCAAAGGGCTTCAATTCGGCGTCGCTCAGATAGGCCATCTTGGTGATGCCAATCCCGTGCTCACCAGATATGACGCCATCGAGCGAGCGCGCCAGCGCCATGATGCGACCCACGGCTTCGTGGGCGGTTTGCAGCATGTCGTAGTCGTCGCTGTTGACCGGCAAATTGGTGTGCACATTGCCGTCACCTGCGTGCATGTGCAAAGCGGCCCACACCCGGCCTTTGAGCACTTTTTGGTGGATGTCCAAGCAGGCCTTGAGCAAAGGCTGAAACGCCGCGCCACTGAAGATGTTTTCCAGCCCCGGGCGAATTTGCTGCTTCCAGCTGGCGCGCAAGCTGTGGTCTTGCAACTGTGGGAACAAGGTGTCGACATCGGTCAGCCAGCCCTGCCACTGATCACGCACCTGGGCAATCAAGGCGCGCGCCTGGGCCACGCGGTCTTCCAGCAATTCGGCGGCAGGCACGTCGCCTGCATCATCGGTCTTGGCCAGGGGCAAGTGGCCCTCTGTCAAAAAAGTGTCCAAAGCATGGCACAAAGCGATTTTGTTGCGCAGCGACAGTTCAATGTTGATGCGCTCAATGCCATCGGTGTACTCGGCCATGCGCGGCAGCGGGATGACCACGTCTTCGTTGATCTTGAAGGCATTGGTGTGGCGGCTGATGGCCGCGGTGCGCTTGCGGTC
>RFXS01000134.1 GCA_009921465.1 Betaproteobacteria bacterium
CCTCTGGATCCCAGTGTGCGGTTTTTCAACCAAAGTCTGGAGGAGTACCCGGTCGGTGCGACCTATGACATCGTGTTGTGCGAAGGGCTTCTACCGGGATTGAACACCCAAGACGCTATGTTGCCCCTCCTGGCCCACCGCGTCAGACCGGGCGGTGTACTGGTCGTGACCTGCGCCGACGCTGTGTCTGTTTTTTTTGAGACGCTCAGGCGCTATCTGGCCAGGCTGATGCTGGCCGGGCAGGGGCTTGATCTGGACGTCAGGGATGACCGTGCTGCTGCGGTGATGATGCTGTCCGAAGCTTTCACGCCCCACCTGAACACCCTCAAAGGCATGTCACGCCGCGTGGAGGACTGGGTGTGGGACAACTTGCTCAATCCGGCTGCGACCAGCATGGCAAGCAGCTGCGAATTCTCGATGCTCAAGGGCCTCGATCGATTAGGCCAAGACTTTTACTACTATGGTTCCAGCCCGGTATTCATGGCGGACTGGTCTTGGTACAAGGCTGCACCGCTGGATGCACAATCCTTCAACCAATGCTATCGCCAGTCATACCTTCTGCAACGCCATAATTTGTTGCACACCCATGAAACGGGATCTATCCACACAGCACAGGTGGAGCCCCTATACCGGCATTGCCAGCAGTTCTCATCCATGCTGGAGGCTAGATCAAATGATCAATGGCGCACGATTAGCCCTGACCGAGTGCTTCTCGACTTAATGCCAGTGCGAGGCGTGCTGGAGATTCTGGAGTCAACAGACATGGGTCAGTCTATCGCTGCGCTGCGGGAGTATCTACAGTTGTTGGATATTGGGCGGTGCCCCACGCCGGCGGCGGTCGCTGCCATGGGCGCATTTGCAAGCGCGTTCGGCCGCGGGCAGCAGTATCTGAGCATGATGAGGGCTTGACCGGTGGCAGCCACTGTCAAATGTCACCTCTGTGACGGGCCCCTGAGCCCGCTGCCCACCGCAGTGTTGCGCAGTCAAGTGACCTCGGACTGTCGCGCATGGCCGTCCGCACCGAACTTGGCATTCTGCCAATCCTGTGACACCGTGCAAAAGTTGATCACCCCGGCTTGGCACACTGACATTCAGCAGATTTATGCGGACTATGCGATGTACGGTCAATCCGGCGGGGCGGAACAGATCAGTTTTGACCTTGGCGCTGGCGCCGGCATGGCCCGGTCCGCGCGAATAGCCGCTTGGCTCGCTGGTTGGGGGCTGTTGCCAAAACAGGGCGAGTTGCTCGACATCGGCTGCGGCAATGGTGCCTTTCTCAAGGCTTTTGGCGCCTCCCAGCCCGGCTGGACCATGACGGGTTGTGAGCTCGATGAAAGAAACAAGTTGGCGATAGAGGCAATCCCTGGCGTGGCCAAGCTCCATGTGGGACCAATGGCAGCATTAGGCCGGCAGTTCGATTTAGTGGTTTTGGTGCATGCCTTGGAGCACGTGGTCGACCCGGTGAGCTTTTTGGCTTCGGTCATTCCGTTGATGCGGCCCGGTGCTCATTTGCTCATTCAAGTGCCTGATCTGATGAACTCCCCGTTTGATTTGCTCATTGCCGATCATTGCAGCCATTTCTCCGCCGTGACTTTGTCCAATGCGGTCACGCGGGCGGGGTTTGTTGTTGAGCGCTTGGTTGACAAGTGTGTTGCCAAGGAGCTGACCCTGCTGTGTCGTCAAATGGTGGCTCCTACGACTGAAATCCCGGAAGAAGCCCCCAACTCGGATAGTGGTGTGATGGCGGCACAAGCGCATCTGGCCTGGCTTGCTGATCTGGCGTCACAGGCCCAGGCCACCGAGGGTCAAGTGGCCATTTTTGGCTCCAGTATTTCCGCCACTTGGCTGGCTTCACTGGTGGGCCAGCGCCTGCAATGTTTTGTCGATGAAGACCCGGGTCGCTCTGGTCGTAGCCACATGGGCCGTCCCATTGTGGGCCCTGATCAGGTCCCGGCCAATATCCCGATGTTGGTACCGCTGCGACCGGATATTGCCCGATCGGTCATAGGACGCCTCTCAGGGCTTGGTCGGTGTTTCATCGAGCCACCTGCACGCCAATGAGCCTTCTTGCCGGTTCGCATCCCTGCCATGGTGGCAAGTCCATGCTGGTTATCGGTGGTGACGGTACGCTGGGCCGAGCCTTGGTGGCAACGGGAAACTCGGGTGCTGTGCCGGTCTGGTACACCTCGCGACGTCGCCAGACCCTTGGCCAACAAGGCTTTCATCTTGACCTGTCTGAACCATCGGATCAATGGCGCTTGCCCCAGCAAGAGTTTTCCTCTGTGGTGTTCGCCGCCGGCGTGACCTCGATCCAGGACTGCGAGGCCCGGCCTGAGGTTACGCGCCATGTCAATGTCTTGCAGCCGCTTGCGCTGGCGCAGAGATTGAAGGATCAGGGCGCATTCGTGGTCTGTCTGTCGAGCAGCACCGTTTTTGACGGCGCATCGGCATTCGCCAAGACAACGGATGCCACCCGGCCGACGTGCGAATATGGGCGGCAGAAGCTGGAACTTGAGCACCGTCTCCTGGCTCTAGGCAGCGGCGTGGCTGTCATTCGCTTGAGCAAGGTGATCGCATTCAATAATGCCCTGTTCTTGGGCTGGAAGCATGACTTGTTGTCAGGAAATGTGATTCGGCCCTATTCAGACATGGCTGTGGCCCCAGTGTCCGTGGCCTTTGCCGTGGCGGTGGTGCGCCAGATAGCGCGCACTCGAACGTCCGGTCTTCATCATGTGTCGGCTGTCGAAGATCACAGTTATGCCGATTTGGCGAATTACATGGCCAGGTCACTGCAGGCCCCCGCTGAACTGGTGTGCCCTGCCAGCGTCGGATACCGACCCTCTGGCTTTTGTCCGCGGTATGCGGCACTCGACTGCAGCGGTCTGGGCAAACTGGGTTTTTCGCCACCCCGGGCCAGCGAAGCGGTCGATCAGTTTTTGCTGGATGCGCTGCCCATCTGAGTTGACCCGGAAACTGAGCCCTGAAAAGGACCTGTTTCACAACGCTAATCTGGCTTTATTTTTGGTCATAGGCTTGGATACTCGTGTTCTGGGCCTGCTCAAAGGCGCCTATTCCTGAGGCCATCATGTCAGATAACTTTCGCATCGACAGTCACAAGCTGATTTTTCACCCGCAGCGGGTCAGCCAGTACCTGGCCGCCGGCAACGACTGGGGCCGGGCG
>RFXS01000135.1 GCA_009921465.1 Betaproteobacteria bacterium
GTGGGTGTTGTGGCTTCAGCCAGCACAGGGTGGCCCACCACGCTGCTCTTGCCAAACACATACTCAATCGCGCAATCGCGCAACCGCGCGATGCTCATGACTGGCCTGTGGTCTGGCATGAGGGTTGGAGAAATCGCCAGCCTCACCCTTGGCGATGTGCGCAATAAAGACAGCAGCATTCGTGCAGAAGTGCGATTGACGGCAGAGCAAACCAAGGGGCGTCAACCACGCACGGTGTTTGTGCCTCAAAAATTGCAAACTGAGTTGGCTGCATATCTCGCACCGCGTGGGGAGTTGCCAGATAGCCTCCCATTATTTGTGACCTGCGGAGGTTTTGCGTTCAGTGCCAACGTGATGGCGCAGCATTGCCATTACTTGTTCAAGCGGGCTGGCATAGCAGGCGCATCCAGTCACTCCATGCGTCGCAGCTTCATCACCAACTTGGCCACCAAGGGGATTGGGGTGCGTGTGCTGGCCAGCTTGGCTGGGCACCGCAGTATCGCAGTCACCCAAAAATATATTGACGTCAACGACGACATGATGCGCAACGCCGTTGAGTTGGCGCTGCAAGTGAGGCGAGCCAAAAGCACCCAGCCTGCAAGTGTCGTTTAACACGACACTTCAAACTCTAACCCGCCTGACCAGTGGGTTTTTTTGTGCCTGTGTCAAAACCCGCACGCCCATGAAAAAACCCCACTGCCCTTGTGAGGCGGTGGGGTTTGAGAGTTGCTAGACCTCAAGCTGGCCGATGGGCCAGCCGGGGATCAGAAGTCGTGACGAACACCAACCACGGTGCCAGTCATGTCTTTCAACGAGGTGGTGTTGGCAACCGAAGCTGAATTGTTGGTGGATGTGCCAATGAAACCATAAATGTTGGTGCGCTTGCTCAGGTCGTAGCGAACACCCACCTGGCGTGAGGCCCAGTCAGCCAAATTGGTGCCACCGCTGTAAGCGGTAGCAGTGCTCATGCCGCCGTTGATGCTCAAAGCACCCATGGGCATGTTAAAGCTCACGGCATTGGCGTCCATGTTGTAGTCACCAACAGCTGACATGGCAGCAACGGTACCTGCAGTCACAGTATCAGCCACACCAACGTTGCGGGTAGCACGGGTAACAGTGGCACCAATCTTGATTGCGCCAAAGTCATATGAACCTGCAAACTGGTTGGCAACGTTGCTGTTGGTTTGGGCAGTCACAGCAGCGCGGTTGGTGATGGTGCCAATGGAGCCAGTGAAGTTAATTGCGCCACCCGTGGTGCCAGCAGCGGTTGCACCCAATTGGTTGTCCAAGCGGGTGTTGGCGTAAACCAACATCAAAGGACCGTCAATGTAGTCGATCTTGATACTGGTACGGGCTTGCTTGTTCAGAGTTTGACCATCGGCCGTGTTGGTTGCAGAAGTACCGAACTCGGTGCTTTCACGGCCAGTAGCAGAACCCATTTGCAGGCTCAAGCCAAAGTTGTTCATGCGTGGGGTATCGTACTTGATGGCATTGCCACGGGTGCCGCCGACAATTCCGCTGCCCCACAGGTGACCAATGGCGCCGCCAATGGAACCTTCAGAGGTGTTGGTGTAACCACTCAGGGTGGAGACTTCATAGAACGCGGTGTACTGGTAACCAATGCGGACTTCACCCCATTTGGCGCCTGACAAACCAACGTAGGTCTGGCGGTTGGAACCGTTGCTGTATGCACCAAGACCACCAACACCTTGCGTGGTGCTGTCTGAGCTTGAAAGGCCTTCATACTGAACGCCAGTGGTGGCATTGCGCAATTGCAGACCGTTGGCGCTGGTCTGAAGGATTGCGTGCTCAGTCACGAAGTTGGCTTTCAAGCCGTTGCCGAGGTCTTCTGTGCCTTTGAAGCCAAAACGACCGCTGGACTGGCCGCCTTCACCAACGCCGTTTTGCTTCCAACGCATGGTGCCGTCGCCGTTAGACGCTTGCTTGTTGAAGTAGCCGATGTCCATGATGCCGTAAAGGGTGGACTGTGCCATTGCGGCGCCTGAAACTGCCAGGGCAGCCAGCGCAACTAGGGATTTTTTCATGAGGAATCTCCAAGGTTAAACAAAGGGGCTTCAGCAAGCTGAAACCAACTTCTTTTCTAGAAGTTGGCGCTATTGCACCAGAGCGGGCCTGCGCTGGCAAAGGGTTTGTGACTTTATAGGGCCAATGCGTTGCTGCCTTGCAACAAGTTTTGTGGCCCTTTGGTTGCATGGCTGCAGAAGATTGAAAATAATACGTCATAAGTTAACGTTTTTGTTGTTTTTGGTTTTATTGCTGTTTGGGATGGTTGCGGGACAATGGCAGCCATGTCAGATACCCCTTCATTTTTCAAACCCGGGCCGTTTGATGCCTTGCTCGGCGCGGCCGATCAGGCCCTGCGCACCCTGTGGTCCACGCCACATGCGCGCCGCCCCATGCCCTTGCCCGCCACTGCGCCACAAACCATGAGCGACGCTCAACGCAGCGAGGCGGCGGCCTTGATGCGGGTCAACCACGTGGGCGAGGTGTGCGCGCAGGCTTTGTACAGCGCCCAGGCCTTGGCCACGCGGCAAACCGGCGTGCGAGCGCACTTGCAAACCGCAGCCCAAGAAGAGACCGACCACCTGGCGTGGACCGCGTCGCGCATCCACGCCTTGGGTGGGCGCAAAAGCTGGCTCAACCCCGTGTGGTACGCCGGTGCGTTTGCTTTGGCCTACACGACAGCCAAGCTGGGGGGCGAACGCGTCAGCCTGGGGTTTGTGGTGGAAACCGAGCGCCAAGTAGAAGCCCACTTGCACAGCCACCTGGGTCGTTTGCCCAGCGAGGACACCGCCTCACTGGCGGTGGTGCAAGCCATGGCCCAAGACGAGGCCCACCACGCCCGCGAGGCCCAACGCGCGGGCGCAGCAGAACTGCCCGAACCCCTCAAGCGCCTGATGGCACTGAGTGGCCGCGTGATGACCACGGTGGCGCACCGGGTTTAAAACATGTTTGACTTGCTTTTGGTTGGTGGCACTGTTGGCTGATGCGGGCGCAGCAAAGCAAACCCATAATTAGTCCATTCCAAAAATTTCAGGCTGTCAGCAACCAACGCACAGGGTCAGTAGCTGGTAACTCCTTTGCATCCACACCCTGGGATTGGATGATTTGCGGCCACAAGTCCAAGT
>RFXS01000136.1 GCA_009921465.1 Betaproteobacteria bacterium
CAGCTCTGGCGATGTGGACTACTTCAAGTTCACCGCTTCCGCGGGCTTGTTGACCTTGCAGTTCAAGAGCACTTTGCTCTCGAACACCGCCCGTTGGCGTGCCGATTTGCTGGACGCCAATGGTGACTTCTTGCGCACCCTCACCAGCACGGCGAGTGGTACTTTGTTGGCCAAGCAAGGCACCAACAGCACCCAAGTGGTCCTCAGTGGTTTGAGCGCTGCGCTGACCTCAGGCAGCCAGTTCACGCTGAACTCCAGTGGGTCTGACACGACCATTTACACCGTTTTGTCGGTGGATGGCAAGTCGGGCGACACCAGCACGGTGACGGTGGACAAAGCGTTCACCTCAACCACCAATGTGTCGGTGTTGTTTGACCCGGCTCAGATGTTGGCCACTGGCAGCTTGACGTCTTTGCAAGCCCTGATTCCGCAAAACGGCACCTACTACCTCAAGGTCAGCCCGTTGGCTTGGACCGATGCAGATTATTCATTGCAAGTCAATGTGCAGGCCTCGGCTGAAACCGCCAACAACAACAATATTACCGATGCGCGTGACGACAATTCGCGTCTGTTGGCTGGAGTTACCCATCTGGGCACCATCGACTCCGCCAGCGATGCCGATGTGTGGCTGTTGACTACGGCCAAGGCAACGACTTTCACCATCACTTTCGCGTCAGACGCCAACTCCACCAAGACCAAGTTCCATGTGAACATTTCGGTCTGGACCAAAGACGCCAACGGCTTGGATGTGTTGACACCAGCCCAAGCCGCAGGTGGGGTGGCCTTGGACAGCCAAGTGGAAGGGCAACTGTCTTTCACCATCGACTCGACCAAGTACCCGCAGACCAACACCTTTGTGGTTAAGGTCACCGCCGATAGCTTGAGCACGGGCGTGGCCACCGGTGGCTACACCCTCAAAGCCACTGGCACCGGCCTGGACCTCAACGACAACCCGGCCATCCAAGTTGGCAGCTACACCTCGGCTAATCCGCTAGATTTATTGGACTTGACCTTGAGCGACAAGGTGGTTCACACCTACGCCAAAGATGCTGGGCAAACTGTTCATAAAGTGGCCTTGAGCACGCTGTTTTCGGCATCAGATGCTGACAGCAGCCAGACTTTAAGCTACAAGGTTTGGTTGGCCGCCGCATCAGGCAGCAGCGCGGCGGGCACCATCAAACTGGAGCCCGCCACCGGGACAGCCACCACCTATACCAACGGCACCTCGATGACGGCTGCGCAGTTGCAAACTGCCTATGTGTACACCGGCTCGACACTGGGTGACTTGAAGCTCAAGGTGATGGCGTTTGACAGCACCAATGCCCCAGACAACTCGGGTGTGAGCTCGCAAGTGCAGCAAACCCTGCGCGTGGTGTCTGACGCCGTGGGCGTGAACGTTACGACAGACAGCAACCTGAGTTTGACCGAAGGTGCCGCCAGCAGCGATGCCACCTACCAAGAGTCGATTGGTTTTTCTCTCAAGGCCGCCCCAACAGCGGAAGTGAAAGTCAGCCTGGCGGACTCGGGCAATCAGTTTGTGTTGTCTGCGCGAACGCTGATTTTTACCCCTTCCAACTACGCGACGGTGCAAACCGTGACTGTGCAAGCCAACAACGATGGCAAGGTTGAAGGCACCAATGTAGCCTCCACTTTGGCCTTCACGGTGACGAGTACCGATACCGCATACGACGGTAACAGTGTCACACCGCTGTCGATTGGTATTTCTGACCCAAGCAACCACGCCCCAACAGGCGTAGCAACAGTTCCCACTACCTTGGTGACGCAAGGCACTTCGTTCACCGTCGATACCACGACTTTGGCGGATGCCGACACTTTGGGTGCTTTGGTGTATGCCTGGCAGCGCAGTGTGGACAGCGGGGCCCACTGGACTGAAATCACGGGATCGGCCACAGCGTCTTACAAGCCGGTGCTGGCTGATGCTGGCAGTTTGCTCCGCGTCAATGTGAGCTATTACGACGGTTTAGGCAAGTTGGAGACGGTCACATCCAACGCCACCAATGCAGTCATCAAAACCAACTCAGCGCCAACCACAATGGATTCGGCGTTGCCGATGGCCAAGAGCGCAACCCATCCCTTTGCTGTGGCGGATTTTCCATTTGCTGATGTGGATGTGGGCGATGCCTTGTCTGCGGTGATGATTTACACGTTGCCAACGACAGGATCTTTGAAGCTCAACGGTAACTCCTTTGCGGTGGGCGACGGTTACAAGATATTGCTTTCAGAATTAGCCCAGCTGGTTTACACGCCCAACACCACGCGGTCCGGCACCTATGCCGACGCCCTCAGTTTTTCCGTGGTGGATAGTAAAGACGAGCCTTCTCTTGCAAAAACTTTGACCCTGCAGGTCAGTACACCCCCTACGTCAGCCGATGCAACATTGACGGGCACCGAAGACGCTCCATTGAACATGGCGTTGACCCATTTTGGATTCACTGACGCTGACAGCGCCGATGTTTTTCAAAGCGTGACCATCACCACATTGCCTGTGGCAGGGCAATTGCGCTTGGGCAATGACGCGGTGACCGTGAACCAGGCCATTTCAGTGGCCGACATCACGGCTAATAAGCTGGTGTTCACGCCAGCGGCCAATGCCAACGGCAATGCTGCTGTAAGTTTGAAATTCAAGGTGTTCGATGGCACGGTCTTGTCGACCGCTGATTACGCGTTGACGATCAATCTGACGGCGGTCAACGATGCTCCGACTGCTGCCGATGTCACGGTGACGGGCACCGAAGACACGGCGTTGACGATTGGCTTGTCGAGTTTTGGGTTCATCGACATTGACACTGGTGATGCGCTGGCGAGTGTGAAGATCACCACCTTGCCTGCAGCGGGCAAGCTGCAATTGAACGCCATGGATGTGACCTTGAACCAGGTCATTACAGCGGCCGACATCACGGCCAATAAGTTGGTGTTCACGCCAGCGGCCAATGCCAACGGCAATGCTGCTG
>RFXS01000137.1 GCA_009921465.1 Betaproteobacteria bacterium
GCTGCGTGCCGATGCCGTGGGCAACGTGGCATTGGCCGACCAACTGAAAGACTGGGTCAAGCAGCGCATTGCGCCCTACAAATACCCGCGCTCGGTCCAGTTTGTGACCCACTTGCCGCGCACCGAAAACGCCAAAATCCAGCGTTTTAAGCTGCGCGAATGGGCCACGGCCTTGCCCTCGGGTGTCGGCCAAACTGCAGTTTGAACGGCACAATGGATTCAAAATCGTCGGTTAACAGACACTTAGGTATTCAATATATTGATATAATCAACAATTATTAATGCCTTATTTTATTTGTTGATTTAAAACCGACGACTTTCGGACGCTTTGAGGGATGCGTCTGAAAATCGACTGCAAATGTTTCGACATTGTCGAAAATATTAGTTTTTTGGTATTCAAAAAAATGACACCTGTCGCAGAACCGACACCAAGGTATTCGGTTGGCTGTCGCGCAGGCACATGCCGGTGAGCGGGGCTGCACTTAAACTGCGCTCACAACAAAGCCACTTTGAGCACACCCCACTGAGGAGACCGATCATGAACCTGAGCCCTGAACAAATTGCGGCCTTTGACCGCGATGGGTATTTGTTTTTCCCTGGGTTGTTCACCCCACAGGAGACCGCTGCGCTCAATGCCGAGGTGCCCGAGCTGTACAGCCGGCGCGAAGCGTTCAATGTGCGCGAAAAAGGCAGCGATGCGGTGCGCACCAATTTTGCAGCTCACATGTACAGCGAGCCGTTTGCCAAGTTGGCACGCCACCCGCGCATGATTGATCCAGTGCAACAATTGTTTCAAGAGCCCGTGTACATGCACCAGTTCAAGATCAACGGCAAGATGGCCTTTGAGGGGGACGTGTGGCAGTGGCACCAAGACTACGGCACTTGGCTCAACGACGACCACATGCCCACCGAGCGTGCCATGAACGTGGCCATCTTTTTGGACGATGTGAACCCTTTCAATGGCCCGCTGATGTTCATCCCGGGCAGCCATAAAAAAGGCGTGGTCAACGCCAAGCACGACCTGACCACCACCAGCTACCCTTTGTGGACGGTGGACAACGACCTCATCACGCAACTGGTGGCCCGCGCGGGTGGCAAAAACGGCGGCATCGTCAGCCCCACCGGGCCGGCCGGCTCGATGATTTTGTTCCACAGTTGCCTGGTGCATGCCTCCACGAGCAACCTCTCACCTTGGAACCGCGTCAGCGTCTACCTCAGCTTGTGTGCGGTCAGCAACCACATTCGCCGTCACAAGCGCCCCGAGTACATCGCCCACCGCGACTTTGCCCCCATCGAGTGCCTGCCCGACAACTGCTTGCTCAAAAATTACCCGGTCGATGTGCCCTGGAAAAATGGCATGCCCGCCAGCGCCTTGGAAACCTCCAGCGAAGACTTTGCGGTGGCCACATGAATCTGCATGCCAAACTGCTCGAGCGTGCGGCCAGCCAGCGGCCGATTCGCATTGGCCTGATTGGTGCTGGCAAGTTCGGCTCGATGTATTTGGCCCAAGTGCCGCGCACCCCGGGCGTGCATTTGGTGGGCATTGCCGATTTGTCACCCGCGGGCGTGCACACCAACCTGGCCCGCGTGGGCTGGGCGGCTGAGAGGCTTCAAGCCAAGTCACTCGATGAAGCCGTACAACACGGCTCCACCCATGTGTCCGATGATTGGCAGGCCTTGGTGCGCCATCCGGCCATTGACGTGGTGGTCGAATGCACGGGCTCGCCCTTGCACGCGGTGGACCATATTTTGGAGGCCTTTGCCCAACGCAAGCACGTGGTCAACGTCACCGTCGAAGCCGATGCCTTTTGCGGCCCTTTGCTGGCGCGCCGTGCGCAGGCTGCCGGGGTGGTTTACTCGCTGGCGTTTGGCGATCAACCGGCATTGATTTGCGACCTGGTCGATTGGGCGCGCACCTGTGGCTTTCCGGTGGTGGCTGCTGGCCGTGGCCACAAATGGCTACCTCACTTTGCCCAGTCCACGCCCGAGACCGTTTGGGGCTACTACGGCCTCACTCCCGAGCAGGCCGTGCGCGGGGGACTCAACCCCAAAATGTTCAACAGCTTTTTGGATGGCTCCAAGCCGTCGATCGAAAGCACGGCGGTGGCCAACGCGACGGGGTTGGGTGTGCCCAGCAATGGCTTGCTTTACCCGCCCGCCAGCGTGGAAGACATCCCCTATGTCACCCGCCCCATCAGCGAGGGTGGTGTGCTCGAGCGCAAAGGCATGGTCGAGGTGATCTCCAGCTTGGAGCCCGATGGCCGCAAGATCCCCTACGACATCCGCATGGGGGTGTGGGTCACGGTCGAGGCCGAGACCGACTACATCAAAAACTGTTTCGAGGAATACAACGCCCACACCGACCCCAGTGGGCGCTACTTCACCTTGTACAAGCGTTGGCATTTGATCGGTTTGGAGGTGGGTGTCAGCGTGGCCAGCGTGGCTTTGCGCGGCGAACCCACCGGCGTTGCCACAGGGTGGCATGCCGATGTGGTGGCCACCGCCAAACGCGACTTGAAACCGGGCGAAATGCTCGACGGCGAGGGCGGTTACACGGTATGGGGCAAGTTGTTGCCAGCGGCCACGTCCTTGCGCATGGGTGGCTTGCCCTTGGGCTTGGCGCACGGTGTGAAGGTGTTGCGCCCGGTCGCGCAAGGGCAAAGCCTGAGCTGGGACGACGTGGCCATGGACACCCAAACCCATGCCTACAAAATTCGCCGCGAGATGGAATCGGTCCCCCGCGCTTGAGCGCCAACACGCACGCTCCAGAAACAACCGAGCCAGCTGGGGCTTGGTGGGTGGTGGCTGCAGCCTTTTGCAGCTTGGCACTGATCTTTGGCGTGTCTTATTCCTTTGCCGCATTTTTTGCCGATTTTTCGCGCGAATTCCAAGTGCCCCGCGCCGATGTGTCTTGGGTCTTTGGCCTGTGTGGCTTGGTCTACTTTGTGCTCGGTGTGGGCGGCGGGTTGA
>RFXS01000138.1 GCA_009921465.1 Betaproteobacteria bacterium
GGCTTCCCAACTGGCCAAAAGTTGATCGCAAAAATTCTTGGCGTTTAGCTCTTTCCTCACGAGGCGCTCGGTCAGCCTCCCAGCTTCAGCTTGCCATGGAATATAGCCCGCAAATCTGGGCCTCATCCAGGCCGTCGTCATTGTGTCCTTTAGTATTTGGTGGGCCGATGCAAAAGGTTTGTCCTCAGGCATGCCAGTCCAGGGTTCCGATCGAGCTGGCTGACCGCCGGCCAACATGAAATTGACTTGAACGGATCGACTGCTAAGGTAGCGCAATAGCTTCAGCGCAATATTGACGTCCTTGCATGAGCGCGTGATGCCTAGACCGGTGCCCCCAAGAACCGAACCGTTAGGGCTGCCATCGGTGCCTGGAAAGGGACAGAATCGCAATGGATTTTTATAGTCTGGTAAGGCGTAGCAAAGGTAGAAATAAGTGATAGGGCAATAAGCGATGGTGTCCGAGTTGCACATCGCTTCATGCAAATCGATGGCATTCATGCCGGTGCAAGCGGGGTGCGAAAGTGAGCAGGCTTCGCTTAGCATTTCCACGGCCTGCATTAACTTCTGTTTATCTATCTGCGCTTCCGACTGGTCTTGCGGCCATGGGTGTCCCAGGTTGGCACAAAGCGCCAATAGGGCCAAAATGCCATGGGGCGCGAGGGTAGGTATGCCCATGCAAAGGTTTTTTCTGCGTAATGCTCGTGCTATTTCGATCGCACCACCCCAATTGTCTGGCGGGTTCAATTCGCAAAGCAGATCTGGACGATAGACACCGGCTTGTGTCGCTCCGTCTATCGGTAAACCCCAAAGTTCGTCTTTGTACCAATAGCTTTCGAAGGACTTGCCGATGAATTGACCAGCATTCAGGTCAGGCAAGTGTCTGCCCAAGGGTGTCAACAGGCCTTCGCTTGCAATGCTTCCGCAGAAGGGATGGTCGAATACGACCAAGTCGTAACGGTCGGCCACACTTGCAACAAGCCCGTGCTCAAACCCTCCGAGGGTTTGTTGGTCCCAAACCAACTCAGTTCCAATTTCTGCGCTGATATGCAACGAGATGCCGTCCATTGGCCCCATCGCGCGGCGGTGGCCCCAATTCAGTCCTCGCAACATACACCAGCCTCCAGTAACTCAAGCTCATCGGAACCCAGCGAGATGCCCAGCCCGGGGCTGGCCGGCGCGGTAAGCTGCCCTTCGGAAAGACGCCAACCTCCTGCCCAGAGTAGATTACGCAAACCGTCATGCATCAAGTGGAACTCTAGTCCGTCGCACAAACTGGGGCCCATTCCTGCGCCTAGATGCGCGGCAGCAGCCATGGCCACAGCCGAAGCAGCACAGTGCAATGTTACTTTGCGGCGGTAGGTGTGGGCTAATGCGGCGAGTTGCAGCCCCCCGGTCAAGCCGCCCGCAATCGCAACGTCGTATTGGAGGTAATCAACGACGTCGGCTTGCAGCATTCTCAACATCAAGTCGCGGTCGTCACTCAACTCTGGCCCTGCCAAACTGAGGCCGGTGGCACAGGCAACTTTGCCCCAACCGACCACATCGTGCATAGCAGTTGGCGCCTCAAGAAAGTGAAGGTTGAATGGCGCCATGGCTTTGCCCAGCTCAATGGCTGAGGCAACGGTCGGAGAAAACATGGCGTCGACCATCAGCGGGCTTCCAGATCCGATCGCATCTCTGACTGCTGCAACTCTCTCGACATCTTCCATTAATGTGCCTGCAGCTGCCTTAATTTTGGCGCCAAGTAGCCCCATCGACTGAGCCGCTTTCATTTCCGCTGCCAAAGTGGATGGCGTGATGCCGACGCCAAACATGCCACCCGATGCGTAGACAGAAACCTTATTGCTGCTGCCTCCGAGTAGTTGGTAGCAGGGTAGGCCGCCGCGGCGCCCGAGCAAATCCCACAAGGCGATATCAATTGCAGATATTGCGATGGATCCAGCAGTGCCGCGCGCACTTAAAGCGAGTCGATCCATCAGCGATTGGACAATCGCTCCTCTCTGGTAGGGATCGCGTCCAATGACATATGGCGCGATTTCGTACTCAATCATGGTTTGAGCAACCTGCGGCGAGCCGCCGCCATCGCAATACATTTCGCCAAGCCCGGTCAGTCCACTTTGTGTCGTGAGCTCCACGAGAACATAGTTTTTACTGTGCCATGCGTGGCGAGTATTGCTGGCCTTGCCGTCATAACGGCGGTTCACGGTGCAGCATCTGATTCGCGTGATTCTCATATTTTTTCATTCAACTTTAGCGCCAGACTCCTTCACCAATGGTGCCCATCGGCGTCCTTCGGATTCAATGAAAGAGCGAAATGTATCAGGCGTCGTAAACCAAGGCATTACGCCAGTCTTTGCTAGACGTTCAATGTTGTGTGGTTGCTGAAGTGCAAAAGCGACGGCAGCATTAATGCGTTGAACAACTGCTTTTGGTGTGCCTCGTGGCGCCAAAATGCCGTACCAGACGCCGGCGTCAAAATCTTGAAGTCCACTCTCTCTGAGTGGGCTGATTGTGGGTGCCAGCGGGGACCTGTTGGCCGTGCTTAGCCCGATTCCGACGAGTGCCCCGCTTTGGATGTGTTGAACGGCCGGTGGTAAGCCCACGATGCCCAGCTTGACATGGCCTGCAACAACGTCCAACGTGGCGGGACCACCGCCCTTATAGGGAACATGAACAAATTCCGCGCCGCTGACCTTTTGCAAAAGTGCGCCGGTAAGGTGCATGGGCGTTCCTTGGCCTGGAGTTGCAAAAGCGAGCCCGCCAGGGGTCTTGCGGGCGATTGCAAAGACTTCGTTCAGGTTTTTGGCGCCTAACGAAGGGTGGGCCACTATGACCCAAGGGAAAACTGCAACGCGTGCGATTGGCTCGAAGTCGCGCGTCGGATCAAAGGGCAACGAAGGGAAAAGAGTAACGTTGATGGCCAGCGGACCAATATCTCCAAACAGCAATGTATTGCCATCGGCGGGAGCC
>RFXS01000139.1 GCA_009921465.1 Betaproteobacteria bacterium
GCCAGTTGCCTACATCGTGGGGCAAAAAGAATTTTTTGGCTTGACCCTGAACATCGACAAGCGTGTCTTGGACCCCAGAGACGACACGGAGACTTTGGTGGAGTGGGCCTTGGCATGCGGTCAATCCTTTCAAGCACCGCGCTATTTGGATTTAGGAACGGGCAGCGGGGCCATTGCCTTGGCCCTCAAATCTCATCAGACGAATGCATGTGTGACCGCCGTGGACGCCAGCACCGCCGCATTGAATGTGGCAAAGCACAATGCGCATCAATTGGCTTTGGACGTGAGCTTTCTGCAAAGCGATTGGTTCAGCCAAGTCTCGGGCGAGTTTGATGTGATTGCAGCCAATCCGCCCTACATTGAAGCTCAAGACCCGCATTTGGCCCTGCTACAGCACGAACCCATAGAAGCTTTGGTCAGCGGCAACGATGGCCTGGCAGACATTCGTCACATTGTGCAAAATGCCAAATCTCACTTGGCGCCCACAGGGTGGTTGCTGATTGAACACGGGTGGCAGCAAGCAGCACAAGTTCGCGCTTTGCTAGACGCTGCGGGTTACAAGCAAGTTCAGTCCAAATCAGACTTGGCAGGCATTGAGCGGTGCTCTGGCGGGCAAAATTGACCCTAAACAGCACAAGCCCTTTCAACATGAAATAATCACCCCCATTGAAGACACCGGAAAGACAACGAGGAATCCTATGAGCGATACACAAGCCCGCATTGATGATTTGGTCAAACACAACGACGTTGTGCTGTTCATGAAAGGCAGCGCCAGCTTCCCCATGTGCGGTTTCTCTGGCCGTGCTATTCAAATTTTGAAAGCCTGCGGTGTCGACACCAAGACGGTCAAAACAGTCAACGTGCTAGACGATGCTGAAATTCGCCAAGGTATCAAGGAATACAGCAACTGGCCCACCATTCCTCAGCTCTATGTCAAAGGCGAGTTCATCGGTGGCTCCGACATCATGATGGAAATGTATGAATCCGGAGAGATGGTCCAAGTGCTGGGCACCACACCCAAAGAATAATCAAACGACTATTCGCAAGCTTCTGCACAGAAGCTTGTCCGCAAAATGGCTTCAGTCGATGGACTGCAGCCATTTTTTTTGTGCGGCCAACACTGTTTGCGGATAGGCGGCTTGTCCTCGGCTGCCGTTGTAGCGTCCCAAGGCATAGAACAAGTTGCCGTTTTCTCGCTCCAACATGTACCGCAAGATGACGCACCCAAAACGAAGTTGGGTTTGGGTATGGAACAAGGCACTTTCATTGCCATCGCCAATGCTTCGCGTCCAAAAAGGCATGACCTGCATGAAGCCGCGAGCGCCAGCAGAAGAAATGGCGTATTTTCTGAAGCCGCTCTCAACCTCGATCAAACCCAACACCAGCGACAGTGACAATTCAGACCGGCGTGCTTCGTACCAGAGGGTGCTCAGGAATTCTTGTCTGTCCTCCGGATGGCTCATCCATTGCCGCAAACGTTGTGAGGCATGGCTCAACCAAGCATTGAACTTTTGCTTTTCTAGGGCCGTGCGCAAGACAGGCTCGGGGGGCGCACTTTGTCGAATGGCCTGACTGAGTGCGGTGCGAACAGAGTCCGACAACTCTTCTTCGGCTTGGTTGCCCGCATGAACAGGCCTGAGCAAGAAGGCGGTCAACGCGATGGCTGGGCCACCCAAGACTGCAGCGCCACTGCCCCGCTGAAGTTGGCGCAAAAATTTGCGACGTTGCAAATTCATGCGCCGTGCTTTCGGCTTAGTGACCCAACTTGGCCAACACGAAGGCTGCGATGTCGGCAGGCGCAACGGCTGTTGCTGCTTCATCACGGCGGTGTTGGTATTCCACTTTGCCTTCTTTCAGGCCGCGGTCGCCAAGCGTCACGCGGTGAGGCACACCAATGAGTTCCCAATCGGCAAACATAGCGCCAGGACGCTCGCCACGGTCGTCGAGCAGCACATCCACACCCGCCGCCATCAAGTCGGCGTAGAGCTTTTCTGAAGCTGCTTTGACATCGGGGCTGCGGTCGGCCCCAATGGGGCAAATCACCACCGTGAAAGGCGCAATGGCGTCGGGCCAAATAATGCCTTTGGCATCGTGGTTTTGCTCAATGGCCGCAGCGGGTAAGCGCGTGACGCCAATGCCGTAGCAACCCATTTCCAAGAATTGAGGTTTGCCGTTTTCATCCAAGAACGTAGCGTTCATGGCTTGGCTGTACTTGGTGCCCAAATAGAACACGTGACCCACTTCAATGCCGCGCTCAATGGCCAAAGGACCTTTGCCATCGGGTGACGCATCGCCGGCCACCACGTTGCGCAAGTCGGCCACCATCATGGGCTCGGGCACATCACGGCCCCAGTTCACACCAGTGATGTGGTGGTCGGGCTGATTCGCACCGCAAATCCAATCGGCCATGACGGCCACTTCACGGTCGGCCACCACATTCAAGGGCTTCTTCAAATTCAAGGGGCCCAGGTAACCTGGCTTGCAGCCAAAGTGGTCTTCAATTTCAGCCAAAGTGGCAAAGCGGAAACCGGCATTGAGGCCCGGCAGCTTGCCCACTTTGACTTCGTTCATGTCGTGATCGCCGCGCAACAACAAGAGCCACACTTTGGAAGCCTTGATGTTGCCTTGCTCGTCGGTGTCGTCCGTGGCCAAGACCAAGGACTTGACGGTGGTCGACAGAGGCACGTTCAACAAGGCCGCCACATCTTCGCAAGTGCTCTTGCCAGGTGTGGGTGTGAGGGTTTGGGGCTTGGAGGCGGCAGGCCGCGCCTGCGCAGGCGCCAAAGCCTCCGCCTTTTCCATGTTGGCGGCGTAATCGCTTTCGGGGCAATACACAATGGCGTCTTCGCCGGTGGCCGCAATCACTTGGAACTCTTCGCTCAAATCGCCACCAATGGCGCCACTGTCGGCGGCCACAGCGCGGTAGCTCAAACCAAAGCG
>RFXS01000140.1 GCA_009921465.1 Betaproteobacteria bacterium
GCGTGCAGATCCTGGATTTCGCGCATCAGCAACTCGTCGATGGCCAGGCGGCCGGCGGTATCGACCAAGAGCACATCAAAGAAATGGCGTTTGGCGTAGTCCAGCGCCGCCAGCGCGATAGCGACCGGTTTTTGGTCCGGACTACTCGGGAAAAATTCGGCGCCGGCCTGAGCGGTCACGGTTTTGAGCTGTTCGATGGCCGCCGGGCGGTACACGTCGCCCGAAACGGTGAGCACTTTTTTCTTGCGCTTATCAATCAGGTGCTTGGCCAGTTTGGCGGTGGTGGTGGTTTTACCTGCACCTTGCAAACCCGCCATCAAAATCACAGCGGGTGGTTGCGCGGCCAAGTTGATGTCGGCCACCCCCTCGCCCATGGTGGCCGCCAACTCGCGGTTCACAATGGCGACCAAGGCTTGACCAGGTTTCAAAGAACCCAGCACCTCTTGCCCAAGGGCTTTTTCTTTCACACGGGCGATGAAATCACGCACCACCGGCAAGGCCACATCGGCCTCCAGCAACGCCATGCGAACCTCGCGCAGCATGTCCGTGACATTGGACTCTGTGATCCGTGCTTGGCCACTGATTTGCTTAACAAGTTGCGAGAGTTTGTCGGTGAGGGCGGAAGCCATAGGAAAAATTTCTCATAAACCGCTAGGTTTTGAAGCGATTGCCAAATTGCAAGGGCTCAAAACGCTAAACTAGGAAGCATGATTTTAGCCAGTCCATCTGATTTGGCGATGTGGTTGACGCTTTTAACTGCCATCGCCTATGCCATTCCCGCCATCACGGCGGCTCGAATGGGCCCCAGCTTGGCACGTCGTTATCTGTGGCTTGCATGGCTCATGCATGGCGCCACCATTGGCATCGGCCTCATGGGTGAAACGCCTCGTTTTGGTTTTGCACCTGCATTGTCCGTCACGGTCTGGTGGGTCCTGACGGCCTACGCTGTCGAAAGCCAATACTTTCCCCAACTCAAAGCACGTTGGGCCATGGCCGCTCTGGGCAGCGCCGCTGTCGCACTGGCTTGGGTGTTTCCTGGCCAAGCACTACAAGTGAGCGCCTCCATTTGGTTACCGATGCACTGGGCCTTGGGCATAGCCTCGTATGGCATGTTTGCTGCAGCTGTGGTTCATGCAGCCCTCATGACCAGTGCTGAAATTGAAATTCGACAAGGCAATGAAAACAAAAGCGGCCTGCCTTTGCTGACGCTTGAGAGGTTGATGTTCCGATTTGTGATGTTGGGCTTTGTGCTGCTCACCCTGACGCTCATTGCGGGCTTTGTATTTGGCGAGCAGCTGTATGGCGCCGCAGGTGTGCATTGGAAATGGGACCACAAAACCGTGTTCTCAATCCTGTCCTGGCTCACCTTTGGTGCTTTGTTGCTTGGCCGACACCAATTTGGCTGGCGCGGCCGACGTGCTGTTCGTGTCCTCTACACGGGCGCCACTTTGCTGTTGTTGGCCTATGCCGGCTCTCGCTTCGTGCTGGAAGTTATTTTGGGACGCAGCCTTTGAAATTTCTGCTTTTACTGCTGACGATTTTGTTTGCGGTTTGGCTGTGGCGCAGAAACCGATTGAATGCCTTGAACGATCGCAAGACAAAGTCGCCAGAAACCCCGTCTTCCCCTGACACCGCCGCCACCTCAGAGCCCAGCCCCATGCAGGCTTGTAGCCACTGCGGTGTGCACATGCCCACGGCCGACATGGTGACTGGGCAACGCGGCATTTACTGTTCACAGGCGCACCGCCAAGCGGCCTCTGACTCCCCGTCCTAAGCATGCGCTTCGATCTTTGGCAAAACGGGTGGTGCGAGGCGGCAGAAAAATGTCCATCGCCCAACCATGGCGCTCGGCCGCCGCAAGCCCAAATCGATTTGATCGTGGTTCACGCCATCAGTTTGCCACCGGGCGAATACGGTACGCAAGCGGTGCATCAGTTGTTCACCAACCAACTCGATTGGGATGCCCATCCTTACTACCAAAGCATCCGCGGCCTCGAAGTGTCTGCGCATTTCTTCATTGAGCGCCAAGGAAAAATATGGCAGTTTGTCAGCTGCGACGATCGCGCTTGGCATGCGGGCGCATCGCATTACCGTGGCCGCAGCAATTGCAATGACGACTCGATTGGCATTGAACTGGAGGGCTTGGAAAGTGACACTTTTGAAGTTGCCCAGTACGAAAGTTTGTCGCAACTTTGCAACGCTCTGAAACAACACTACCCCATCGCGCATCTGGCCGGTCACGAGCACATTGCACCAGGTCGTAAAAAAGATCCTGGACCTGGATTTGATTGGGCGCTGTTGCAAAAAAATGTCGCATGGCCGCCTCAGTACTTTCCCGAATTTTGAAATATTTTTCGAGACCCTGAAAAATATTTTGCATGCGCTCCAGGCCGTTTTTTTGCACCAAGCAAGCGCATGCTTGTCACTTGCCACAGCAGGGGAATTCTTAAATGCCTGAATTTGCAAGGCTTAGCGCAGGCAAATGCAAGCCAAAGCACGCCAGTCCTCAATGGCCATGCAAATAGGCAGATTTGATGCGCATTGCAGGGCACCGTTTTGATGCCCCAAATCAGCGCTTTGTAACTAGCACAAGTGCTGCCCTCTTTGTCAAGATCTTTGCGCAGCCCCGTAGCAGCCTGTACACTACCCCTAGTGGCTTGAATTCACCCCAGACCCCAGATATAGTGTCTCAACGCCAAAGACACTTTTCGGTGAAAAACCAAAAAACACGCCACTTTGACGACCCAGATTGACTGCTCAACCAAGCGCCTGCAAGGCTGCAGCCAACCAGAATTTAGAACCGACACTGACCACCGAGAACGTTATGCAAATTGAGCAAAATCTGACATCGAATCCCCAAGGCTTCTTGGGTACTGTCGATGCATCCACCGCATCAGCTGCGGCACCCCATGCTTTGGCCAACTACCAAATCATTCGCC
>RFXS01000015.1 GCA_009921465.1 Betaproteobacteria bacterium
CGCGCGCTGCAGCGCGCGCGCCGCGCCCAAGGAGAATGGGTGGGGCTGGGTGTGGCCATGTATGTAGAACCTTGCGGGCAAGGGTGGGAGTCTGCCCGTGTCACTTGGCATGCCAATGGGGACATCACGCTGGCCAGCGGCAGCCCCGACCAAGGCCAAGGACATGCCATCACATTTGGACAATTGGCAGCAACACACTTGGGTGTGCCCTTGGAACGTGTGCAAGTGGTGATGGGTGACACCGATGTTTGCCCGCCTGGCATTGGCGCATTGGCCAGCCGCAGCAGTGCGATTGGGGGAAGTGCGGTGGTCCAGGCTTGTCGCGATTTGCTTGCCCAGCGCCAACAAGGCATGCCCCTGCCCCTGATTGCCGAGACCCGTTTTGAGGCCCAAGAAGCGTGGGCCAGCGGGTGTGTGATGGTGCGTTTGTCGGTGGATGCGGCAACAGGTCAACCCCGGATCGAACGCTTGTTGTGGGTGGATGATGCGGGTCTGAGTTTGCAGCCGGGTTTGGTGCGAGACCAACTCATCGGTGGTGCGGCCCAGGGCATAGGTCAGGCCTTGATGGAGCAACTGGTTTACGACAGCGAAGGCCAACTGCTGACGGGCTCTTTGATGGATTACGCCGTACCTCGGGCCGATGACATGCCACCCATTGAACTGCACTCCATGCACACCCCCAGCCCGTTGAATCCATTGGGGGCCAAGGGGGTGGGCGAAGCCGGTTGCATAGGTGTGCCAGCGGCTATCATGAGCGCTGCCCGGGACGCTTTGTCTATCTTGGGTGAGGTGGATTTGCAACTGCCTTTGCGTGCCCAACAACTTTGGCAAGCCATGCATAACAACACACATGGAGACAGCAAATGAAATACAAAAAATCTGAAGCCAAAGAATATGCCCGCGATCACCTGACCGGTGTTTGGGCTGCCAACCTCACCCCATTTGATGACCAAGGCCGACTCGATGAGGCCGCTTACCGCGATAACTTGCGCCATTGGATCCGCGACTTGCAGTTGGGCGGTTTGTTCATCGCTGGCAAACAGGCAGAGTTTTTTTCCATGTCGATGGGCGACCGAAAAAAACTCATGGAAATTGCCGTAGACGAAGCCCGCTTGGCGGGCAACCGCGGCGGTGTGGGCCAATGCGGGATCATCACCTCTTGCTCTGATACCCAACTCGATACCGTTTTGGAGTTGGCCCAACACTCGCAAGACATCGGTGCCGATTACATCATCGTGCACAGCCCAGTGCTGCACTTTGGTGCTGACACTGACGAGACCATTTTCGAGTACTACCGTTACCTGTCAGAGCAGGTCAACCTTGGGATGGCGATGTGGAACCACCCCGATTGCGGCTACACCATGACGCCTGAGTTGTGCAACCGCATTGCCGATTTGCCCAGCGTGGTGGCCATCAAATACAGCAGCGACCGCGCCCATTACATCCGCCTGACCGAGTTGGCTGGCCACAAAATTCATGTGAGCAACCCCTCAGAAGAAGAATGGCTCGACAACATCATCGAGCTGAACTGGAAGCTTTATTTGTGCTCGACGCCGCCTTTTTTGCTGCAAACCAAAAAAGACCAGCGCATGAATGAATACACCCGCCTGGCTTTTGCCGGTGACCATGCTGCTGCCCGCAAGGTGCGCGATAGCTTGGAGCCTGTGCGCAAGGCCTTCAAAGACAGCAAACCCAAGGGCAAGCCCCAGGCCCACGCCAAAGTCTGGCAAGAGCAATTGGGGCAGCATGGTGGCAAAGTGCGCCGCCCTTTGCTGCAACTGACCGAAGCCGAACATGCCCAAGTGGTGAGTGCGTTTGCACAAAGTGGGTTGCAATGTTGAATTGAATGCAAACAAAACAAGCACGATACTTGAACCCTTCACCCCCGCGAGGCCGCCCATGTCCGATCACAACCGACCCTCCGCCACGCATTACAGCGCGCCTTTGAACTTTCCCCAATGGATTGAGGCCCATTCAGCGGAGCTCAAGCCGCCGGTGGGCAACCAGCAAATTTGGAAAAACTCAGACCTCATTTGCACGGTCGTGGGTGGGCCCAACCAGCGCACCGATTTTCACGATGATCCCCTGGAGGAGTTTTTCCATCAGTTCAAAGGGCAAGCCTCATTGTTGATTGCCGACCGTGGAAAGTTTGAGCGCATCCATTTGCGCGAGGGCGACGTTTTTTTGTTGCCAGCGCATGTGCGTCATTCACCCCAGCGCTCAGAGCCAGGCAGTTTGTGCACTGTCATCGAGCGTGCCCGTCCCCAGGGTGAACTGGATGGATTTGAGTGGTACTGCTCTCAGTGCGCGGGTTTGGTGGCGCGGCGCGAAGTTCAACTGGAAAGCATCGTGGAGGATTTGCCAAAGGCATTTGCGTCCTTCTACGACACCCCTCAAGCCGATCGCACCTGTCCCCATTGCGGCCATGTCCACGCTGGACGCGACTGGCACAGCTGGCATCAGCAATTGGGCGCGCGATACGCCATCTGACCCCAGTCAGCGCTTGACAAAGCGCAGGGTAAAGCGATCACTCTCCCCGATGGCTTGCAATTTCGCGCGATCCACATCTTTCATGCGGTAAGTCGGCGGCAGGCTCCACACCCCTTCTGGATAGTCTTTGGTGTCTTTGGGGTTGGCATTGATCTCGGTTCGCCCGGTGAGGCGAAATCCGTTGGCCTCTATCAAGGCGATGGCGACATCTTCGCGCACATACCCTGCCGCCATTTGCTGGGCTTGGCTTTGGTCATTGCGCCCGCGGTGGTCGACAATGCCGAGCACGCCACCGGGTTTGAGCGCCTTGTGAAAGGCGCGCAAGGACTCCACCACCTCTTCACGCTCCATCCAGTTGTGCAGGTTGCGAAAGCTGATGACGGCATCGGCGCTGCCCGCTGGGGCGATGGGGTGGTTGTCGGCCCTGAAGGCAGTCACCACCACCTGGTCGTAGTGCTGGGGTTCGGCTTTGAGGCGTTCCAGCAGTTTTTGGTGGTCTGGGATGTATTGCGGCAAGGATTGGTCGCGGTTGGCGGCGATGTAACGCCCCTTGTCGCGCAACCAAGGCGCCAATATCTCCATGTAGTAGCCCCCACTGCCGGGCAAAATTTCCACCACTGTGTGGTTCGATTGGATGCCAAAAAATGCCAAAGTCTCAGCTGGGTGGCGAAAAGGGTCGCGCACCACATTGGCCTCGCTGCGCTGGGGGCCAGACAGCAGCGCTTGAAAGCTGGCGACATCTTGTGCCCATGCCGCTGGGCCGCATAAGAAGAGCATCCAGGTCAAGCAAGTGCCAAGCAGGGCAAACGGCCAGGTGGACAAAAATTTCAGCTGCATAGTCACTCCAAAGATTGGTGGGCCATGCTAACAAAACCGCTTCATGCCGTTTGGCGACGGGCGGCATCACTGCGCTTGGAGGGATAAAAGAATTCAATTTCCGATCAAAAAATATTTTTTATACTTTTAAAGTATTCTATTGATGACATTCATGTGGGTTTTATTTCATATTTTCTGGCTCAAGCCGATACTGTGGTGCTGCCACTGAAATGTGGTGGACAGTACACATTCACGGAAAAACAATGGATCGCTCTTTATTCAAATTGCTGCTCATCTCGGCCCTTTCGGCCGGGTTGGTCGTGCCATTGTTTTTTTATTCACGCAGTTTGATGCGCCAAGCTGAACAAGCTTTGGCTGCGGTCAAAGCCGCAGATGACGCCGCGCTTGAGGCGGCAGATGACAGTAAAAAACAAGCCCACAGCGAACCATCCGATACCCGTACCGATGAAGGCCATGGTCAAGCAGAGCCAAGGCAGGCCACAGTCGACGAGGGGGCTCACGGATCGTCTGACGGCGCGCATGGTGGCAAGCCCTCCCAAGCCCAAGCTACAGCCCTCGAAGCGAGCCAACCCAGCACGGTGTCGCACGCGACAGACAAGTCACAGGCGATGGACGGCACCAGCGGCAAAGTCGAGGAGGACGCTTCTGCCCAGGCTTACAAGCCCCCCTTGTTTGGCAGTTGTAAGCGAATGTTCCAGCAATTGCAAAAGCGAGAGGTTGCCGAAGGTGAGTACAAAGCGTTTGCCTTTGCTTTTGATGGCAAGTGGGGCAATTGCGCCGACTATGTCTCCAATAAGAGTTTGCGCCACGCACGCGCGGTGGTGGTGAAAAATTGTCAGGAAGAACGGGCCCATGACAAGCGGTATGTGGCCTGCCTTTTGTATGAAGTCCAATGAGCACAGGGAAACGGTGATGAACTGTCTGCAATGCCACAACCCCTTGCCGGTGACCGCTAATTTTTGCGGCAAATGCGGGACCACGATCCCCGGCAAAAACAAAAAACCGGTCGCCAAAGAGCTTGACGAATCGGAAGGTGCAGACGCGCCGATCAAAGAAGAAGGCATCGACCTGTTGGCCTATGTCAAGCACCAACGCACGCCCAACCCCGTCCAAAGTCGCGCAGACCCTGAAGACACCGAACAGGGACACCCTGTTCAAGAGCGGCCTGTGGCTGCCGCGCAGGCTGCAACCGTGGACGCTGCTGTCAGCGAGGCAGCGGTTCAATTGATGGACGATTTGAAAGCCCAAATTGATGCCGTCGGGGTTTCTTCTCCGGTGAAAACCCATATCCTGCCCCCCGAATTGGCGGCCAAAACAGTGTCCACCCCCCTGCAAGCCCCAGCGCCTGCGACGGACTTGCCTGCCGAACAATTTGCCCAATGGCAAGACATGATGCAAGAGCTGCGCGACCGTATGGACGCTTGGACTCAGCAAATGGCCGGCGCGACATCCAGCGGTGCCATTGAAGAGCCGATCCGCGCTTGGCACGATGTGCAAGACACCCTTGACGAGCAAGGTCGCCAGTTGCAGTCACTGATGGCGCAAATGCAGGGATTGGCTGCCAACGCTGAAGTCCAAACTTTGAGTGAACAACTCTCCCATTGGCAGGCCCAAAGCGAAAAGGTCCGGCAAGAAGAGGCGCAAAAAGTCCCTCAGGTCGAATCCAAACTGGTGGTCTATCAAAATGAACAAATGCAGGCGCTGGGGCAATTGCAGCAAGAGTTGCGCGCTTTTGCTTTGGCTGGTGCCCAATCTGCCGGCCGCTTGATGGCCATTGAGCAGGCCGTGTCTCAATTGCAGTCGCGTCTGGGTGTAGAGCCCGGCCATGCTGTGCCGCCTGTGCAGTCTCTCCAATCAGTGGCAACTCAGTCTGGTGTCACCCAAATGGTGGTGGCCGAGCCATTGGAAAAGGTCGAGCGTGTGGCACCACCCTGTACAACTTCATGTCTTATAGCAGTTTGAAGCCATCCACCAACGTCAAAACCAAGCCTGAGCGCGCTGAGCGTGCCAAGGATGCGCACCCATGATTTGCGGTCAATGTCGGCTGATCAATCCATCTGACAACTTGTTTTGTCAGAACTGTGGCTCGGAGCTGGAGATACCCGAGCGACTGGCCAGCCCCATGTTCACCAAAGCCAACACGATGGACAACAACTCCATTTTGTTGACCCGCAATCATTGGTTGGTGCGCTGGGATTTGTGGTTGCCATTTATTTTGATGGCCTTGGTGGGGGCCTTGTTGCGCTGGCCAATGTGGGGCGTGGCAGCGGTGGTGCTGGCCGGTTTGGTGTTTTCTTATTATCTGTCTGAGCGCATTTTGCGCATCGTTAATTTGTCCATCCCGGTGGAGTTGATGGACCAACAAATCATCGCTTATGGCCCGGCCAACACCAGCAGCCGATGGCTCATGCCCAATGGCGTTTTGTATTTGTTGGGCAATGGATTTTTCTACAAGTCCATCAGTGACGATGACCGCTCGGCCTTCCATCATGTGCAGCTCAGCGCCATCACCAAGGTCAGTGTCAGCCATGGCATGGGTTGGTTGGGAGACTGGCACAGCTTGTGCATTGAAATCGCCAATGAGCGCAAACTGCGCTTCGTGGTCCACAAATCGGCGGTGTGGACTGCTTTGCTGCACATGGTGCGCAAGCAGTGAAGCCCCAAGGGCGCGGCAGCAAAAGATGAGCCAAGCCGCGTTGAGCACAAATGCGTTTGACTTTGTGTCAAGATCGCGCACCTGCTCACCGTGTGCGCGGTTCTTGGGCACTTTCATGCCCACCGCAAGCACGGCATCACCCACATGGAGAACGTCATGACGCAAGCCTGGGGCCGCTTCGGCGCATTAGGACTGATGGCTTTGCTTGGCTTGGGCTGGGTGCCCGCCCAGGCCCAGACCTTTCCCACCAAAGCCATCACCATCATCAACCCTTTCGCCGCAGGGGGGCCGGCCGATTTGATTGCCAGGGCCGCGGCCAAAGTGCTCAGCGAAAACCTGGGCCAGCCTGTGGTCATCGACTACAAGGCCGGTGGCGGCGGATCGATTGGCGCTGGTTTGGCGGCCAAGGCCACGCCCGATGGCCACACTTTGTTCTTGGGCACATCGGCAGCGCATGTGGTCAACCCCTTGGTGCAAAAAACCAATTACGACGGTATCAAAGATTTTGAGTTTTTGGGCATCGTGGCCAACACCGTCAATGTGCTGGTGGTTCATCCTTCGGTACCAGCCAAAAACCTGTCTGAATTCCTGGCCCTGGCCAAAGCACAACCGGGCAAGCTCAACTACGGGTCGGCGGGCCAAGGCACCACGGGGCATTTGGGCATGGAGTTGCTCAAACTCAATGCCGGTGTGTTCATTGTGCATGTGCCCTATCGCGGGGCTGCGCCAGCGGTCAATGACTTGCTCGGTGGTGCGGTGCAAGCGGCCATGCCCAACTTGTCGGTGGTCTTGCCCATGATCAAGGCAGGTCGCTTGCGCGCCATCGCCTACGCCACCAAAGACCGGTCCAAGCTCATCCCCGATGTGGCCACTTTTGCCGAGTCGGGCATGCCGGGTTACGAGTCGACCACTTGGTACAGCTTGGCCGCCCCAGCGGGCACCCCGCCGGAAGTGTTGCAGCGGTTGCGCCAAGCGGTGCATGCCTTGCTTGACAGCCCAGAGTACCAGGCGCTGATGTTGGCGCAAGGCTCTGAGGTCATGAAACTCAGTGCCGCCGAAACGCTTGAGTTTGTGCGCCGTGATTTTCGCCAGACCGATGCATTGATCAAATCGGCCAAGATCAAAATCGAAAACTGAACCGATGTTTCAAAGGCCGGCAGTCTCCTGGGCCCACGGGGCTATACAGTCTTCATAAGGGGCAACGTGGCGAACAAATCCCGACGACTGCATGCTCAGACCCAGGCGGGCAAAGCCAGCGCGTGACACAGCGCGTTGGCATGACCACAGTTGGGCGCTCGCATAACGGGCCATGGCCGAGGCCAATATCGAATGGGGCAAGTCGGGATAGAAAGGCTGCACCACTTTGGCCAGTTCATCTGTGCCATGGGCTTGAAGCCAAGGCGAAAATTGTTCGATGGCCAAGACCATGGCTTCAAAGGCATCGCGGTGTTTGTCGATGCTCGCTTGGGTTGCAATGAAAGTGGTGTAGGCCGTCCAACCCCGTGCATGTGCGGCGTGCACCACCTGCCCCACGCCTTGTGCCACGGCCTGGGACACAAAGGGCTCGAACAACTGCACCACATCCAACTCGCCACGCGCCAACGCGCTCAGGTTCTCGGGCATGCTGCGCTCCGGTCCCCGGGCCAGAACCATCGGGTCGATTCCTGCATCGCGCAAGTCTTGTTGCAAGCACAACCAAGGGGTGGGAACTTCGCTGACCGTGCCCAATTTGAGATGTCGCAGGTGTGCAAGTTCGAAGGCGTTGGTTTGTAGCGGAGCCACCAAAAAAAACGGGTCTTTGGCGGCCACCTCGCAAAAGGCCACCAAGTCGTTGGGTGAGGTCACTTGGGTGTCGCGTTGCTTGATCACCCGCAGGGGCCCGCCCCAAACCACGTCGATCAAGCCCTTTTCCATGTCGGCGATGCCGCTGCCCGGCGAAGGTGAATCCTGTAATTGGATGTCCAACCCTTGTTTCTTGAAAAGCCCCAGCGCCAAGGTGGCATAAAAGGGGGCGTAAAAAACCGCTCGGAAGTTCTCGCTCAATTTAATTTGCATGGATATTCACCTTTTTCAAAGAGTATGGCATGGGGATGGACGCTGGGGTTGGATGGCTTTGCGCATAATGCGGCGTGGCGGTGTGCTGCCTTGTGATTCAAGGCATGCATGGGTGGGCCGTATGTTTTTAATTTTCAGAGGAATGCATCATGTTGTACGCGCGCAAGGGCTGGATTGTTTTGACGCTATCGCTTGCCGTGCAAGCCTGGGCACAAGCCCCTGCGGCCAAATACCCCGATAAGCCGGTGCGCTGCGTCTGATTTTGTCGCGCGCTCCATGTCCGATCTGTTTGGCAAAGAGCTGGGCACCACCATCATCGTGGACAACAAAGCAGGGGCCAACGGCACCATTGCCAGCGCATTTGTGGCCAAGTCGGTGGCCGATGGGTACACCGTGTTGCAAGCGGGCATCTCCACCCATGGCATTGGGCCGTATTTTTATGAAAAACTCACCTACGACCCCTTCAAGGACTTGGTCCCAGTGGCGGCTTTGGCCGAGTTCCCCATGATTTTGGCGGTCAACGCCCAGTTGCCTGTGACATCGGTCAAAGAGTTGTTGGCGCTGGCGCAGAAAAAAACCTTGAGCTTTGCATCGGCGGGGACGGGCAGTGCGCCGCATTTGTCGGGCGAATTGCTCAAGACCGAAGCCAAAATCAACATGACCCACGTGCCCTATAAAGGCTCGGCACCGGCTGTGCTCGATGTGGCCAGTGGTCAGGTGGACATGATGTTCGATGGCATTCCCTCATTGATGCCACACATCAAAAGCGGCAAATTGCGCCCCATCGCTGCGGTCAGCCTCAAGCGCAACAGCCTGCTGCCCGATTTGCCCACCTTCACCGAGTTGGGCTACCCCAGCATGGTGGCATCGGTGTGGTACGGCTTGATGGCCCCTGCGGGCACACCGGTGGCCATCATCAACCAGATCAACGCGGCGGCCAACCGCACCTTGGCATCTGCCGATCTGCAAAAAAAGTTGGAAGACAACGGGGCTGTGGTGATGCGCGGCTCTGCCGCCGATTTTGGTCAATTCATGACCAAAGACCATGCACGTTGGGGGGACGTCATTCGCAAGTCGGGCATTGCCACCACCAGCCAGTGAACGCACGGTATTTTTGATCGATTGGAGAGCAAGATGTCACTCAAACCAGAGGGCGCGCCCGCCTTCACATCCCCTGCGTTGGCCTGTGATGCCCACTTCCATGTGTTTGGCCCACCCGGTGCCCATCCCTATGCCGGTGGTTTGCGCTATACACCGCCCCATGCACCTTTGAATGAATACCTGGAGCTGGCCCGCAGTTTGGGCTTGGTGCGTTTCGTGTTTGTCCAGCCCTCGGCTTATGGGCGTGACAACACCTGCATGTTGCAAGCCATGGAAGCCGTGGGCACCACCCGTTGCCGGGGTATTGTGGACGTGGACGAGGATGTGTCTGACGCTGAGCTGGCCCGGTTGAACGCTTTGGGTGTGCGCGGTGTGCGCATCAATGTGTCGCCGGTTCAGCCCTTTGATGCGGCCTTGGTCGACCAACTGCTGCCACGCATCCAAACCTTGGATGCACGCTGTGCCGAGATGGGTTGGCACCTGGACTTTTTATTGCCGGGCTGGTTGACCGAGGCTTTGTTGCCGGTGATGGACAAACTGCGCGTGGACCACAGCCTGGCCCACATGGGCATGTTCTTGGGCCGTGAAGGGCCAGCGCAAGCGGGCTTTGTCAAACTGCTGGATCGATTGCGCCACGGCAATGGCCGCACCTGGGTCAAGTTCACCGGTACTTACCGCATGGCCACCGCACCGCTGTTTACCGATGCCTTGCCCATGGCACAAGCGCTGATCGATGCCGCGCCAGAGCGCATCATTTGGGGCAGCGACTATCCGCACCTGTCGTTTGCGGACAAGGTTGGTTCGGTGGAGCTGTTTAACCTGTTGAAGGACTGGGCGCCACAGGCATCGACACGGCAAAAAATATTGACCGACAACCCGGCGGCTTTGTTTGGATTTTGAAATCACTTCGACATGAAATAGCCATCCTTGGGGTGGCTATTTCATGGGTGCGGCCGCGTCACTTGTCGGCGAAGCGCCACTCGTTTTTGGCTGTGTCGGCCACCAAGGCGCGACCGGGGATGTGCATGTCGCCGGTGTCGCGCATGACGTAGGACTGGATGCCTTTGAAGGATTTGATCTTCATGAACTCGTTTTTGATCGCTTCACGCGCCACCTTGGGGTCGGTGTTGCCGTCGATCTTGGCGTTGCGCATCATGTCCGCATAGGCCAACACCGTGTCGTAACTCAACGACCAATTGGCCGAGTTGGCCGGTTTGCCCAGCGACGCATCGGCCCGCTCTTGGAAGCGTTTGACGGCCGATAAATTCAGCGCGTTGTCGCCGGTGGAACTGGTGGGGGTGGTAAAACCAATCGTGTGCCAGTTGCGGCCTGCGTCGCCCACGGTGTTGACAAAGGGGCCTGGCCATATCAGCGAGTTGGCCAGCACCGGCACGGTGATGTTTTGGGTTTTGAACTCTTTGGCCAGTTGCAGTGCGTTGGGGCCCAGGGCAGAGACCAGCACCGCATCGGGGTTGAGCCCCTTGATTTGGATGGCCACAGGTGAGAGGTCGGTGGCGCGGGTGGAAAACTCGGCAACGCCCAGAATTTTCATACCGGCCTTTTTGGCCAGGGCTTCAAAGGCCTCTGCACCGGCTTTGCCAGAGGCTTCGCGCACATCGGCGGTGATCACCACATTTTTGACATTGGGGTAGAGCTTGGCAAAGGAAGCAAAACCTTCACCAATGTAGATGTCGTCTGGCGGCTGCATGCGAATCGTCCAGGGTCGGATCGTGATGCCCGGCTTGCTGGCGGTGGCGGTGATGGCGGGCATGTTCAATTGATTGGCCAAGGCACTCACCGTTTCCCATTGGGTGCCGGTCATGGGCCCGATCACGCCAAAGTGGCCTTCGCCCAAAAATTTGCGAAACATCACCACGGCCTGGCCAGGGTCGATGGTGGCGTCGACGCTGTCGACTTGCAACAAGCTGCCGTTGATGCCGCCCTTGGCGTTGACGTCTTCCACCGCGAGTTTGACCATCAGCTCTTGGGCTTTGCCATAACCAGCCAAAGGACCGGTCAGGATGCTGATGTAGCCAATTTTCACGGGCGGCTTGGTTTGGGCGCTGGTCCATTGGGGCAGCACAGCGGCTGCCACCATGGCCAAGATAAGGCTAGAACGTTTCATGCGAAGGTCTCCTGTTGTTGAACTCAATGTCAGTCGGATGGGGGTGCCATCAGAGGGTGGGGTTCAATTTACCATGTCCCAAATACCCTGCTGCAACGGCTGGGTCGTTGGCCAATTCACTGGCATCGCCTGAGGCGGTAAATACCCCTTGAGACAGCACATGGGCGCGGTGCGCCAGTCGCAATGCGCTGCGCACGTTTTGCTCGACAAGCAAAATGCCCATTCGGGTATCGCGCAGGTCGGCCAAAATTCGAAACACCTCATGCCGAAAGAGCGGCGATAAACCCATGGAGGGTTCATCGAGCAACAGCAACTGGGGACGGTTGATCAAGGCGCGTGCGATGGCCAGCATTTGTTGTTCGCCACCCGAGAGGTTGCCAGCCAATTGATGGCGACGCTCTTGCAACCGGGGAAAGCGCTGATAAACCTCTTGGCGTGCAGACTCAAAGCTGTCTGCGCTGGGGCGGATTTCCCAAGCCAAGCGCAGGTTTTCTTCGACCATCATGCGCTGCAAGGTGCCACGGCCTTCGGGCACATGCAGCATGCCTGCATGGGCCAACACATGGGTGGGTGTGCGGGTGATGTCATGGTTTAAAAAAATCGCCTTGCCTTGGGACACGGGGAGCAAGCCACTGAGGGCGCGCATCAAGGTGGTTTTGCCAGCCCCATTGGCACCCACTATGGCGACGGTCTCACCCGCATGCACTTGCAGGTCGATGCCACGCAAGGCCCGGATGGGGCCATAAGAGACATGCAAATCGCTCACGCTCAAAATCACGTCGCTCATTGGTCTTCACCCAAATAGGCCCGTTTGACCTCGGGGTGTTCGAGCACGGCGCTGGCCGATCCTTCGGCAATTTTGCGCCCGTAATCCATGGCCACCACACGGTCTGACAGGCTGCGAATCAAACCCATGTCGTGCTCAATGAGCAGCATGGCTTTGACTTGGGTGCGCGCCGTGTGGATGTCTTGGATCAGGTCTTCGGTTTCGCTTTCGTTCATGCCCGCTGCGGGCTCATCGAGCAAGAGCAATGCCGGATATCCGGCCAGGGCGCGTGCAATTTCCAAGCGACGGGCTTCGCCATATGACAAAGATTGGGCCGATGCGTCGGCCTTGTGATCCAGGTGCATGGTGTGCAGCCATTGCATGGCCTCGTCAACTGCTGCACCTCGTTTTCTGAAACCCCAAAAGGCAAGCAACGGATGGGCCGCATAGGATTTGTTGGCCACCATGACGTTTTCAAGCACGCTCATGCGTTTGAACAAGCGAATGTTTTGGAACGTGCGTCCAATGCCAAGCCTGCCAATGTCATGCAAGCTTCGGCCGATCAGGCTGTGGCCCATGAAATCCATCTGCCCGCTGTCAGCCTGGTAGAAACCAGTGATGGTGTTGATCAAAGCGGTTTTGCCAGCACCGTTGGGGCCAATCAAGCCCAATATTTCGCCGGGTGCGATGTGCAAGTCAATGCCATTGAGGGCATGGATGCCCCCGAAGTGCTTGGACAGTTGGGCAATGGACAAGATGTGAGGTGAGTCCATGTCACGCCACCTTGCTCACGTTGGAGCGGCCATGCCTGGCCAGCGCTGTCACCGGGCGATAAGAAAGCAAACCATCGGGCCTGAACAACAACAGCAGCAATACCGATGCCCCAAACACGGTAGGGCGCCAATCGGCCAAAAACCGAATGTACTCAGGCAATAAAGTCATGATGGCCGCACCCAAGATGGAGCCATACAGGTTGTTGACGCCACCGAGCACCATGTACAAGACCACGTAAATGGACAGCGTGACATCAAAGTTTTCGGGGCGCACAAAACTCATGTAGTGGCCATACAGCATGCCAGCCACAGAAGCAATGGCCGCACCGGCAGAGAAACCGACCAATCGAATGGCGGTGACGTTGATTCCCAGGGCGGCCGCAACGCGGTCGTCTTCGCGCACCGCGTCAAACACCCTTTGCAATGGGCTGATGGACAACAGCCACAACAACAGTCCAATCACAGCCACTGCCATGGCGGCCTTGGGCAAATCGCCACCTTTCATGCCGCCAAAGCCACCAATGCCGCCCAAAAAATCCATGTTCTCCAGCAGGACGCGGATGCAAAAAGTCAAACCCAAGGTGGCCAATATCAGATAGATACCGCGCAAGCGCAAAGCCGGGTAACCCACCAAGGCCGCGATGAGTGCGGCAATGACTGCGGCCAAACCTGTGGCAGGCAGCATGGGCATGCCCATCTTGGCCGTGAAGTAACCCGAAGCGTAGCAACCCACGGCCATGAAAGCACCTTGGGCAAAAGACAGGCTGCCGGTGAGCAAACTGACGTAGACGCTCCAAGCCAACAAGATGTTGATGCAGGTGAAAAACAGGTGGTCAGCGATCACACGCGTTGCTCCTGCGCATGGTGGCCTGAGGCAAACAAGCCCGCGGGTTTAAGGAGCAAGGTGAGGATCATCGCGGCCCACACAGTGAGTTCGCCCAATCGCCCCAAACCGAAATGAAACATCAACGCCTCTAGCACCCCAATGCCCAGGCCGGCCAACACCGCGCCACGCATATCACCCATGCCACCAATGGCCATCACCGCCAAAGCTTTCAGGCCAAAGGTCAGGCCCAAGTCGGGCGAGACCGTGTCAGCGCGCAAGGCCAGCATCAAACCGGCGATCGAAGCCAAGCCTGACGAGATGAAAAAAACCGCTTGGTTGACCCGCAATACATTCACGCCCAGCAAGGCGGCATGTGCAGATGACTCTGCCACAGCGCGAATTTGTCGTCCCATGCGGGTGTGTGCAATGACATGGTGCAAGCCCCACATCAAGGCAAACATCACAGCCAGCAAAACCATTTGCAGATTCAAGAAATTCACGCCCAGCAGGCCAAAGCTCTCGGACATCCAACCCTGCAAGGGGGGCAAGCGCAGTGGTTCGGTGCCCCAGACCTTGTGCACCAAGTCGGTCAAGATCAAGCCCAGGGCCAAAGAGCTCAAGGCCGCTGTGGTGCGCGCATCGTTGCCTGAAAAGCGGCGAAACGCGACCCATTCGGTCATCACCCCCATCAAACCACCCACCACAAAGGCCATCAAAAAAGCGCCGGCCACTGGCATGTGGGGCAGTGCCACCAGGCCCACATAGCCGCCAAACATGAAGACCTCAGGGTGGGTGAAGTTCAGCTTGTCCAGCACCCCGATGATCAAGGTAAAACCAATGGCCACCAAGGCATACATGGCGCCACTGACCAGACCGTTGACGATTTGCCCAGCCAGCATGGTCTTGTCAGGTTGGCTTTAGGTCGCTGCCACGGGCGCAGAAGTGCGCGTGAGGCGTTGCAGGTGTGGCAAGACGTCTTTGGCAAACATCTCCATGCTGCGCTTTGTCAGGTCTTGTGGCAGGCTGCCAAAGTGCATCATGGTGAGCAAATTGTCAAAGTGCATCTTGGACCAATGGTGCTCCAGCATTTGGCGCACGGTGTTGGCGTTGCCACACACAAACATGCCCATTTCGATGGCTTTGTCTATGGTCAGGTCTTGCGACAGTGTGGCTTTGGCCTTCATCAAATTTTTCATCGAGTCACGTGATGTGTAGCCCGGGGGCAGCAGCATTTCCAGTGGCATTTTGAGCAAGCGGTTGCGAAACAACTCGAAATGTACTTTGGCCTCTTTGCGCGCTTGGTCATCGGTGTCTGACACATAAATAGGTACCGCCCAACCGAGTTGACTGTCGGCTGCTTCGTAACCATAGCCCTGTGCCGTGTCGCGGTACGACTGCAGGTATTTTTCCACCACCGCAGCGGGGCTGAAGGTTTGCAAGTAGGTGTAGCGGTGATCGGGCAGCGCAGCCCAGTCGATGGTTTCTTTGCTGCCTTGTGAGGGCACCCAGATCGGGGGGTGCGGGTTTTGAAACGGCCTTGGCCACAGGTTCACGTACTCCAAGTTGTAGTGGCGACCGGTGAAACTGAACGGGCCGGGGCGGGTCCAGGCTTGCACAATCAGGTCGTGGGCTTCATGGAAGCGGTCGTGTGAAATGGTGGGGTTGATGCCAAACGTGTGGTACTCGGCACCGATGCCGCGCACAAAGCCACTGATGAGCCGCCCACCGGTGATCACGTCGATCATGGCGTGCTCTTCGGCCACGGTGATGGGGTGCTCGCGCAGGGGCAAGGCGCTGCCCAAAATGGCGATCTTTACTTTTTTGGTGCGACGCGCCAAAGCCGATGCCATGACGATGGGCGAAGGCATGAGGCCATAAGCGGTTTGGTGGTGTTCGTTGACGGCCACGCCATCAAAGCCGAGCACCTCGCCGTATTCCAATTCGTCCAGATAGCGGTTGTAGAGCTGGTGACCTTTGACGGGGTCAAAGTATTTGTTGGGTAAATTGACCCAGACGGTTTCGTGTTCCTTGGTGGCTTCGAAATCCAAGTCGGCATAAGACATCAGGTGAAACAAAATGACTTGCATGGTTGGGGCTCCTAGGCGGCAATGTGTTTGACGGCGGCGCAAAAAGTGGCCGGGTGTTCGATTTGGGGCAAATGACCACATTGGTCGATCACTTGCAAATGGGCGTGTGGCATGTGGGTCTTGAGTTTTTCTCCACAGGCCAGTGGCATCACTTTGTCTTGTGCGCCCCACAAAATGGTGACAGGCATTTTGGCGCGGTGCAGCCATTTGTGCAGGCACGGGTCGTGCAGGCGCGGCTCCCACGCCAACAATGCGGTGGTGTGGCGGTTCTTCATGCGAATGTCTTGATCTTGATCGCTCAAAGGAATGGCCAACACCTTTTCGGCCAAAGCTTGGTTGTAGAACAGGTTGTGGGCCATTTGCTCGGGTGACCACAGGAAAATGTCGCCCGGCTGGGCATTGGCCACGCGAACGCCCGCGGGGGCACTCAGCAGCATGGACTTGACGCGATCAGGGGCGCGAATGGCGATTTCCATGGCCAGCCAGCCGCCCAGCGAACTGCCTACCAAATGCACCGCTGGCAATTGGAGGTGATCGAGCAGGTCCAAGTAAAAGTAGGCCAGGTCGTGCATATTTTCCAACCATGGCGTTTCGGCAGACTGTCCAAACCCAGGATGCTCGGGCACGATCAAGTCGTAACTTTGTGACAAGGTTTCCATGAAGGGTTGGATCATGGCTGCACCATCGGCGCCATGCAAATAAATCATGGGGGTGCCCTGACCTTTGCGGCGAATGCGCACCCGGCAGTCGTTGAGCGTGATGAATGTTTCTTGGAATGACATGGGAAGTTGCCTTTATGGCTGGGAGGGTGGGTTGAGCATTGACTGGGCCAGAATGCTTTGTTGGGCAAATTGCACCACCTGCTGGGCCACAGTTTTTAGTTGGCTGATGACTTGCTCGTCACGCAGTTGTCCGTCGGTACCAAAGGGCTTGCTGCTGGAGTTGATGGTGGCCGAATACGGTGTGGGCCATCCACGCAGTGCGTGCACGATAGAGCGCAGGGTAAACAAGGTGGTGCCCATGGCTTGTATGCCTTCGGCGCAGACCACGCATCCCACCGCGCGGCCGTCAAAGTAAGGCCGCGCATCGCCACGCATGTCTTCCGTGTAATCGAGGGCGTTTTTCAGCAAGCCCGGGATGGACCCGTGGTAGCTGGGGCAGGCAATGATGATGCCGTCGGCCTCGCGAAGCAATTGCACCAAGCGTTGGGCACTGGCGCTGCGTGTATTGACCATGGGGTCGTAAGGGTCCATCACCAATTCGGCCGCGCAAAGCACAGCGGTGCGCGCACCAAGTGCCTCGGCCATGTTCAGTGTGGCGCGCATGGCCAGCTCCGAGGTGGAACCGGCACGGGTGGTGCCGCCAATACCGACGATGAAGGGTTTGTGTGTGGCCAAGGTGTGGATGTCCTGCGAATGGGGCGACGTGTTTGTACTTGAGACAAAAAATGGTGCGTCGGCGAATTTAAAATTTGCATGCTAACTTTGAATCCGATGCGCGCATGTTACGAACCGGGATTTGCTTTGTCAACGCAAGGGGGACTGACTTTGTCTAGGGCTTACCCTTATTTTGAATGCCATTCAGTGGGTTCAACATATGCATGCTTAGTTTGCGCACGGTGTGCAGGCATGCAGCGGCACCATTTTGAGCGTTGATCGCATCCATGAAATTCAAAACCTTTGAGCAGTTTTACGCCACACCCGGCCATTTGTTTCGCCGCGCAGGCCAATTTGTCACATCCACTTTTGAAGCGGAAATGGGTCACATTGGCATCACCGCCAGCCAGTTGTCTGCGATTTTGGCGGTGCACCTGCAACCGGGCATGCAGCAGCGTGAACTCGCTGCGGCCTTGAGTTGGGACGAGGCCACCGTTGGTGGCATGGTCAGTCGCTTAGAGGCACAAGGGTATTTGGAGCGGCGCAGCACGGCACGCTCGCGCAGGGGCAAAGAGATTTACATGACCAATGCGGGTGAGGAACTGTGCCAACGCATTGGGCCGCACGTGGATGCCATCCAACGCCAATTGCTCAAGCGCTTGAACGCGGCCGAGCGCAAAGAGTTGATTTACCTCATCAGCAAAGCGATGGGGGTAGACAACGCACAGTTTGATGGCAAGCTCAAACTGCGCAAAAGCTGATCCAGCCTAAGGCCAAGTTCAGTGCCGCTGTAAAAACCCCATCAGTGCTTGATTGAACACTTCGGCTTGCTCGATGTTGGCAATGTGGGCGGCATCTTGGATGACCAGCAATTCGGAGCCTGGCAGGTTTTGGTGGATCAAGCGTGCCATCTCTGGTGGGGTGCCATGGTCTTGGTCGCCCACAATCACCAGGGCGGGCGCTTTGATTTCTTTGAGTCGGTCCAGATAGTCCACTTCGGCGATGGCCGCACAGCAACCGGCAAAGCCGTTGACGGGTGTGTTTGCAATGCCTTGTCCAATGCGGGCCATGATGGCGGGTTCGCGCTGGCGGAAAGGCTCTGTGAACCAACGCGACAAGGTGCCCTCTACCAGCGCGGTCATGCCTTTTTCCTGCGCCATCTTGATGCGATCGCCCCACATTTGGGCGGCATTGGGAGGGCGCCTGCTGGTGGTGTCGGCCAGCACCAAGCTGGAAAATACGCCCGGGTGTGCCAAAGCATAGGCCTGGCCGATCATGCCGCCCATGGACAAGCCCACCCAGTGGGTGTGCTCAATTTTCAAATGCTGCAACAGCCCATGCACATCGCCTGCCAGCATGTTCATGCTGTAAGGACCAGCAGGCGCACTGGATTGGCCGTGCCCACGGGTGTCGATGCGCAACACAGTGAAGTGGGGCGCAAGCAATGCAGCTTGTGCGTCCCACATGCTGCTGTCGCAGGCCAAAGAGTGCGACATGGTGACCCAAGGGCCTTGGCCTTCGATGGTGTAGTGGATGTCAATGTCGCCGATGCGTGCTTTCATGGTCTCTCCGATGTTGCGTTGGGTAAAAAAATCAATCGATTTGAATTTGGGCGGCCGCTGCGAGTTTTTTGAAGTTGATCACTTCATCGGCAATCAACTTGTCCATCTCGTCAGGGGTGTTGGTGGCCGGTTCAATGCCCAAAGGGCCAAAGCGCTGGCGCACTTCAGGCAGGCGCAACACCGACACCAAGTCGGCGTTGATTTTGTCCACAATGGCGCGCGGCGTTTTGGCCGGAGCCAGCAAGCCGTACCAGAAAATCCATTTGTAACCAGGCAGTCCAGCCTCGGCCACTGTGGGTAAATCGGGGGTCTCGGCCATGCGCTGGGTGCTGGTCACGGCAATGGCTTTGGCTTTGCCATCTTTGACCAATTGAATGGCACTGGCATAGGGTGAAATGAACAAATGTGTGCGACCAGCGATGGTGTCGGTGAGTGCCTCTGGAATGCCTTTGAAGGGCACATGCACCATTTGAATGCCAGCCTGGGCTTTGAGCAACTCGGCGGCAAACTGTGATCCACTGCCAGTGCCAGCCGATGCGTAATTGAGTTGCCCCGGGCGGGCGCGGGCCAAGGCCAAAAATTCGGCCAATGTATTCACGCCCAGTTGGGCACTGACCACCACCAACGCGGGCCCAGTGGCTGTGAGCGATATGCCGGAAAAATCTTTTTGCGGATCAAACGACAACTTGCTATAGATGGCAGGTGCGATGGCATGGGCGGAGGAAATCGACAACAAGCTGTGGCCATCAGGAGGCGATTGGCTCAAGGCTTGCGCCGCCACGTTGCTGCCTGCGCCCAGGCGGTTTTCAACCGTGACCGCTTGCTTCCATTGCTCTGACCATTTTTGGGCCAACAATCTGGCTGCGATGTCGGGCACGCCACCGGGGGTGAATCCAACCAAAATTTTCACTGGCTTTTGGGGAAAAGGGGTTTGTGCCAATGACAAGGCGCTGGTCAAAGCCATTGTCAGCCCAATGACGAGATGGCGCACATGGTGGTGTGGACGGTTCATGGATATGCCTTAAGTGGGTTCAATGTGGGTGATAACATGAATCGAAGATCAAAAAACATCAACCCTCAAATGATTAAACACAACTTGGTACTGGTCCCTGGTTTGATGTGCGACCACAGTGTGTGGGACCCCCTGCTGGAGGGCATCAGCCCACTTGCTGGCGCTCAGATCATAGACCACGGACAGGCCGATAGCTTGGTCGACATGGCCCATCAACTTTTGGCTTTGGCCCCCCCGCGCTTTGCATTGGCGGGGCATTCCATGGGGGGGCGCGTGGCGTTGGAAGTCATGCGTTTGGCTCCGCAACGTGTGACCCATTTGGCCTTGATGGACACGGGCTATTTGCCCAAAGCTGCCGGTGCTGCGGGGGATGCCGAGGTGGCCAAGCGCATGGCTTTGGTGGCGCTGGCCCACAACGAGGGCGTGCGCGCCATGGCCCTGCAATGGGTGCAAGGCATGGTGGCCCCCCATCGCTTGAGTGACGCTGTCCTCATTGAGCGCGTGGTTGCCATGCTCGATCGCAAATCTGCGCAGGTTTTCGCACGCCAAATCAAGGCCTTGATTGAGCGCCCCGATGCCAGCGATGTACTGCGCCAATTGCAATTGCCCACGCTGGTCCTGTGTGGTGCGCAAGACAGTTGGTCCAACCCGGCGCAGCATGAAGAAATTGCCGCTTTGATTCCTGCGCGACCAGCGGTGGTGTCGGTCCCCGATGCTGGCCACATGGTCACCATGGAGCGGCCCGACGCAGTGGTTCAAGCCTTCAAGGATTGGTTGTCCATGCCATGAGCGTGCAGCACAGCTTGTAAGCGATGCGCACTTTCGGGTTGGTCATCCAGGTAGGCCAATACATAACGGTCTGGCCGCACCAACACCGCCTGGGCCTGTGCGCTGTCAAGCACCTGTTGCATCACCCCTTGAACATCGCGCACAGTCATCTGTGCGGCACTGGGTGACGATAAAAAATCTTCTTCAGCGCGCAGCAGGCGAATCACTGTCAAACCAGGCAGCGCCAGCATGGGCAGGACAGGCGCATCCGCCCATTGCAGCAAGGCCCAGCCTGGTCCTGCGATGTCATCGAGCCAGTGGCGTTGACCATCAAAGGCTTCCACCCGGGGTTGGGGCAGCAACTGACCTGCGGGGATGACTGCGCCAGGGCGCTGCATGGGGTCAAAGAACCCGTGTTGAAAGCGGGGTTTGGGTTTGAACTTGAGGTGCAAGACATGGTCGCGAAAGCGCGGTACCAGGCAGATCAAACCAAGCAGACCCTGCGCCAATGCGGCCCCCCACACACTGCGCGGTTGCATGTAAATGCCAATGCGCAAAGCCATTTGGATCAACGACCAGGCATGCGGTGCGCGTTCTTGCTGGTAGGTGTCGAGCAAACTGGTCTGGGCTTGGCCATGGACCACAGCAGCGAGTTTCCAAGCCAGGTTGCTGGCATCGCGCACACCACTGTTCATGCCTTGACCCGCAAAAGGGGGCGTGAGGTGCGCTGCATCACCTGCCAGCAGCACGCGGTTGACGCGCCAATTGGTGGCAATGCGTGCATGAAATGTGTAGACCACTTTGCGCAAAATGGTGAGATCGGCATCGGTGGGTTCGCGCTGAGCAATCCAGGCCCGCACATTGCTGTCGGACAGTACCGATTCTGCTGTCTCGCCTGGCTTGAGCATGAACTCATAGCGCACCGTGCTTTGGGGTCCGGGCAATCGGATGGCAGGGCGCTGCGGGTCGCAGTAGGTGCGGGTGTGGCGAAAACTGGAACTGCGCCCGATCAAGTCGGCGATCAACCATTGCTGGGCGTAGGTGCTGCCCATCCACTCAATGCCCAATTGCTGCCGCACGGTGCTGCGCCCACCGTCGCAGCCCACCAACCATTGGCAACGCATGGCCTGAAGTTGACCCTGGTGTTGGACCTGCAATTGAACGCCAGCATCGGACTGGGTGAATTGCACCAACTCATGTCCAAACCGCAGTTGCACATGGGGGTAGGCTTGCAAGCCTTCGCGCAACAGGGCCACCAACTGCTGCTGTCTGAAAGCATTGCGCTTGGGGTGCCCATATTCGGTGGAGGTGGGTTCGACCTTGGCAAACAAGCGGTTGCGCCAAGAGTAGTAGTGCACGCCATAACTTTGCACCAGCATCGGTAAAAAACGCTCCAGCATGCCCATGGTTTGCAGGCTGCGCAGACTTTCATCGTCAATGGAGACGGCGCGGGCTTCGTCTACCGTGCTGCTGGCTTTTTCAATCAGCCAAGTTCGCACACCGGCTTGGGCTAAAAAATGGGCCAACACCAAGCCCGTGGGGCCTGTGCCCACAATGGCCACATCGCAATCGGTTTCGCTCATGTTGGCACGTTCTTGTGCACAGTGTGGCGCGCGGCGAGCCACTGAAGGCTTGCATCCATGTGATTCATCCCAACACCACGTGCACGTTTTTGTGTTGGGTGTAGGTGAGCAATTCGTCAAAGCCTTCTTCGCGGCCAATGCCTGATTGCTTATATCCACCAAAAGAAGCGCCAATGAAATGGCTGCCCACGTGGTTGACCCACACAAAGCCGGCTTGCACAAGCGAGGCTGTGCGGTGGGCGGTGGCCAGGCTCTGGGTCCATATCGATGCGGTGAGGCCGTATTCCACGGCATTGACTTGATCGAGCATCTCGCCTTCGTCACGCCACTTGAGAACGGACAATACGGGGCCAAAAATTTCTTCGTTGGCCAAACGCATTTTTTGGGTCACCCCAGTGAACACGGTGGGTTGTACAAACCAGCCTTTGGCCAAGGCCGGGTCGCTTGGGCGCTGGCCACCATAGGCCAGCGTGGCACCTTCTTGTTGCCCCAATGCAATGTAGGACATGATTTTTTCATGCTGCTGCTGCGACACGATGCAGCCCATGGTGGTGGCCATGTCGGTGGGGATGCCGGGCTGATAAGTGCGAATGACTTTGAGCATGCCCTCGAGCACGCGGTCGTGAACGGATTCGTGAACAAACAAGCGCGAAGTAGATCCACAGCTTTGGCCGCACCATGTGAAGTTCATGCCATTGACGGCAGCGGGGATGGCTTTGTCCAAATCAGCGTCTGGGTAAATGATGCAGGCATTTTTACCGCCCAACTCCAAGCTCACGTGTTTGAGCCGCTCGGCGCCTGCGCGGGCTATGGCCCGACCGGTGGGGACGCTGCCAATCAAGGCCAAGCGCGGTACGTCGGGGTGGTTGACCAGTGCTTGTCCGCACTCAACACCACCGCTGAGAATATTGAGCACCCCTGGGGGCAAGATGCCGTCAAGCAACTCCATCATGCGAAACGATGACAGCGGTGCTTGGTAGGGTGGCTTCATGATCACTGTGTTGCCCGCAATCAGCGGCGGGGCCATTTTGGCGGCGGTGAACATGATGGGGTGGTTGTAGGCGACGATGCGTGCGCACACCCCATACGGCTCGCGCAGCGTGTAATTGAGGATGCCCTCTCCCATGGGCAGTGTCTCGCCTTTGATCTCTGTGGCCAGCCCCGCGTAGTAGTCTATTTGGGCCGCTGCAATCAGCGCATCGCGTTGCATCTCGCTGATCGGGTTGCCACAGTTGGCTGCGTCGAGCAAGGCCAATTCAAAGGCGTTGTCGCGCAACACCTGGGCCACCTTTTTCAGCAAGGCCGCGCGTTCCAAGGGTTTTAACTTGCGCCATACGGCAAAGCCCTGTTGGGCAGCGCGCACAGCCGCATCCACATCGGCACTGTTGGCTTCGGCCGCTGGCCCCAAAGATTCGCCAGTGGCCGGGTTGAATGTGTCCAGATAACCGCCCAAAGGCCGGTGCCAAGCACCGCCGTAATACAGGTCGCGGTGCTGGGGCAAGACAAGTGTGGGGTGATCGGTGGACATGTTCATCTCTTGTGGCTGGCGGCGGCCTGGCCGCTCATGTTGGCGTCGTAGCCTGGGGCGATGCAAGCATCGATCACGCAAACCTGCCCTTGGCGGGCATGTTGCCATGCTTGCAAAACCACAGCGGGCAAATCATGTGGTGTTCGCACCGGACCGATGGCCGTGGCACCCATGGATTGCGCCATCGCTGCGATGTTGATCTCGGGCCCGTCCATGCGCTGTCCGATCCATTTGTTTTCGGGGGGGCGCGAACGTTCTTTGGCCACCCGTTCTTGGTGCAATTCGTCATTGAAAAAAGAATGGTTGTTGCACACGATGACCAGCAATGGGATGCGGTAATGCACGGCTGTCCAAATGGCGGTGTTGCCCATTAAAAAATCGCCGTCGCCAATCATGGCCACGGCCACCCGATCTGAGCCCATGTCGCGCAAGGCCAGGGCGGTGCCCACCGCATTGCCAGGCCCTGCACCCACACCGCCACCGCCGTCTGCACCCAAGTAATCGAGGGGGTGGCGGAAATGGCGGTAGGCCCCGTTCCAACCCAAGGGCAGGCGCACCAAACAAATGGGTTCGGGCAAGGTTTCCAGCGCTTGCGCCAAGTGGCGAATACCTAACACCTCATTGCCATGCGGGGGCAATGGGGCAGGCGTTGGCCATTCGCGCGCGATGCGGGGTTTGACCTTTTCCAGCAAAGCGCCGACAGCCGCATCGGGCTCGCACAGCATGAACACATCTGCCGGGGGCAAGCTGCCCATGTCCATGCTCCAACCGCGGTGGCTGTGTGCGTCCAGCGATACATGGATCACCTGGGCCGGCGTGCTGCTGCTGCCAAAGGCTTGCTTGAATGCGCCTCCGGGGTCAACCCAGTCGAGCATCAACACCACATCGGCTTGGCGCAAAGCTTCACAAGCCGCAGGTGGCATGAAATTGCCCGGGGGACCCACGTGTTGCGGGTGATCGGTGGGAAACACTGCACCCGTTTTTAAATCGGTGATCACCGGCGCTTGAAGTTTTTCAGCCAGCGCCACGCGGACTTGCCAATCGGTTTCGCTGCGTGACATGCGACCCATCAAGATGACGGGCCGTTGGGCATGGCTGAGCAATTCAGCAGCGTGCACCACATCGGTGGGGTTGGGGGGTGCTGCCACAGGGGGAGCGTAGCGGCGCACATCGGGCGTGGGCACCAAAGCACCGGTTTTTTGCTCTTGTAAAGCGGCATCCAAATTGACGTAGACCGGACCGCGTGGCGCGGTTTGGGCAATTTGACTGGCCCGCAACAAAGCCTCAATGGCCGCTGGGATGGAGCCCGGCTGGTTGTCCCACTTGGTGTAATCGCGCACCAAAGCACCTTGATCGGCGGCGGTGTGGATCCAGTCGATCCAGGGGCGGCGGCGGGCGGCGTCCCACGGGCCAGTTGCACCGATCATCAGCACAGGTGCGCGGTCACACCATGCATTGAAAACGGCCATGGCGGCGTGCATCAAGCCAACGTTGGAGTGGACCACCGCACCCATCATGCGGCCCGATGTTTTGGCGTAACCATGAGCCACGGCGATGGCCACCTCTTCATGCAGGCACAGCAACATTTGCGGGGCGTGGTTGCCCAAGTGGTTGACCAAGCTGTCATGCAAACCCCGATAACTTGCACCTGGGTTGAGAGCAAGATACGGAATCTGCATGTCGCGCAGGCATTGGGCAATGGCGTCACTGCCCCAAAATTCACTGCCCGGTTCACCGGGCACTGGCAAGTCGTTGTGGGGGGTGGAAAAGGTGGGTGTGGTCATGCGGTTCAGTCGGCTTTGATGTTGGCGTCACGGATGACCTTGCCCCAGCGGGCATGGTCATCGCGGATGATTTGGGCCAGTGCTTCGGGGGTGCTGGTGGTTGGCTCAATGCCTTGTGCCGCCAAGTTGGAACGCACTTCGGGCAGTTGCAAAACCTGGGCAATATCGGCATTGACTTTGGTGACAATTTCTTTGGGGACCCCCGCTGGCATGAACACACCCAGCCACACGTCCAGCGCCACCCCAGGCACGGTTTCAGAGATGGCAGGTAAATCGGGGAAGGCGGCAAAGCGTTTGCCACCTGCACCAGCGAGCAAACGCAGTTTGCCGTCTTTGACGTGGGGCAACAAGGAGTTGACCGCGCCAATGAACACTTGGATGCGGCCACCCAGTAAGTCGGTGATGGCGGGTACCGCACCTTTGTAGGGCACGTGTTGCATTTTGATGCCCGCCACGTGGTTGAGCATTTCGGCGGCCAGTTGCTGAGGTGAGCCGTTGCCCGAGGAACCGTAGTTCAATGCGTTGGGGTTTTTCTTGGCATAGTCCACCAACTCAGCAACGTTTTTGGCTGGAAAGTTCGCATTGACTGCCAGCACAAAAGGCACCACTGCCACCGTGGTGACAGGGATCAAATCTTTGAACACATCAAATGGCATCTTGCCCACGTGCGGGTTGGTCACAAAGATGTTGTTGGCACCAAGCAACCATGTATATCCATCGGGTGGGCTTTTGGCCACCAGGTCCGAGCCCAGGTTCATGCCCCCACCGGGGCGGTTTTCCACCACCACCGCTTGACGCCAGTTGTCGCTGAGCTTTTGGGCGATGGTGCGCGCCAGCACATCGTTGCTGCCGCCCGGCGTGATGGGCACGACAAACTTCACTGGCTTGTTGGGGTAGGGTGCAGTTTGCGCGCTGACCACACCAGGGGCCAGGGCTTGGCACAAGCCCAGTATCCAGAGCCATTTTTTCAACATGCTTGTCTCCATTTGTTTTTTAAACTTTGACCGACTGAAGGCTTTCGGGCACAAATATATCTTGGACACCCATCAACCGGTGTGTCACGCCTTGCTCGTGCGCATATTGGCAAAAAGCGTCTAATGTGGCTTGATTGCCTGCCGTGCCATAGGGCCAAAAGTCATCACCCAAAATGGCGCGCGCCGCTGACGCGTGGTCCGACACCCATGGCAAGGGGTAGCTCGATGCCGTGATGTCGCTGGCGCGCACCAAGCTGCGTTTTTTGGCGGCTTCAAATCCTTGCATCAAATTCATCGCGATCCAGGGGTGTCGCTCATAGGTGCTGCGCTTGATGGCGACCACGTGCATGATGGGGAAAATACCAGTTTTTTCCCAATAAGCTTGCTCCACCTCGCGGTAGTTGGGGATCAAGCGTTGAACTTGTTCGGGGTGTTGCACAAAGGCCTGTGGTGGGCGTGCCGAGAGCACTGCGTCGAGCTCGCCCGACAACAACATGGCGGACAAAGAGGTATGCGGCATGGGGGTGTAGCGCAAACCCGCAGGCAATTGCAGCTTGACCTTTTCTTTGCGGCCCGCGTCATTGACCCCGGCTTGGTACCAGTCAATCTGGCGCAGGTCTACGCCGTATTCATGGGCCAATAAACCGCGCGAATAAATGGCGGCGGTTTGTGCCCATTCGGGCAAGCCCACTTTTTTACCCTCTAAATCTTTCGGGCTTGCAATGCCACTGCCAGCACGGACATAAATTGAGGAGTGCCTGAAAGCGCGCGAGGGGAAAACCGGGATCAAAGCCAACCAGGGATCGGGCTGGGACATGATGGAGATGGATTTGGCAAACGACATCTCGCAAACATCAAACTCCTTGAACTGGGTGAAGCGGAAAAACATTTCCTCCACCGGTGGATGCATGGCGGTGATGTCGATGCCCGGTGCATTGACAACGCCGCTCATCAGGTCGCGCACATGGTCGTAGTCGCCCAAAGCGACAGAGAGTTGAATGTTCATGCTTGTAGGGTTTGGAAGGTCAGGAATTCAGTCGACTTTGAGTTGCAATTCGCGGATGATTTTGCTGTAACGGGATTGATCGCGCTTGATCATTTGTTGCATCTCTTCTAAGCTGGTGTGCAAGGTTTCGATGCCCCCCGCTTTTTGAAAGCCATCGATCAAGTCAGGGGCATTGAGCGCTTTGTCCACTTCGTCACGCAGTTTTTGCACTACCGATGGAGGGGTGCCCGCGGGTGCAAACAGGCCAATCCAGATGGTGTTTTCAAAACCAGGAAAACTCTCGCCAAGGGTGGGCACATCAGGCAATGCTTTGGAGCGCTGCTTGCCGGTGGTGGCCACAGCCCGCAACTTGCCCGCCTTGATCAAGGTGGCGTTGGAGGTGCCTGAGAACATGGCAGCGGTTTCCCCGCCAATGGTGGCGGTGGTGGCGGGTGTGCCGCCTTTGTAGGGCACGTGGAGCATGTCAAAGCCAGCGCGCGCCTTGAGCATCTCCATGGTCAGGTGGTGTTGGCTGCCATTGCCGCCCGAGGCATAGGCCAGCGGCGGGTTGGATTTTTTGGCCAAGGCGATGAACTCCGCCAGATTTTGAACCGGCAGTTGTGGGTTGAGCGCCAATACAAATTGGTTGGCCCCCAGGGTGGCAACGGGGATCAAATCTTTGTTCACATCCACAGCAGTGCGTGCATATAAATAGGGATTGATGGCAAACAAGCTGTCCATGCCCACCAGCAAGGTGTGACCGTCGGCCGGGGCGCGGGCCACAAACTCGGCGGCGGCCTGACCGTTGGAGCCAATTTTGTTGTCGATCACCACAGCTTGCGCCATTTGGGTGGACAACTTGGCACCCAAGGCGCGGGCAATCATGTCGGGAGCACCGCCAGGCGGAATGGGCGAGACCAGTCGGATGGGGCGCTGAGGAAAGGTTTGGGCCATCACCAGCGTCCAGGGCTGCATACCAGCGAGGGTCAAGGCAACGGTGCCCACAGCGCATCGTGCTGCGCTGAGCCAAGTCCTGCGCATGGTGTTGGTTGCGGATGTCAGGTTTTCAGTGGTCGCCGTCATGGCCAAAGGTTAACACCTGGTGTGGGGTGGGCTGTGTCCTTGGGCATAGGCTTAGAACGGGCCAAGTCGCCTGCTTAGAATCGACCCACACAGGAGGATTTCATGCTCAAAGGTAAAACAGCGCTCGTCACCGGATCGACCAGTGGCATTGGATTGGGCATTGCCCAGGCTTTGGCTCAGCAAGGTGCCGATCTCATTTTGAACGGCTTTGGCGACCCCGCCCCAGCCTTGGCGAAAATCAAGTCCTTGGGCGTGAAAGCGGTGCACCACCCGGCCGACATGACCAAGCCCAGCGAGATTGAAGCGATGATGGCCTTTGCCCAAACCCAAGGGGGCGTGGACATTTTGGTCAACAACGCCGGTATCCAGCACGTCGCCTTGGTGGAAGATTTCCCGGTGGACAAATGGGACGCCATCATTGCCATCAATTTGTCCAGCGCGTTCCACACCACCCGTTTGGCCATTCCCACCATGCGCCAGCGCAACTGGGGCCGGGTGCTCAACATCGCATCCACACACGGCCTGGTGGCATCGCCGCAAAAGTCGGCCTATGTCACTGCCAAGCATGGCCTGGTGGGTTTTACCAAGTCGATCGCTTTGGAAACCGCCACCACTGGCGTGACCGTGAACGCGATTTGCCCGGGATGGGTGCTCACCCCCTTGGTGCAAAAGCAAATTGACGACCGCGCCCACAAAGAAGGCATCAGCGTCGAAAAAGCCAAAACCGATTTGTTGGCCGAAAAGCAACCCTCGCTGCAGTTCACCACACCCGAGGAGTTGGGTGGATTGGCGGTGTTTTTGTGCTCACCCCAGGCCAACAACGTTCGCGGCGTGGCCTGGAACGTCGATGGCGGTTGGGTCGCTCAATAAGCTCAAAACCCGACGTTGTTGCCGCCTTTGAGTTGCAAAATCTCTCGCGCTTCGTCGGGCGTGGCCACTTCCAACGACAAACCCTCCAAAATGGAGCGGATGCGCTTGACTTGGGTGGCGTTGGTTTGCGCCAGGGTGCCTGGTGCATCCCACAGTGAGTCTTCCAGGCCGACGCGCACATTGCCACCCAAAATGGCCGACATGGTGGCGGTGGGCATTTGGTGGCGTCCAGCGCCCAGCACCGACCACACATAGTCGTTGCCAAACAAGCGGTCGGCGGTTTGCTTCATTTGCATCACGTGCTCGGGGTGGGCGCCAATGCCGCCCAAAATGCCAAACACCGATTGGATGAACAACGGGGGTTTGACAATCATGCGCTCCAAAAAGTGCGCGGCCGTGTACAAGTGGCCAATGTCATAGCACTCAATCTCAAAGCGGGTTTGGTTGGCGCTGCATGACTCGAGGATGTACTGGATGTCTTTGAAGGTGTTGCGAAAGATGCGGCCATCGGATTCGGCCAAATAAGGTACTTCCCAGTCGTGCTTCCAATTTTTGTAGCGACCCACCATGGGGTGCAGGCCAAAGTTCATGGAGCCCATGTTGAGCGAGGCGATTTCGGGCTTGAGTTGCAAGGCCGGTTGCAAGCGCTCTTCGATGCTCATGGTGGAGGCGCCACCCGTGGTGAAGTTGAGCACCACGTTCGAGTGGGCCTTGATCACGGGGGCAAATTCATGAAAGTATTTGG
>RFXS01000141.1 GCA_009921465.1 Betaproteobacteria bacterium
TTCTTGGCAGGCTTTCTCCCAGGCTTTTTGCTGATGGCTTTGTTCAGCGGTTACATCATTTGGTGGAGCTTGCGCAATCCTGAGAAAGTCCCAGCGGCAGACCCCCCCTCCACATTCATGGAGAAGATCAAGCAATCAGGCAACCTGATCCCCTGTGGCGCGCTCATTGTGTTTGTCTGCTGGGTCTTGATTGCTGGTTATGCCACAGCCACCGAGTGCGCAGCCTATGGCGTGGTGGGCTCTTTGGCCCTGGCCATGTGGTCACGCAGCCTCACCTGGGAAAATTTCTGGGAAGGCTTGATGGGCACCACACGCACCAGCTGCATGATCATGTTCATTTTGGCCGGAGCCGCTTTCCTGACCAAAACCATGGCGTTTACAGGCATTCCGCGCGAATTGGCCGATTGGGTCAACAGCATGCAGCTCTCTCCAATTGCCCTGATTGCAGTGCTCACCGTGGTGTATTGCTCACCAGCGCAGTGGTTTTGCCAATGATTCAAAAGGCAGGCTTTGACCTCATATGGTTTGGCATTTTCATTGTGCTGTTGGTGGAGATTGCCGAAGTGACGCCACCGGTAGGCTTTAATTTGTTTGTGTTGCAAAACATGACTGGCAAAGACAGCAACACCATCGCCAAGGCCGCCATCCCGTTCTTCTTGTGCTTGGTTGTCTGCATTGTGCTCATTACCGTATTTCCACAAATCGTCACCTACCTTCCCGACGTCGTCATGGGTGCAGAGAAGTAGCAGAGGTGTCATCTGGCAAAACCGCCTCAAACCAGATGATTTCAGTCGGATTTCACCCTAGGGAAAGTCCTAGAAAAATCTGACTTTGGGCATGCTCTACTATGGATTGAATTCAATCCGAGGAGTTACGCATGCAGGTTCAAATGAAGGTCAACGGCAAATCAGTGTCCGTTGACGCCGCCCCCAACACATTGCTCGTCAACGCTTTGCGCGAGCACCTCAAACTCACAGGCACCCACGTGGGTTGCGACACCGCACAATGCGGCGCCTGCACTGTGCATGTCAACGGCCGCGCCGTCAAGTCATGCAACATGCTAACCGCCCAAGCACAAGGTGCCGAAGTCACCACCATTGAAGGCATGGCCCAAGCCGACGGCACCATGCACCCCATGCAAGCAGCCTTCAAAGAATGCCACGGCTTGCAGTGCGGCTTCTGCACACCTGGCATGGTCATGAGCGCTGTTGACATCGCCAACCGCCACCCCAACGCCAGCGAACACGAAATTCGCGAATTGCTCGAAGGCAATCTGTGCCGTTGCACCGGTTACCAAAACATCGTCAAGGCCGTGCAGCAAGGTTCTGCTGCCATGAAAGCTTAAGGAGCTCACCATGGGTGCATCAGATTTTTCCAAACTCCCCCACATCGGTGAAGCCTTGCGTCGCAAGGAAGACTACCGCTTCCTCACAGGCGCTGGCAACTACACCGACGACATCCGCCTAGACAACATGACGCACGCTGTGTTCGTGCGCTCGCCGCATGCCCACGCCAACATCAAAAGCATCAACAAGGCCGCCGCCTTGGCAGCGCCTGGTGTCGTGGCTGTGCTGGACGGTCCCGATGTGGTCGATGCCAAGATCAATGGCCTGCCTTGTGGTTGGCTCATTACCGACACCAGTGGCAAGCCCATGAACGAGCCGCCTCACCCCATCCTTGCCAACGGCAAGGTGCGCTATGTGGGCGACCACGTGGCCATGGTGGTCGCCGAAACTTTGGAGCAAGCCAAAAACGCAGCCGAGTTGGTAGAGGTGGAATACGACGTGTTGCCCGCCGTGGTCGATGTGCGTCAAGCCAAAACTGCCACTGCTTTGCATGCCGAGGCCCCCAACAACCATTGCTACAACTGGGCCATTGGCGACAAGGCGGCTGTCGATGCAGCTTTTGCAAATGCAGCTCACGTCACCAAGCTTGATTTGATCAACAACCGCTTGGCCCCTAACCCCATGGAGCCACGCGCCGCCATTGGCAGCTACAACCGTGCCAGCGACGAATACACTCTGTATGTGTCCAACCAAAACCCCCACGTTGAGCGTTTGCTCATGACGGCGTTTGTGTTGGGCTTGCCAGAACACAAAGTGCGCGTCATTGCCCCCGATGTGGGCGGCGGATTTGGTGCCAAAATTTATTTGTACGCTGAAGACGTGTGCCTCACTTGGGCTTCTAAAAAGCTCAACCGCAACATCAAGTGGAACTGCGACCGCTCCGAAGCTTTCTTAAGCGATGCGCATGGCCGTGACCACGCCAGCCACGCCGAATTGGCCCTCGACAAAGACGGCAAGTTCTTGGCGTTGCGCGTGCACACCGATGCCAATTTGGGCGCCTACTTGTCCACGTTCTCTACAGCGGTGCCCACCATTTTGTACGCCACTTTGTTGGCAGGCCAATACGCTACGCCGCAGGTCTATGTGGAAGTGGACGCTTGGTTCACCAACACAGCACCTGTTGACGCTTACCGTGGTGCAGGTCGCCCCGAAGCCACTTACCTGCTAGAGCGCATCGTGTCTCGCGCAGCCTTCGAGCTGGGCATGACGCAAGACGCCATTCGCAGCAAGAACTTCATCACGCAGTTCCCGTACCAAACGCCCGTGGCTTTGCAGTACGACACTGGCGACTTCCATGCCCTCATGAACCACGCCAACAAACTGGGCGACTTGGCCGGCTTCCCAGCCCGCAAAGCTGCTAGCGCAGCCAAAGGCTTGCTGCGTGGCATCGGTTACTCCAGCTACATCGAAGCTTGCGGCTTGGCCCCCAGTAACGTGGCTGGTGCTTTGGGTGCTCGCGCTGGTTTGTTTGAATGCGGCGAAGTACGCGTGCACCCTACAGGCAGCGTCACGGTGTTCACCGGCTCACACAGCC
>RFXS01000142.1 GCA_009921465.1 Betaproteobacteria bacterium
ACCTCTGGTCAAATCACTGCCATGAGCGCCGACCAGATCAAGTCCTTGAGCATTACCCAACTGTCTGCACTTGACGCAGACCAGGTCAGGGCCCTGGAAGCGCCAGATATCGTGGCTTTGAGCGTGGCACAAATCGACTCGCTGAGTAACGAACAAATTGCCGCTATTCCAGTCAATTTGGTACCGTCCATCTCTGCGCAAGCCATCACCGGCATGCGCGATGCACAGATTCAGTCGTTCACAGCGGCACAACTGGGCGCATTCACCAACGCACAAGTGCAAGCACTGACCAGCAACCATGTGAAGGCACTGACAGTCGAGCAAGTGGCGGCGATCAGCACCAATGGCATAGCGGCCATGTCAGACACACAATTTGCGGCTTTCAGTGCAGCGCAAATTCCTTCGCTGACCGCTGGTCAAGTGGGCGCCATCACCAACGCCAATCTGGCTGCCATGCCCACCGCATCCTTGCGCGCATTCACCCCAGAGCAAATTGTGGCCTTGAGCAGTGCACAAATTGCTGCGGTGACGCCAAGCCAGTTCAGCAGTCTGACCGCTACACAGGTATCGTCTTTGCAAACCGATGATTTGGCAAACTTGACGGTGGACCAAGCCAGCGCCATGACGATGACTCAAATCAAAGCCATTCCGGCAGCCAACGTGCAATATTTGACCACCGGGTCGATACAAGCTTTCTCGGCGACCCAAATTCAAGCATTCACTTCAGAACAAGTCTCCAAATTGCTCACCACTCAAGTGGCGGCCTTGTACAACGGGCAGATTGCCTCCTTGACCAGCGATCAAATCGGCTCGTTGACGAACCCACAAGTTGGCGCGATTGGCACACAGCAAATCAAGGCCTTGACGGTTGACCAGATGGCCGCCCTGACCGTGGAACAAATCCCGGCGATCAACGAGTATGCATTGGCCGGCATGAGTGCCGCCCAATTGGGCAACTTTGATGTAACCCAATTGACCGCCTTCATTTCGCTTCAACGCAACAGTTTGAGCACAGGCAAGGTGGCTTTGCTGGCTGTTGAGCAACGGCAGGCTTTGGGGTTTGCTTAAAGATTAACTCAACTTTTTAAGCAGTTGCAGCTCTAAACTTTGGGCCCATTGACGAGCCGCATTTTTATTTCGCCCCAGACCTTGGGTGAGTAATTTGCGATAAATCTGGGTGGAGCGGCGGCTTTTAGCCAATTGCAAAATTTGAGCTTGGTATGAAGCCAATGTGTGGGTGACCAAGTCGCCCACACCCACCGACTGCATCATGCTGGCGGCCATTCTTGACACCATGGTTTTACCGCACAGTGTCACCATGGGAACGCGGCTGCGCAACACGTCGCGAGCCGTTGAGCCAGCGTTATAAGGGTAGGTGTCGAGGTAAATATCGGCCAATGTCAGACGCTGACAATACTCGTCATAACTGGTGCGCGGGGCAAATAAAACGCGTGATGGGTCAATGCCATGGCGCATCACTTGTTCTTTTAGGTTGAGAGTGGCTGCGGGGTTGTCATCTAGCAACCACAGCACAGCATCGCCTGTTTGCTGTAAAACGTGCATCCACGCATCAAAAATGGGCTCTGTGATTTTGTACACATTGTTGAAACAAGCCAATACACGGGCTTTATCGGGTAAGCCTACGTCTGCTCTGGAAAGCGTTTTGGCGGTGGCCGTTGGTTTGACCACGGGGATGAAGCACCCGTCCACGTACAAGGGCTGCTCTGATGTGAATGCCGCGAGCATTTCTGGATAAACAGATCGATCGGTGATCACAAAATCAATCCAGGGCATGGCAGTGGTGCCCATGAAGCCCAAATACGTGCCCTGATGAATTGCAGGATGCAGGGCCAAAATGCCTGGTCTGGCTCCATGGCTTAAGCCATGCAAATCGATCAAAACATCGATGCCATGCTCGGCAATGCGTTGTGCTGCTTGCCGATCATCAAGCCCTTTGATGTCGACAAACACATCGAAGGCATTGATCAAACGTGTGCGATAAGCAGAACCATCTTCGGGGCTGTGATCAAAGGCATAAATTTCAAATGAAGATCGATCATGGGCTTCGATCAAATCGGCCATGAGCAATCCGACGGCATGTGTGCACAAATCACCCGACAAATAAGCCAAACGGATTTTTGGATGCTTCAATCGTTGTGCAGGCGCGAGCCTTTCAAGGGCGAAGGTGTATTTGCGTCGCACCCAATTTTGGGCGGCCATCATTTGCATGGCTGGGTCGTCGTGGTTTGCCAGCATGGCCAAAGGTGAAGTGCATTGCATCACCTCATTTGGACTGATGCCTGCTAACTGTGGATGTGGTTCCCAAATACATTGTTTGTTTTGCAAGAACACCCAATGCTGCAACGCATCGGGTTGCGCTGATTTGATGCTCAAACTTTGAAGCAGGCACTTTTGCGCCAACGGGTAATTTCTTTGCGACTCGTACAACCGGGCCATGTGGTTGAGTGCCGATACTTGCAGGTCTTCGCTGGCCGCTCGGGGCAACCAGCGCGAAGCCGCTACTTGCGCCCAATGTCGAACTGCTTCGCTGTAATCCTTCTGGCGCTCACACACCAAGCCCAAATTGATTCTGGCTTGGGCAAAGTCTGGGCACAGTTGCAAACTTTTGTCATATGCTTCGTGTGCACTGGCCCAATTGGCTTGGGATGACTGCAAAGCGCCCAGGTTAAACCACCCGATGTAAGCCTCTGCGCTGGCACTGCCTGCCAACCATATTTGGTAAACCTCTACGCCCCGATGAACTTGGCCCGTCGCCAAGCAAGCCTCCGCCTGCGCAATGCATTGCGTGAGCGTCATGGCTTGGTGGACACATGT
>RFXS01000143.1 GCA_009921465.1 Betaproteobacteria bacterium
GTTTCGATGATGCCGCCCAGGTTCAGGCCGTCGGCGCGCACCCGAAAAATGCCCATGCCACCCATGCCGTCGAGCGGCTTCAAGATGATGTCTTGGTGCTGGGCATGAAAGTCGCGCACGTCTTGAGCCGAGCGCGTGACCAGCGTGGGGCTGGCGTAGTGGGCAAACTCCATCAAGGCGAGCTTTTCTGGGTGGTCGCGCAAGGCCGCAGGCTTGTTGAACACACGGGCGCCCTCGCGCTCGGCACGCTCGAGCAAGTGGGTGGCGTAAAAAAATTCGCTGTCAAACGGTGGGTCTTTGCGCATCACCACCGCCCCCAAGCTGTGCAAGGGTCGCAGCGTGCTGTCTTGCACGCGGTACCAGTTGTCACCGCTTTCTTGCAACACAATGTGCTGCATCGGCGCTTGCACCTTGCCACCGCTTTGCCACGACAAGTCTTGCGTTTGACACGCCCAGATGGCGTGGCCTCGGCGCTGGGCCTCGCGCATCATCACAAAGGTGCTGTCTTTGTAGATTTTGAAAGACGCCAGCGGGTCGGCAACAAATAGGATGTCCATGGCTGGCAAGCTTAGCAGTGAAGCGAACTGGGGAGAATTCGCTCAGATTTCGATCTTGCTGCCCAGCTCCACCACCGAGTTGCTGGGCAACTTCAAGAAGTCGGCCGCCGCACTGGCATTGAGGTGCATTTGCGCAAACAGTTTTTCGCGCCACTGCGCCATCTCGCCGTTGACGGTGGGCACGATGCTGTCGCGCGACAAAAAGTAACTGGTGTTCATCGGCTCCAAGTCACAGCCACGCCCATGCATCAGGCTCAGGGCCAAGGGCACATCGGGGTCGTTCTTGAAACCGTAGTGGATGGTGACCTGCCAACAATCGTGCCCCAGCGATTCGGACTCAATGCGTTTGTCCAGACCGATCCATGGCACCTCGTGGTTGCGCACGGTGACAAACAGGTTTTGCGCATGCAGCACCTTGTTGTGCTTGAGGTTGTGCAGCAAGGCGTTGGGCACCACGCCTGGGTCGGCGGTGAGAAACACCGCCGTGCCCGACACACGCGCTGGCGGCGCGGTAAAGACCGAGTCCAGAAACGAGCGCAGATCAATGGCGTCGTCGCGCAATTTGTTGCTGAGCAACTCGCGGCCATCGCGCCAGGTGAGCATGAGCAACAAAATGAGCGCACCTATGGCCAGCGGGAACCAGCCGCCTTCAAACAACTTGAGCAAGTTGGAGGCCCAAAACGCCAAATCCACCACAAAGAAAAAGCTGGTCGCGCCCAAGCACAGCCACAGCGGGTACTTCCAGCTGTAGCGGATGACAAAAAAGGTCAGCACGGTGGTGATCAGCATGTCGGTGCACACCGCAATACCGTAGGCCGCAGCCAAGTTGCTCGACGACTTGAACAAAGCCACCGCCAACACGATGGCCACAAACAAGCCCCAGTTGACGAAGGGAATGTAGATTTGCCCGGTGTCGCGCACGCTGGTGTGCAGCACCTGCAAACGCGGCAAAAAGCCCAGTTGGATGACCTGCTTGGTCACGCTGAACGCGCCCGAGATCAGGGCCTGCGACGCGATCACCGTGGCCGCTGTGGCCAAAATGACCAAGGGCAGCAGCATCCAATCGGGGGCCATGTTGAAGAAGGGGTTTTTCACCGCATCAGGGTTGTTGAGCAACAAGGCCCCTTGGCCAAAATAGTTCAGCGTCAACGCCGGCATGACCACCGCAAACCAAGCTATGCGGATGGGCTTTTTGCCAAAGTGCCCCATGTCGGCGTACAGCGCCTCGCCACCGGTTACGCACAACACCACCGCGCCCAAAATGATGAAGGTGGTGCCTGGGTCGTTCCAAATGAATCGGATGGCATGGTGCGGGCTGATGGCCCACAAAATCATCGGCTCGGTGGCAATGTGATAGAGACCGAGCAAGGCAATCGAGATGAACCACACCACGGTGATGGGGCCAAACAACTTGCCAATGCCGCTGGTGCCGTGCTTTTGCACCGCAAACAAACAAAACAAAATCACCAAGGTCAACGGCACCACGTATTTGGTAAAGGCCGGTGAGATCACCTCCAAGCCCTCCACCGCCGACAGCACCGAGATGGCCGGTGTAATCACCCCATCGCCATAAAACAAACAGGTGCCAAAAATGCCCACCACCAGCAGCACCCGGCGCAGCTTGGGCCGGTCTTTGACCGATTGCGACGCCAGCGCCAGCATGGCGACCAAACCACCCTCTCCATTGTTGTCAGCGCGCAGCACCAAGCTCACATATTTGAGCGAGACGATGATGGTCAGGGTCCAAAAGAAGATGGACAAAATGCCGTATATGTTGTCGGGGGTGAATTCGACGTGGCCCGAACCAAACACCTCTTTGACCGCGTACAAGACACTGGTGCCAATGTCGCCGTAAACCACGCCGATGGCGCCCAAGGTCAGGGCGGCCAGAGAAGATTTTTGTTGTTGCATGAAAATTCACACGAAGCCGGGCAAGGTCGGCATTATGCGAGTTTCTGGGCCGTTCAAAACAGCTTTTTGACGGCTGGCGACTCTAAAAAACAGCCTCTAGGCCATTAGTCGTAAATTTCGGCGTCCGGATCGGTGGTTTCCAACTCATAGCTGGCGGCCAACATGGCCAAACGGCCGATCACGCCATACATGTAAAAGCGGTTGGGCACGCTGGCCCCGGCCTTGACGCCGGGTTGGGGCATGTGGGCACTTTGCTCAAAGGCCAAGGGCACAAAGCTCGAGCCCGGCGCGTTCAAGTTTTCGTCCACGCCACGCTCGGCATGCACGCGGTAGAAGCCCCCCACCACATAGCG
>RFXS01000144.1 GCA_009921465.1 Betaproteobacteria bacterium
GCCGATGCCCCTGGCGTTTTTGATAGTGCTTGCGACGACGCATTTTGAAAATGCGCACTTTGTCGTGCTTGCCGTGCGCCAACACTGTGGCTTTGACAGTTGCACCGGACACCAAGGGTGTGCCAACCTTGAGCTCTGCGCCGTTTCCGACTGCGAGCACTTGGTCGATCACGATCTCTTGGCCAACGTCCGCAGCAATCTGTTCTACTTTAATTTTTTCACCGGCAGCAACACGATACTGTTTGCCACCGGTTTTTATGACCGCGTACATAGGGACCTCTGGGAAAATGTTCTCTGAAGGCTCTCCAAAAGGATTTTTGAAGAACCTGCAATTCTATCAGAATTTGTGGCCCTAGGCTTACCCGTATCAAGCAGTCAACCCAAACCCTCATCCAAGGGTGATAAATCCACCAGGCGGATTTCCGTCTCCAAACCCCGCCAAATTGGCTCTGGTGCCATCCCTATAATGATATGAACCCCATTCAACGAGCCCAAATCACTTGTCAACTCTGCCTGACGCATCCACCACCGCCCTGTCCCTGATTGCACAGGATATGGCTGAAGTGGACCGCATCATCAAGCAAAGATTGACCTCCGGGGTGCCTTTGGTGGGCGAAGTTTCTCAATACATCATTGCCGCAGGCGGTAAGCGACTTCGCCCCGCTTTGCTGTTGCTGATGTCCAAGGCCATTGGATTTGATGGCCCTCAGCGCCATCCCATGGCGGCAGTGGTCGAGTTCATTCACACGGCCACGTTGCTGCATGACGATGTGGTTGACGAGTCCACATTGCGTCGCGGGCGACCTACTGCCAACCAAAACTTTGGCAACCCGGCCAGTGTCTTGGTGGGCGACTTTTTATATTCGCGGGCATTCCAGATGATGGTCGAAAGTGGCCAGATGCGGGTGATGGAAATTTTGGCCGAAGCCACCAACGTGATCGCCGAAGGCGAGGTGTTGCAATTGATGAACACCCACAACGCCTCCCTCAACGAAAGCGACTACTTGCTGGTCATCCGATCCAAAACCGCCAAGCTGTTTGAGGCCAGCGCCAGACTCGCGCCCGTGCTGGCGCATTCGGACACCGCAACAGAGCAGGCTTGCGCCACATATGGGCAAGCCTTGGGAACCGCATTTCAAGTGGTGGATGACTTGTTGGACTACGCTGGAAACAGCACCGAGTTTGGTAAAAATTTAGGCGATGACCTGCGCGAAGGCAAGGCCACCCTGCCCTTGATCGTGGCCATGCAAAAAGGCAGCCCCGAGCAAAGCCAAACCATTCGATTGGCGATTGAAAACGGCGACTTGGATGCCTTGCAAGACATCGTGACCATTGTTCGTCAAACCGGCGCTCTAGAGGCCACCCAAGCCGCCGCCGCGGCAGAGGCCCAACGCGCCATTTCCGCCCTGGATTGCTTACCCCCATCACCCTACCGAGAGGCCTTGCACCAACTGGCCGCTCAACTTTTGAACCGAAGAACCTGAAAAGGACAAACCCATGGCCACCCCCAATTACAGCTACGAAAAACGCCAGAAGGAATTGGCCAAGAAACGGAAAAAAGAAGACAAGCTCAAGCAAAAATCTCAGCGCAAAACCTCTGATACAGACCCCTCTTCAGATGAAGCGCAAGAGCCTGGGGCAGAGCCAACAAGCGCGGGCATTTCCCCGCCGAACGCGTGAGATGAATCCTCATTCAAAGGCAACGAACGCGCATTTAGCTTGATGCAGCCATCGACACATAGGAAGCAAATGAAAAAAATATGCTTTTACTTGATAGCGACGAAAAGGCAATGTGCGCAGCCATTCAGCAAAAAGCCACACGTTTTTGCGACACCATGTCAAGCCAAGACAAAAAGTTGCTGTGCATGGCCAAAGTGCAGCCCAACTCCTACACCTGCGAAAACATCAAAGCCTCAGGCATTCGATCGGAGTGCTTGCTACATGTTAAAAAAGTACAAACTGCGGCCATCTACAGCAACCAAAGCAGCAAAAAACCCTGAATCTTTTCACATCTGCTCGCAAGGGCTTTGTTACACTTCTGCGCATCGGGGTGTAGCTTAGCCTGGTAGAGCGCCACGTTCGGGACGTGGAGGCCGGAGGTTCGAATCCTCTCACCCCGACCATTCAGGTCACACGATGAGCCCACTGATTTCTCAAGGTCAGTGGGTTTTCGTGTTTCTGGACCTGTGTGTTTACTGCTCCAAGACTGTCAAGTCTGCGACGTCATCGCCTATCATCTTCTCATGGTCCCATCACTGCATACCTTGGCCCGCTGCCTCTCCAGCGTTCAGGCCACCTTTGTCGGATTGGCTTTGACGTTCTCGGCGCCAGTACTTATTGCTCAGACAACTTCGAGCAAGGTGGATGTGCCCGTCCTTGGTTCGAAATGTAATGAGCGGGTCAAGGATGTCAGCACGGTCCGTGGCGAGTTGCGGGTGCCGGCTGTGAGCAGTGGGCCGCTGCCTGCGGTTGTTCTGCTGCACAGCAACGCTGGCGTGGTTGGCGTCGGCGATTTTTACGCCCGTGCGCTCAATGCTGCGGGCATCGCCACGCTGGAGTTGGATTCCTATGGCAGCCGTGGCGTGCGCAATGGCAATGACCGGACGGCGCCTGTGCTGTGTGACCGGCTTCAAGATGCCTGGGGGGCCTTGGTTTTTCTGGCCCAGGATGGTCGGTTCAAGCCTCAGCAAATTGGTGTGG
>RFXS01000145.1 GCA_009921465.1 Betaproteobacteria bacterium
GGTGTCGAGCAGGTTGATGACGTGCTCGCGGTAGAGCATTTGCATCACCGACGACGCCACCGAGATGCCGCGTTGTTTTTCAATCTCCATCCAATCGCTGGTGGCGTGGCGCGAGGCTTTGCGCGCCTTGACCGATCCGGCGATTTGAATCGCACCCGAAAACAGCAACAGCTTTTCGGTCAGCGTGGTTTTACCGGCGTCAGGGTGGGAGATGATGGCAAAAGTGCGCCGACGGCGCACCTCTTCTAATGCAGATGTCATGGTGTGATGCTAAAAACAGCCCGCATCATAGACGGCGGCGGTGTGTGCGCCGCAGGGCAGAGTGCAGTCAGCTGGGGTTGGCGGGTGGCTCGCCCACAGTGGGCTTGCTGCAATGGCGGATGACGGTGTTGACCAGGGTGAGCCGGTCAAAGGGTTTGGGCATGACCTCGCTGATGCCCACGGCCAAACAGGTTTTGAGGGCCTCTTCGGCCACATTGGCGGTCAGGGCCACCACTTGCACGTCGCGGTAGGGCGGGGCCAAGGTGCCGCGCACACGGCGCATGACCTCGATGCCGTCAATGTCGGGCATGACCAAGTCGAGCAGCACCAGGTCGTACAAGGTGGTGGACATTTTCTCCAGGCCCTCGGTGCCGTTTTCGGCCTGGTCGATTTGGGCATTGGGCATGGAGCGCTGGATGGTGGCAGTGGCCACCATGCGGTTGACCGCATGGTCGTCAACGATCAGCAGTTTGACCGCGCTGTGGTCAATCAGCTCCAAAGCGGGCACCGATTTGGGTGGTGCAGGGGCCACAGGCAGGGGGATGTCCACGCGAAATTCGGAGCCCACCCCCACCTCGCTGTGCAAGCCGATGGTGCCACCATGGCTGGTGACCAGGGTGCGGGTGATGCTCAGCCCCAAGCCGTTGCCGCGCAACGCGTCGCGCGGGGCAGCTTGCCCATCGGCCTGGGACAGTTGCACAAAGGGGTCGAAAATTTTGTGCTGCGCCTCCACCGGAATGCCGCGCCCACTGTCTTTGACGCGGATCACCAAATCGCCTTCGTTGCGGGCGGTGGGTTCGTAATCGACCTGGGTGGTGACGTGGCCCTTGTCGGTGAACTTCAGCGCATTGCCCAACAGGTTGATGAGGATTTGCGCCAAGCGGTGCTGGTCGCCGCGCACCCATTCGGGCAGGGTGGGGCTGATCACCAGTTTGTAGTTCAGGCCCAGATCGTTGGCGCGGGGCTTGAAGATGCTGTGCGTTTTGTGCAGCATCACATGCAGGTTGAACACCTGAGGGTTGAGCACCACGCGGCCGTTTTGGATTTGTGAGTAGTCCAGCAAGTCGTTGATCACGGTGAGCAAATGGGCGGCCGAGTTTTGCGCCCCCTTGACGAAGTCGACCGCGTCTTCGGGCAGGCGTTTGTCGGTGCTCATCAAACTCAAATAGCCCATCACGGCGTTCAAGGGGGTGCGCATTTCATGGCTGACCATGGCCAAAAACTGGTCTTTGTGTGCATTGGCCTTTTGCAAATCAATCGACAACAAATTGAGACGGGTGTTGGTGCGCGAGATATGGCGCAAGGTGGACTCGCTGAGCATGTCGACCGAATTGATCAGGCTCAGTTGCGTGATCAGCAGCATGGCGTACATCAATGCGCGAAAGGCCAGGTCTTCAACGGTTTCGTGCGGCTGCATGGGCAAGATGCCCTGGGTTTGGATCACGTAAAAGCCCAGCACCGAGGAAAACGACAAGATCATCCAGATGTAGACCCAAACTCGGGAGCGGGCCGTGAACAAAGGCAGCACCGGGACCACGCCCAACCAGACCAACACCGGTGAGCTCAAGCCGCCCATGTACCAGGCGTTGTACAAAATCACTGCCAGCAAATTGGACTGGTAAATGTTTTGCGCCCACATCAGGGGTAATTTGAAAAACCGCCACGCCAGCAGCGTCAAAAAGACCAGCACGGCCACCACGGCCACCGATATGCCCGCCCGCTCTTGGCCGAGCGCAAAAAACCAGGGGCAGGTGGGGATGATGAAAGCCAGGGCCGAGATCACAAAGACGACAAAGTAAATATCTTGAGTCGTGCGCATGCCCACCGGCAAGCGGTCTTTGATGAAAAAAATGATGTTCCGGCTCAGCATGCGCCCATGTTAGTGCCAATTGGCTTCAATTTGTATGGATTTGTACGGGGCGGTTTTCGGTGCCAAGATCCCACCGCTGATGGGATGGATGCACCCACTTCTGCGCAGGTGTTGGAGGCTTTGATAGAATAATTACACCGAGGAGCGCTGCAGCGTCTAAGACGTGAGGCTCGGAACCCTTTTCAAACTGCGCTCACCCACTGACAACGTGAGGTGAGCACCTCGGCAACCCCAAGTGCTTGAAGAACCGCGTCAGTGGCCCTGAACCCTATAGGAGCCTCGCATGAACGCATCACTCAAACCCACCCAAACCACCGATTACCACGTCGCCGACATGAGCTTGGCCGACTGGGGTCGCAAAGAAATCAAAATCGCCGAAACCGAAATGCCGGGTCTCATGGCGATTCGCCAAGAGTTCGCCAAAGCCCAGACCCTGAAAGGCGCGCGCATCACCGGTTCGTTGCACATGACCATCCAAACCGCTGTGCTGGTCGAAACCCTGCAAGCCCTGGGCGCCCAAGTGCGCTGGGCCTCTTGCAACATCTTCTCCACCCAGGACCATGCTGCTG
>RFXS01000146.1 GCA_009921465.1 Betaproteobacteria bacterium
CAACGCATGCGTGAGTTGGCCATCCAAGCCTCCAACGACACCAACAACAACGAGCAGCGCAGCTACTTGGACCTGGAGTTCCAACAGCTGAAAAAGCAAATCGTTCAGATTGCCAACAACACAGAGTGGAACGGTTTCCCCGTGTTGAATGGCAGCACCGGTGAGCGTGTGGGCATTCGTCCAGTTTATAAAACCACCTCTGAGCCAGCGGTGACCACTGCGGTTCGGGTGACTGCAGGGATACCCACCTCCACATCGTTCGATGCTTCCACATTGGGCATCACTGAGACCAACGAGGTGACCTTCAACGCCATGAACCCGGGTGAGTCCATCATCATGGGTGGTTTGAAGTACACCACCGATGTGTCCAACAGCGCTGGTGAAGTGGCCGATGCCTTTGCCAACATCAAATTACCCGAAGCGCCAGTGATTGCCGGCTCGGATGTGACTTTCAAATCGCTCAAGGCGGGTGAAGTGGTGACGGTCAGGGGATTGTCTTTCATCGCCAGTGAAGATTTGATCGCCGATCAAGTGGCACAAGCCTTTCAAGACTTGGACAGCGGCGCCACGACAGGTGGAAGCACCAGCTTGGGCAGCTATACCGGTGTACTGGACGGTGATACCGCAGCCCTTGCCGTGGGCGCAGTATTGACGGTGGACCCATCTACAGGTTCCGGTGGCGACGTCACGGCCATACCTGGGATCGCAGGGTCCTTCATGCCCGAGACACCAGACCTTACCATTTCGCAAGGCAGTTTAGGCCATGACGAAACTGCCACCTTTACTTTTAAAGCGATGAAAGCTGGTCAGTCCATCACCATCGCTGGATTGACGATCACTGCCAAATTGGACGTCACCGCCAATACCGTTGCAGAGGCATTTGCAGGCAAAAGCTGGGATGACACATACCCAATAGATATGCCTGATGGATTGGCATTCTCTGGGCATTTGACAGAATGGGCCAGTGCCACCACAACAAATGCCACAGTGGTGTTCACTGCCAGGGATACCAATGTCAATGCAACCGATATCAGCATGACCCTGGACTCGAGCATTGAGAGCGATTTGCTCAAAGGCAGCAAAGGCAAGTTCTCTGGCATTTTGTCGGGGTTCAGCACCAGCCCTTCCAACGGAAGCACGGTGACGTTTAAAAGCTTCAGTAACTTTGTGAATGTGGCAGATCTGAGCAACGGCGGGACTTCGTTGGCGCCAACCATTAAAACAGTGGATGGCGACACGGGCAACGGTGTGGCTTTGGGTGGCCTGGGCAGCTTTGCCAAAGCGGGCACCTTGAAAATCATTTCTGCCGACACTGTCACTCCCAGTGAAATTGCCCTTTATCCCAATGGGGTGAAAAGCGCGACCTACACGCTAGAAGATGGCCAAATATTGGACATCACAGCGGGCGTCACCATGGCAGGGGGCGTGGCGACATTGGACAAGGTCACATTGGATCGCGCAGGCTTTAGCTTGTTGGCCGATGATGATGTGACCATCTATCAAATTGACGCCACAGGTGCTCCGGTCAATTTTGCAACTGATGGTGGAGACGTGCTGGGGCTGAAAGTTGGGCGCAAGCTCAGTTCGCTCGAACCCATGTTCGCCAGCGATGCCATCATCAATGGCATACCGATTGGGGCCTCGCGTTTGGTTGACGACAAGCTGTCACCGCAAAACTCGGGCAACCAAATTGCCAGTGCCATTGCCAAAGCCGCTGCCATCAATGCCAAGTCTGATGCCACGGGGGTGTTTGCCACCGTCAACTCGACCATCATGACCGGCGCATCCATGTCAGGAACTGGGGCTGTGACGGGTACCGTCAACATCAATGGGTTCACGACCCCTTGGGTCCAAACGGTTTTAGACAATTCCCGTGACTCACGCATTGCAGTGGTCAATGCCATCAACTTTATTTCTGCGCAAACCGGTGTGCGGGCCATTGACTCGCTCACCGACAACAAGGGCATCACCCTGGTGGCCGATGACGGACGCAACATTGAAATTGTGTTCAACACCGCCAACTCGGATTCGGATTTTTCACGCCTGACAGGCTTGAAACAAGGTGTTCAATCGGGCACCTATTCCCTGGAGAGCGCAGTTGAGACGCCCATCACGGTGACCACAGCCACCAACGGCAAGATTGTTCGCGCCGGTTTGGAGTTGGCAGACTACAACAGCAAAACGCTGAGCACGGTCAGCACCAAGACACGTGCCGAGGCCAAGACTGTGGCCCAGATCAAATCCTTGGGCATTGGTGACCTGAAAATCAATGGAGTGGCCATCCGCGCTGCTTCACCGGCCGATGACACGCTGTCGAGTGTGCGCGCCAAAACCAGCACGCGCGTGGCCAGTGCCATTGCGACGGCTGCGGCCATCAATGACAGCAGCGAACTCACGGGCGTGACCGCCAAGGCCATCCCCGTCAAGGTGGAAGGCAGTGTCACCAGCCGCGACAAGCCAATTGCCGATGGCACATACTCTTTGTTCATCAACGGGCAAAACGTGCCAGTTGACATGACCACCGATCAAACCGACTCACAGCGCCGCGAGGCCGTGGTCAATGCCATCCACAAAAATGCCGGTTTGACCGGTGTGGATGGTGTGGACAACGGTGCGGGTGGCATCACCTTGACCGCCGTGGACGGACGCAACGTGTCGATTTGGTTCGACAGCCTCCAAGTCAATGCCGGCAGCTTT
>RFXS01000147.1 GCA_009921465.1 Betaproteobacteria bacterium
TGAAGCTGGGCAGCCCGTTGGCCAAGTGAACCTCCACCGTCACGGCGGGGGCCTGCAAGCCCACCAAGCAACGGCTGTTGACCATGGCCAAACCCATGAGGCCCCCTTTTTTGAAATATTGAGCAAATCTTAGTTTTGACAATTTGGTGAAAGCCATGAAGAATCATGGTTTTCCCTGAGCGGCGTGGGCTTTGCGTTGAGACAAACACCCGACAACCCCATCGTGGCCCAGGAAACCGATTCTTTCATCCTCAAAAACCCTGTATTGGAGCAATAAATGAGCAAAAAACTACTGTCTTTGGTGGCCCTGGGCCTGGTCTCTGGCGCAGTGTTGGCCCAAGCCGCCCCCGAAACCACCCTGACTTACAACGCTGGCGTGGTCACCGACTACCGCTACCGTGGCATCACCCAAAGCCGCAACGAAGCCGCTGTGCAAGGCGGCGTGGATTACGCCCACAAGAGCGGCTTTTATGTGGGAGCTTGGGCCTCCACCATCAAGTGGATCGCCGACTACTCATACAGTGGTGGCGCAGGTGCCAGAACCGGAACGGACATTTCTGGCAATTTGGAGCTGGACATTTACGGCGGCTACAAATTTGACCTGGCCAAAGACTTGACCATGGACGTGGGCTTCCTGCGCTACCAATATCAGGGCAATACATTGGAGATGACCGGGGGCACTGCCCGCTCGGCTTATGGCAATGCCAACACCAATGAGGTCTATGCCGCCATCACCATGGGTCCTGTCACCGCCAAGTACTCCTACAGCTTGGGCGACTTGTTTGGCTACATCGACTCCAAAGGCAGCGGCTACCTTGACATTTCGGCCAACTTCGAAGTCATCCCCAGCTGGACGGTCACCCCGCACGTGGGCCGCCAAAATGTGACGGCTGCAAGCTACAACGCGTCTTACAACGACATGGCTTTGACGGTCACCAAAGACCTGGGCAAGGGCTTGAGCGCTTCTTTGGGCTACTACGGCACTTCCGCAGAAAAAAGCAATTACAGCAGCACCTTTGACGGCAAGTATTTGGGTGAGCGCGGCGCTGTGTTGGGTGTGAAGTACAACTTCTGATCCCCGGCCCTGTTTCCAGGGCTTCGCCAAATCAAAACCCGCCGTGGCAGTGACCGGCGGGTTTTTTTATGGCGCCTCCATCAAAGGCCACAGCCGATTCTGTCGAGCGAAAAAGGGTCTGGCGGCCTGTATCCATGGGAACATGGCGCGCATCATTGTGGGGATTCCCCGCCAAAAGCCCGAAAACAAGGCGGCAAAAAGCACCAAAACAATGCGCCCATAGAGATCATTATGAAAGGCATGTGACAACAACCAGGCGAAACCGCACCAAGACGGTGAAAAAAACGGGTGGCACAAAGTCTGCTAATCAGGGTTACACCTTACTTTGGAGAAGTCCCATGAAAAAAACCACCTTGTCTTTGATTGCATTGGCCCTGACCAGCGGTGCCGCCCTGGCCCAAACGGCAGCAGCGCCCGCAGCACCTGCAGCGCCTGAGCCAGAGTCCACCCTGAGCTACAACGTTGGCATGGTGACCGAATACCGTTACCGTGGCATTTCCCAGTCCAGCCGCAACCCGGCGGTGCAAATTGGCGCTGACTACGCCCACAAGAGTGGCTTCTATATTGGCGCATGGCACTCCACCATCCAGTGGATCACCGACAACAGTGCGGTGACAACGCCAACCACCATCAAAGGCGCGGGCGAGCTTGACATCTACGGCGGCTACAAAGGCGAAATCGTCAAGGGCCTGGGTTACGACGTGGGCATGCTGCGCTACGAATACCTGGGCAACACCTTAGAAGACACCGGTGGCACCAAATACCGCGTTTATGACAACGCCAACACCACAGAGTTTTATGGTGCACTGAGCTATGGCATGTTCACCGTCAAGTACTCGGCCACAACCACGCCCTTGTTCGGTTACCTCAACTCCAAAGGCAGCGGCTACTTGGATGTGAGCGCCACGGTTGATCTGGGCAATGGTTTGTCTTTGGTGCCGCACGCAGGCACACAAACGGTGGTCAATGTGCCTGCCGCCGCTTACAACGACTACAGCCTGACCTTGACCAAAGACTTTGGCAACGGGTTGGCCGCATCCATCGCTTATGTCTCGACCAACGCAGACAAAGCCAACTACGCCCGCCCCATCGACAGCAAGTTCTTGGGTGAGTCGGCTGGCGTTCTCGGCATCAAGTACACGTTCTAAAGAACACCAACGATTGGACACACCATGAAAATCATCACCGCGATCATCAAACCGTTCAAGTTGGACGAGGTCCGAGAGGCCTTGTCGGCCATCGGTGTGCAAGGCATCACCGTGACCGAGGTCAAAGGCTTTGGTCGCCAAAAGGGCCACACCGAGCTTTACCGCGGGGCCGAATACGTTGTGGACTTTTTGCCCAAGGTCAAGATCGAGGCCGCCGTGTCATCTGACTTGGTCGAGCGCGCCATTGAAGCCATTGAGGGCGCCGCCCGCACCGGCAAGATCGGCGACGGCAAAATTTTTGTGTACGCCTTGGAGCAGGTGGTGCGCATCCGTACCGGTGAAACCGGTAAAGAAGCGCTTTGAGCCACAGCACACCGAACCCATTGAAAGCAACCATCATGAAAAAACTCTTTGCCT
>RFXS01000148.1 GCA_009921465.1 Betaproteobacteria bacterium
ACCGCGCGGTGTTTGGCCTCTACCCAGCGGCGCACGCGTTCGGCGTCGGCTATGCGGCTGAGTTTGCCAGCCGAGTCCAAAAAGACCATGATCAATTTGCGACCGGCGATTTTGGTTTGCATCACCAGGCATTGACCGGCCTCAGAGATGTAGCCGGTTTTTTGCAGGCCAATGTCCCAACTGGGGTTGTTGATCAAGCGGTTGGTGGTTTTGTATTTCAGGCTGTGCCGCCCCACGTCCACCACATGGCTGTCGCTGGTGGACAGGTCGCGCAACAAAGGCTCGCGGTAGGCTGTTTGGACCAAGGTAACCAAGTCTTTGGCGCTGGATTGGTTCTTGCTCGACAAGCCTGTGGGTTCCACAAAACGGGTATCGGTCATGCCAATGTCTTTGGCCTTTTGGTTCATCAACCCAACAAAGTGTTGCAACCCCCCGGGGTAGGTGCGCCCGAGCGCATGGGCAGCGCGGTTTTCACTGGCCATCAAAGCCAAGTGGAGCAGTTCGCCACGGGCCAAACTGGCCCCCACTTGCAAGCGCGAGCGACTGCCCTTTTCGGTGTCCACATCGTCTTGCGTGATGGTGATGACCTCGTCCATGGGCAACTGCGCTTCATTGATGAGCAGACCCGTCATCAGCTTGGTGATGGACGCAATGGGCAACACCGCGCTGTCGTTTTTGCTGAGCAACACCTCTTGGGTTTCTTGGTCAACCACCAAGGCCACGCTGGATTTGAGGGACAACTCGTCACTCACATCGTGCAAGCCAGCCACTTTGCCAAAAGAAGGGCGCGTGTCGACGCGGGCTTTGGGGGGTGATTTGGCTTTGCTGCGATGCGCTTGCGCCGTTGCTTTTTTGGCCGCAGGCGTGGCTGGCTTGGCAGGCTCAGCAGCGTGTGCCCAAGCCACCAAACACATGGACAAACAAACCGTGCCCCAACCCCGTGCAATTTGCTTCAAAACGCTACCCCACAAATCTTGACTGCCAGAGTCTAACAAAGAAAAATAATTTCGCAAGATCAAAGACTTGGAAAAGATTCATCAAGTAAACAGGGGTTCAGCGTGATTGAATGCCCATTCAACCTTGTGCAGCCACGCGGTCGGCTTTGCTTTGCAGCTTATTAAGCGCACTTAAGTATGCCTTTGCCGAGGCCACCACGATGTCGGGGTCGGAGCCAACACCATTGACCACGCGCCCACTGTTTTGCAAGCGCACCGTGACCTCGCCTTGGCTTTCTGTGGAGCCGCTGATGGCATTGACCGAGTACAGCACCATCTCCGCACCACTTTTGACAAGGCTCTCAATCGCTTTGAGGGAGGCATCCACTGGGCCATTGCCATCGGACTGGCCATGAACCTCTTTGCCATGCACGGTGAACACCACCTTGGCCTGCGGTCGCTCGCCGGTTTCGCTGTGCTGGGCCAAGGACACAAAGCCGTAGGCATCATCCCCATGGTGGGTGTTTTCTTCGCTCACCAAGGCCAAGATGTCTTCGTCAAAGATATCACTCTTGCGGTCGGCCAATTCTTTAAACCGGGCAAAGGCGGCATTGATGTCGGCTTCGGACTCCATCTCCACGCCCAAGTCCATCAAGCGCTGCTTGAAGGCATTGCGTCCGCTGAGCTTGCCCAAAACCAGTTTGTTGGCACTCCAACCCACATCTTCGGCGCGCATGATCTCGTAGGTGTCGCGGGCTTTGAGTACGCCATCTTGGTGTATGCCTGAAGCGTGGGCAAAGGCATTGGCTCCCACCACCGCCTTGTTGGGCTGAACCACAAAACCAGTGGTTTGGCTCACCATGCGGCTGGCTGCCAGGATGTGGCGCGTGTCTATGCCGCAATTCAACCCAAAATAATCGCGCCGCGTTTTGATCGCCATGACCACCTCCTCGAGCGAACAATTGCCCGCACGCTCACCCAAGCCGTTGATGGTGCACTCCACCTGTCTGGCCCCGCCAATCTTGACACCCGCCAAGGAATTGGCCACGGCCATCCCCAAATCGTTGTGGCAGTGCACCGACCAAATGGCCTTGTCGCTGTTGGGGATGCGTTCGCGCAGGGTGCGAATGAACTCGCCATACAGCTCAGGGATGGCATATCCCACGGTGTCGGGGACATTGATGGTGGTGGCCCCCTCATTGATCACGGCCTCAATGACGCGGCACAAAAAGTCCACATCGCTGCGGTAACCGTCTTCTGGGCTGAACTCGATGTCGTCGAGCAAATTGCGGGCAAAACGCACCGATTGCCGGGCTTGCTCAAACACCTGATCAGGCGACATGCGCAGCTTTTTCTCCATGTGCAAGGGGGAGGTGGCAATGAAAGTGTGGATGCGCGCTCGCTTGGCACCCTTGAGGGCCTCGGCCGAGCGCGAAATATCGCGGTCATTGGCGCGGGCCAAAGAGCACACAGTGGCATCTTTGATGGCGTTGGCTATGGCTTGCACGGCTTCAAAGTCGCCATTGGAACTGGCGGCAAAACCGGCCTCGATCACATCAACCTTGAGCCGCTCGAGTTGGCGGGCGATGCGCAGCTTTTCGTCTTTGGTCATGGAGGCGCCTGGGGACTGCTCGCCATCGCGCAAGGTGGTGTCAAAAATGATCAATTGGTCGCT
>RFXS01000149.1 GCA_009921465.1 Betaproteobacteria bacterium
TGCTGGCTCAGTTCTGGCTCAGTTCTGGCTCAATAAAGAGCCGCAAAGCAGCCAAGCCTTGTTTGAACTTGCTAGCGCTAGGTTTGCGCTTGGTGAGGCCACCGCTGCGCTGAGCCTCGCCCAAAAGGCCATCAAGCTCAACGCCAGCTTGCCTGAGTATCATTTTTTACAGGGCCGTATTTATCTGCAACTTGATCAGCCCGCAATGGCCACCCAAGCTATGCTCAAAGCTGCCAGTGCGCCCGGGCCAAAGGCGATCTATTTCAGAGCCTTGGGAGTAGCCTACAACCAGGTGGGAGACTATGCGATGGCCGCGGCCGCCCTAAGCCGATCACTGGCGCTTGAGCCAGGCGCGGCCTATGCCCATTTGCAGATCGGGGTGGCCTTAGTTGGCATCGGAGACGACTCCGCCGCGGCAAAGGCACTGCGACAGAGTATGATTTTGAGCATTGCTGACAGAAACCACAAAAACGCTGCCCGTGCCTTGGCGACATTTAAGGCCATGGATCTGCAGGCCCAGCTCTCTTCAGAGGAGTTGGAAGCGCTGGAGGTCAAAATTGGCCAACTGCTGACGAGTTAATATTTTCAAGGAGACATACACATGCATTTCACTAAGCGCGGTGCACTGCCCAGCATTTTGTTGCTGCTACTTGTTGCCTGCGCCGGCCCCAAGCCAGCCACCCCGGAGTATGTTGCAGTCAAAGAGGTTGAACAGCAGAAGGCGGTGGTAGCAACTGTCACCCAGTCCATAGCCAAGGCTCTCGCCTGGTTCTTGCATCCGCCTTTAGATGCCAATGCGCTTCATGCGGCAGCAACAGAGAGCTCCCCTGACATGCAGATGTCTATGGACATGGCGCTGCTGTCGGCCAAGCGCGCTTTGGCCGGCTCTTTGGGTGAACGGGTCTCATCCAAAATGACCGACTTCGCCTCACAGACCGGCTCGGGTAACGACGTTGAGTTGGTCAAAGAGATTAAGCAGGTCACCAAAAGCGTGGCAGCGGATGTGAACTTGGCAGGGCATTTTAGGGAAAAGTCTGAGGTGATCCAGGAGGGGCGTAACTACCGCACCTATGTGCTGCTGCGTTACCCGGTTGGCGAGAACGACCGTTGGTTGTCGACCAGGTCAAGAAAAGCGCGGTGCTAGACACCAAGATCAGGGCGGCCAAGGCCTTCCAAGACCTTGAACGCGAGATTGAACTGGCGAAGAAGAAATAACCTACAAGTCATACCCCATGCGATTGAAATTGCTTTTTTTACTGGCCGCCGTTCTGCTGCCGCTAGGGCAGCTGTGCTACGCGGCGCAGTTGATTACCCCCGAAGAGGCCTTAGAGTCACAAACAGAGCCAGAGCTCTTGTTGATGCAGAGCGCGGCGCCTGACCCGCTGGCGCCGGTCATTACCCTGGCAGACCTGAGCGCACTTGATAAACCTTTGAAGAACCCCTTCAGCATGGAGATTTTCTTCAAATCCCAGGCCGGGGTGGGGCTGGACTTGTCAAGTTTCAAAGCACTTTACGGCACCTTCAAGATCGACATCACTGAGCGCCTGCTCAAAGAAGCCACCAAGACGCTGGCCGGCCTCAAGGTGGCCAATGTCGAAGTCCCTTCCGGCCGCCACAAAATACTGCTCAGAATCAATGACAGCCAGGGGCGAATGGCAGAAAAAGAACTCTCCTTCATGGTCGAATGAAATTCCCCAGCGCTCTAATCGCGCTTCGGTGCGCAGTCGTGGCATGCATGCCCGCATTGGCTGATGCCGTTGAATGAGTGGTAGTTGGGGCCGTCTTTACCGTTGGCGCACTGGGTGCAACGGCTGCCGCCGCCAGCCCTGAACAAGCCCTGCGTCGGGCCAGCATCATGGTTGAGGCCGGACGCTTCAAGGAGGCCTTGGTGATCTTGAAGGAGGTCGAGCCCCAAACCCGTGGCGACGACCTGGCCTTGAGCGTGCTCACCGGCAAAATTTACCTAGCCATTGACCGGCCGACCAAGGCGCTTGAGTTTTTTGAAGACGCCGACGCCCAGGCCCGCCGTTACCTACAAGCTGCCCGCCGGGTTGACAAAGACTCGGCAGAACCAGACTATGTGTTGGCTGTCATTGCACTGAGCCTGCTCGGCGTGCCAGACAGCCAGATGGAGGCGATCAGCCTTGGCGTGGAAAAGCTGGCGGCCCAGGGTTCTGACGAGGCTTCGCTTGCCAAAAACCGCCGCGTTGAGATCAACTACAGGTGAATGGCGTTTTGGTGGCGGTCGTGCCAAACACCATCGTGGCCAGGCCCTGCTTTGTTTCTTGGCCGAAGGGCTGTGCCAGCTATTGTCCTGGCTTGAAGTCGTACTGAAAGGAAAAGTGATTTTTGCGGTGTGGCTACTCTGCCATAATTCACCGACACGGCAACCCGCAGTTCTACGCTGTGCAACCTGGGTGGCAGTATCCTAGATCTGCGCACTTACTCCATACCGTGACACACGCCTAAAAATGATGCATAGAGTTTTTTTTCATGCGTTCTTTCACTGCATTTTGTTTGTTGTCGGGCTGCAATCCAGCGTGGCTCAAAACAGCAGCTTGCCTTCATGTGCTCCAAACGCTAGAACGCTAGACTGGCATATGTGCCGA
>RFXS01000150.1 GCA_009921465.1 Betaproteobacteria bacterium
GAGCGTCGTGGCTTACAGCGATGGCCACATGCAAGTGATGAGCGCTTCCATGTTGGGCAAAGGCGATTGCGTGGTGGTGATTTCAAATTCGGGTCGCACACGCGATTTGATGGATGCCTGCGACATTGCGCGCAAACGCGGCGCCACCACCATCGTGATCACTGCCAGCGGCTCTCCCTTGGCCACAGCTGGACACATTCACCTGACCGCAGATCATCCAGAAAGCTACGACCGCTACAGCCCCATGGTGTCAAGGTTGTTGCACTTGTTGATCATCGACATTTTGGCCACGACAGTGGCATTGCGCATTGGCGAGTCTTTGCAGCCAGCTCTGCGTGAAATGAAAAACAACTTGCGCAGCAAGCGCTACACCTGAGGCCTCAGGTTTGCTTGTACAACTTGCCATCTTTCATGATGGCTTGAATGTGATCGCCTTGACCCAACAAGCAGGTGATGTCTGTCAAGGGGTTGCCATCGACTAACAGCAAGTCGGCAATAGCCCCAGCCTTCACCACACCCAACTGGCCTGGCATGTTGATCAGCTCTGCTGCATTGAGCGTGGCCTGTTGCAAGGCGGCGCCGTTGCCCAAAATATCGGCGCGAATGCGCAACTCTTCCGATTGATGGCGATGTGACTCGCCCAATAAATCGGTGCCCAAAGCCATCTTGACGCCTGCCTTGGCCAAAATTTCCAATGCCTTTTGACCTTGACTTCGAACGGTTTCAATTTTGGCCACCGACACCGCTGGCAAACCCAGGCTGGCCCCTTCAGTGGCCAACGCCTCGTAAGTGATCAGCGTAGGCACCATGTAGGCTTGCTTGTCGGCCATGAACTGCGCGGTCGACACATCAATCAAATTGCCGTGCTCAATGCTGCGCACACCATACGCCACGGCACGGTGAATGGCTTTGGGCGTGTAGGCATGGGCCATGACATAAGTACCTGCATGCTCGGCCTCATCCACGATGGCACGTATTTCTGCTTCGGAATAGCCCAGGTAATGGATGGGATCGTTGGGTGAAGCCACACCGCCAGAGGCCATGATCTTGATCTGATTGGCGCCCTTCATGATTTCTTCGCGCACGGCCAAGCGCACGTTGTCCACACCGTCGACCACACGCGCCAAGGCGCCGACACGGCTGGAGCAACCGCAAGGCTCGATCACGTCACTGCGCGGCCGGCCATCGCCGTGGCCACCCGTTTGCGACAAAGCGCGCCCCGCTGCAAAAATACGCGGTCCTTCCACCATGTCGGTGCGTGTGGCTTCTGCCAAATTCCAATCACCGCCGCCCGCATCGCGCACAGTGGTAAAGCCACGCATCAACATGCCCTTCATGATGGGCAAAGCGCGCAACGTGGCAAACACATTGGGCTGGTTGGCGGTGATGTTGAGGTTCAAGTGCGCCGCGATCACGTGCACGTGGCAATCAATCAAGCCAGGCATCAAGGTTTTGCCTTGGGCCTTCACCACTTTGGTGCTGTCGGCGATGAACACATCGGGTTGATGTGGCACCACAGATTTGATCAGCCCGTGTTCAACCCAAACGTCTTGATTGGACTTCATGGTCAACGACTCGACATCCAAGACGTTGGCGGCTTGAAACAAGATGGCGCTCATAGGACATTCACCCAGACATTCAAAAACCACATTAAAACTCAGAAAGCCTGTGTTTGTGGCCCTCGGCATTAACCCTGATTTACCTTGCGAGGTGGCCCAAGCATCCCTAGAATGAACCCGTCATTTAACTTAGACAGGATTTAGCATGTACCAACGCTTCCTCAAAACCTCACGCCTGCTGACGCTGGCGATAGGCATGTCGGCAGCCTTGCTTGGCGCCACCAGCGCACAGGCCGTCGAATTCAAATGGGCCGCTCAAAACGACATCTTGACGCTCGATCCCCATTCACAGAATCACGCCACCACCAACAACATCGTGGGCCACACCTACGAAGGTTTGGTGCGTTACGACAAGAACTACAAAATTGAGCCCGCACTGGCCACCAGCTGGACCAATGTGAACCCCACCACGGTACGTTTCAATTTGCGTAAAAACGTCAAGTTCAACGATGGCTCTGCTTTCACCGCCGATGACGTGGTGTTCTCGTTTGATCGCATCCGTCAGCCACAAGGCACCATGCAAATTTATGTGGCCGGTGTGAAGGAAATGAAAAAGGTCGACGACCACACGGTGGATGTGATCTTGGACAAACCTAACCCCACCATGTTCAACAACTTCACCACGTTCTTGATCATGAGCAAGTCATGGTCCATCAAGAACAAGTCTGAAAAAATTCAAGACTACAAAGCGAAGGAAATTACCTACGCTTCCACCAACACCAACGGCACAGGTCCTTACATCATCAAAGAATGGGCACCTGACCAGCGCGTGGTTATGACGGCCAACAAAGCTTGGTGGGACAAGTTGCAAGGCAACGTGACCGACATCATTTACACCCCCATCAAGTCAGACCCCACACGCATTGCAGCCCTGCTGGCTGGCAACGTCGATGCAGTCACTGACTTGCCCACGCAAGACGTGGCCCGCATGCGCAGCACACCTGCCTTGTCGGTCTTAGATG
>RFXS01000016.1 GCA_009921465.1 Betaproteobacteria bacterium
CCGCGACATGCAAGCGGCCTGCCGGGCAAAGGTGCGGCGCTGAATACGCACCCCTGTGGCGCCCCTCATGGAGGCCCCCAGCCATTAAGATCTCACAACCTGCTTTCTTTTTTATCAAGGCCATGGATCAAGTCGACTACATCAACGGAAAAACCCGCTTGTACGGCATTGTGGGCGACCCCATTGCGCAAGTGCGCTCACCAGAAATGGTTACCCATGAGTTGCAACGCCGCGGGCTCAACGCCATCTTGGTTCCCTTGCACGTGGCACGCGCAGACTTTGCCCGTGTCGTACCCCATCTGATGCAATTGCTCAATTTGGATGGTTTGGTTATGACCATTCCCTTCAAAGCCCAGGCCTTGAGCTTGGCCCACAGCTTGGGTTTGCAAGCACAAGCTGTGGGTGCGCTCAACGCTTTGGCGCGCCGCCGCGATGGCACATGGGCGGGGGACATGTTCGACGGCATGGGCTGTGTGCAAGCCTTTGCGCGTCGGGGCCTTGCACTGCGTGGAAAATCTATTTTGCTCATCGGTTTGGGCGGTGCCGGCGGCGCCATTGCCGCAGCAGTGGCCAGCGAGCAACCACTGCGCATGCACATATGGGACCTGGATCCTGATCGCTGCCGGCAATCTGCTGAGCTGATTGCACGTTTGTCACCCGACACCCAGGTGCACGTGGGCCCACCTAATTTGGATGGTGTGGATGTCTTGATGAACGCATCTCCTGTGGGCATGCTTGACGATGCGCGCTTACCGCTGGTGGCCGACGCCCTGGCGCCTGAATTGGTGGTTTTTGACACGATTGTCTATCCCGAGCAAACACCTTTGCTGCAACTGGCTCACCGCAGCGGATGCCAGGTCGTCACTGGTCGGGAAATGATGCAAGGGCAAATTGCACGCATTGTGGATTTTTTGATTGACGCCCAAAAAGGCTCAACAAATCCCGTCTGAGACCGCCGATGGCCAATGAACTTCAGCCGCTGAAGTAACGCACCACGGCCCACACCGCCAAGGCCACCAACACCACCACAACCACCAATATGGTCAGCACAGTGATCAGCCAGTCTTTGGCCATGGCCAGCATCAACAAGCGGGTGTCATCGGGTCCGCGTGCCAAAGAATTCCAGATCAGGTACCAAGGAAAGAGCACCGTCACCAAGGTGGTGATGAGGGTGAATTGCCAAAACCCCATGTCGGCATAGCGGTTGTTGGCCGGCGGCGGGGGTGTTTCGCCGGGCGGGATATCGGTCATGGCGCGAACACCATCAAACCCGTTCGTACATGGTGACGACACAGGCCCCACCCAAACCCAGGTTGTGTTGCAAAGCCAGTCGCGCGCCTGTCACCTGGCGTCGCTCGGCGGTGCCGCGCAACTGCTGAACCAACTCAGTGCATTGGGCCAAGCCTGTGGCCCCCAAGGGATGGCCCTTGCTGAGCAAGCCACCCGATGGGTTGGTCACCACTTGGCCACCATAGGTGTTGTCGCCATCGTCCACAAACTGTTGGGCCCCGCCGCGCGGACACAGGCCCAAGGCCTCGTAGGACAACAACTCATTTTGGGCAAAACAATCATGCAGCTCCACCACATCGATGTCCTGCGGGCCCACCCCTGCGGCTTCATACACCGCAGTGGCCGCTTCTTGGGCCATGCCAAAGCCCACCACCTCACGCATGTCTTGGGCTTCAAAGGTGATGGCGCGGTCGGTGGTCATGGCTTGGGCGCGAATCCGTACCATCGGGTCCAGTCCATGTTTTTGCGCAAAAGCTTCACTGCAAACAATGGCCGCCGCCGCCCCACAAGTCGGTGGGCAAGCCATCAAGCGGGTCAACACCCCTGGCCAAATCATGGCAGACGCCATCACCTGCTCGGTGGTGACCTCATCGCGAAACAAGGCCAAGGGGTTATTGACCGCATGGCGACTGGCTTTGGCTCGAATCTTGGCAAATGTCTCCAATGGCGTGCCAAATTCTTTCATGTGGGCCAATCCTGCACCTGCGAAATAGCGCAACGCCAATGGGATGTCCGAATGACCAACCAGCGCTTGGGTGGCTTGGTCAAAACGATCAAACGGGCTGGCCCGATCGGGAAATTGCACACCCAAGGCACCGGGACTCATTTGTTCAAACCCCAGCGCCAAAACGCAGTCAGCGGCACCGGATGCAACGGCCTGTCGCGCCAAATACAGCGCGGTGGAACCCGTGGAGCAGTTGTTGTTGACGTTGACAATCGGAATGCCTGTCATGCCCACCTCGTACAAAGCGCGCTGGCCCGCGGTGGAGTCGCCGTACACATAGCCGACGTAGGCCTGCTGCACATCCGCGTAGTGCAAGCCCGCATCTTGCAAGGCCAAGCGCAGCGCATTTGCAGCCATCTCTGGATAAGGCGCGCTGTTGGAGGGTTTGGCAAACGGGACCATGCCCACGCCCACCACCAAAACCGAGTTCTTCATGAATGCCTTTCTGTGGGAACCCTTGGGTCAAAGGGTTGCCTGGGCATCATAAAGCGTGGTTGGCGTCAGCTGTGCCCCAAGCCAATGGGGGCTGGTGCGCGAAAGGTTATTTTGCTGAACAACCGGTCGTAAATCGGGTCTCGCGGCTTGGTCGGTGAGAGTGGGTCCGCATTGAGCGCGAATGCAGCATCAATGGTGGTCCAGTCTTGCGCCGTGAGAACCCGCAAAGCCTGCGGAATGATGAGCGACTCTTCCAAGTGCATGTGCGCTTTGTAAAAGTCAAAGTATTGCTTGGCAGCGGCTTCAAAAGCGGCTCGGCGTGAATCACCCAATATCTCCCAGGCCAGCAGCAAGTGCTGCAGTTCTCTGACGGCTGTTTCACCTTGTCGGTGTTCTTTTTTAAGGCGCTGTATTGCTTCAGCACATGCGTCGGAACGCTTGGCCACCAGCGGGAAAAAGAATTTCGTTTCTTTGGGATGGTGCTGCTTTTCTGGGACTTCGTCTATATAAAACAGCATGGAGCGCAGCACATCAAAAAACAGCTCTGGTTCGTTGAGGGGTCCGCGTTTGATCATCATCAACAGCGACTGCAGCATCGCAGTCAGTGTGGCATGCTCTTCATTGATGATTTGTATGCTGATGTGTTGCACCATGGTCTCCTGGGTTTGTGTCAATCATTGCCCTTGGGTGGTGATGAACCACCTTGCACCGAATCACCCGCGACCTTAGACCGCGACTGCATGTTTTCGATTTTTATGCGCTGGGAAAGTTCTGTATTGACTTAAGTCAAAGAGACCTGAGGATGCTGTGCTTCTTTTATTCTGCTTTGGCGCCAGAATCTCGGACCAAGTTGCCCCATCTCACTTCTTCAGATCGGAGCATTGCCGAAAAGTCCGAGCGGCTCATGCCACCCGGCTCCAAAGCCTGCGCCGTGATGGTTTTGGCTTTGAAGTCAGGGTCGGACAACACCTTGATCACATCGGCGTGAATTTTGTCGAGAATTGCGTCTGGCGTGCCCGATGGGGCTGCGAGGCCAAACCACACATTGGCCGCATAACCAGGCACCCCGGATTCGGATATGGTGGGCAAGTCTGGCCTGATGGGCAATCGCTTTTCCGTCGCCGTGGCCAATATTTTCAACTTGCCGGCTTTCTCCAATTGATCAAATACAGACAACGTCACCATGAGCATGGACAACTGACCACCAATCATGTCGGTGACTGCAGCCGCAGAACCTTTGTATGGCACATGCAAGATATCCACCTGCGCCATGCGTTTGAATTGCTCCGATATCACATGTGGATAAGAACCACTGCCAAAGGAGGCATAGCTCAATTTGCCTGGATTGGCTTTGGCATAGGCCAAAAACTCTTTGACGTTGTTCACAGGCAGTGCATTGCTCACGGCCAAGACCGGTGCCAATTGAACAATGTTGGTGATCGGGGCCAAATCAACCAACGGCCTGTACGTCATTTTGGGGTACAGATGTTGGTTGATCACAAAAGTGGCCGTGTCAGAAAACAGCAATGTGTAACCATCGGCCGGCGACTTGGACACCAAGTCAGCACCGATCATGGTGGCCCCACCAGGGCGGTTTTCCACCACCACAGTTTGGCCCCACATTTTTGAAAGTTGTTGCGACAAGGCCCTGGCGACTGCATCCGTGCCGCCCCCCGTGGTGTATGGGACCACCATGCGCACAGACTTGTTGGGAAAGGTCTGCGCCATGATCAAACCACACCACATGCCCAGCAGCATCACACCAAATTTATACAGCTTCACACAATTCCTTTTGTTACGTTAACCATCACAACACGGGGCATTTTCAGGAAATGAATCGCCCCATGCCATAGAAATCAAGCACCGCTTTCATGCGGTCTTTGGAAGGCGATGCCTGCGACCAACCGCGCCTTGAGGGACTCAAACCCGTGAGGTTTTTCAAATCCACCATCAGCTCACTCATTTTCAGTGTGACCGCCAGCGAGTCCATGATGGGTGTGTCATCAATGCGAGAAATGCCTTCAGATGCCAGTATCAAACTCAAAGGGATTTCTCCCAAGATGATCACATCTGCGCCTTTATCGATCATCTTGCGAGCGGAAACTTTAAATTTATCGATCAAGGGTCCCGGGTTGTCAAAGGCCGACAACACATCTTGAAAACCAAATCCAACTGGTTGCACACCAACAGAAAATGGCCCCATGCCCAGCCCTTCAATTTGGATTCGATAGCGTTCCGCCATCAAGTCAATGAACAGCAGCATGCCGAATTTTTGGCCATAGCAGGTGGCCAACTTAAAACAACTTTCGCCACTGCCAACGACTGGAATGTCCAGAATGCTTCGAATATCCGTGATCAATGGGTCTGGCATGGTGCACAAGGCAAACGCATCGAAACCCGATTCTTCGGCTTTGATGGCATGGGCCAACCATTGCACCGAATGCAAATTAAACAAAGCCCGATGCCGGATGTCGCCGCCCGGATAGTTGGCGTCGTAACTGCCTTTGGCCATACCGTGCAGTACAACTTGGGTGTCAGAGCGCACTATCTTTTTGATGTGATCGGTCATGCGCTGTGAGTAAGCTGGCAGGTCATCTAATACCGTGAGGCTTTGGTGGTAAATTTTCATTGATACTTGCTTTCGATCGCTATCGCAAATCAGATTGATAATGTAATTTCAGCTCTGTCATGGTGCATTTAATTTGAATCAAGTCAAGGGTGTTTCTACCCAAATGCAGGGGGCATCTTTGGACTCAAAATGCATCCAATCGAATTTTTTTATTTCGCTTTCTTAGGAATACGGATTTATGGCTGCGCAAATCAATTCGGACATTTTGAGCAGCATTGCCGCTTGGCTTGATCGCTTTAATGGGGCTGCCAAGCAATGCGACAGTCAAGCCATTTCTGACTTGTTCGAGCCCGACAGCCACTGGCGCGAAATTGTTGCCTTGTCTTGGGGCATATCCACCACCAGTGGCGCACAAGCCATTGGCACATCTTTGGCCGCTGCATTGCACCAATTTAAAGCGCATCAATTTGAAATCGATCCCGCGCGTGCGGCACCCCAATTGGCAGAACGCGCTGGTGTCAAGGTGGTTGAAGCTTTTTTGAAATTTCAAACCCATATTGGTCAAGGCGCAGCTTTGTTGCGCATGAAGGTTCAGGCCAAGGGTTTGCCCATGACCCAAGCTTGGACATTGCACACAACGCTTGAATCCATTCACGGCCACGAAGAACACAAGCTGCGTGCCTTGCGCGCTGAACCGGTTTTTGCGCGTGATTTTCAAGGACCCAATTGGCTCGATAGACGCCAGCAGGCTCGGCTATTTGCAGACCGCGAACCAGTGGTGCTGGTTGTGGGCGGCGGGCATGCGGGTTTGTCTGTTGCAGCCCGCTTAGGGCAATTGGGCGTTGACACTTTGGTTGTCGACCAAATGGTGCGCATCGGTGACAACTGGCGCAACAGGTACAACGGCTTGATGCTGCACAACCAAGTCCACAGCAACCACCTGCCCTACATGCCCTATCCGCCAACTTGGCAGCCCTATTTACCCAAAGACCGCATTGCCAATTGGCTCGAGATGTATGTCGACTGCATGGACATTCATTTTTGGACAGAAACCACATTCATGGGCGCAAGCTTTGACGGTCAACGTCAAGCATGGAATGCACAGGTCCGGCAAGCCAATGGAACAGTGCGCACACTGCACCCTAAACACATCATCATGGCCACCAGCGTCAGTGGCTCACCCCATATCCCCCACATCGATACCTTAGATGCCTTTAGCGGACCCGTGCTGCATTCCAGCCAATTTGGTGATGGGGCTGCTTGGAAAGATAAAAATGTCATGGTCATAGGCACTGGTACCAGCGCCCATGACATTGCACAAGATCTGCACGGCAATGGCGTCAAAGTGACCATGGTCCAGCGCTCACCCACCTTGGTTTTGAATGTGGAGCCCAGCGCGCAGTTGTACGACGGTGTTTATTTGGGTGATGGCCCATCTTTGGAAGACCGCGATTTGATCAACACGTCTATCCCTTTGAAGATCATGTTGGCCAACCACAAAAGGTTGACAGATCAAGCCAAAGTATTGGATGAGCCCACTTTGAAAGCGTTGGATGCTGTGGGTTTCAAACTGGACTATGGTGTCGACGGCACGGGTTGGCCCTACCTGTTTCGCACGCGCGGTGGCGGCTACTACTTTAACGTGGGTTGTTCCGATTTGATCGCCAACAAACAAATTGCCCTGCTTCAGTTTGACCAAATTGAGCGCTTTACAAGCCATGGTGTTCAATTGCGCAATGGTGCTTCAGCGGCATTTGATGCGGTGGTGTTGGGCACTGGCTATAAAGGCCACACCCATTTGCTAGAGAGCCTGTTCGGACCGGACATAGCCCAGCATGTGGGCCGCGTTTGGGGCTTTGACACCGACACCCAAGAGCTAAAAAACATGTGGACCAGCACGGCCCAAACAGGGCTTTGGTTCACCGGGGGCGCTTTCTCACAGTGCCGGGCTTACTCCAAATACATGGCACTGCACATCAAAGCCATTGAGTTGGGCTTGGTGCACACTTAATTCCACGACACTCTTTCATTCAAACATTTTTAACACCATGGCCACAAAATTCATTGACTTATCTGTCCCCATTGAAAACGATGTCAAGTCTGACCCGCCAGGCCTTGAGCCCAGCATTGAGTACAGAGACCATAAATCTACCGCGCCCATCGTGGCCAAGCGTTACGACAACTTGAAACCAGAAGAGCTGCTCGATGGTGAGGGCTATGCCATTGAGTTTTTAAAACTAAACACCCACAACGGCACCCATGTCGATGCCCCTTGGCACTTTGCTTCAACCATGGACCATGGTCAACCTGCCGCCACCATCGATCAAATTCCCCTCGACTGGTTTTATGGTCCTGGCGTGAAACTGGACTTTCGCCATTTCCCAGATGGTTATGTGGTCAGTGCAGCAGATGTTGAAAACGAGCTCAAGCGCATCGGCCACACCCTCAAACCCTATGACATTGTGATGGTCAACACCTCTGCCGGTAAGCGGTTTGGTGATCCCGACTACGTGGAAGCCGGCTGCGGCATGGGCCGTGAAGCCACGATGTACCTCACCTCCAGAGGGGTGCGCTTGACGGGTACAGACTGCTGGTCATGGGATGCGCATTTCAAGCACATGTCCAAAAAGTTCTCTGAGGTCAGAGACGTCAAGGTCATTTGGGAAGGGCATAAATCAAGCCGCGAAATTGGTTATTGCCACATTGAGAAACTGCACAACTTGGAAGTCCTGCCCGCTTTTGGTTTCACCGTATCTTGCTTCCCGGTCAAAGTCAAAGGTGGATCTGCCGGGTGGACCCGCGCCGTGGCCATTTTCGAGTCCTGAGCCCATGAAGTTGGCCACCTTTTTACGCGCCGATGGCAGCCAGGCCATTGGCAGCGTCAACCCGCAAAGCAATGAAGTCTTGGATTTGACGCTGGCTTGCCAGCTTGACACCCCCCAGCAAAGCGCCGTCATGCAGTCGATGTTGAGTTTGATTCAATCAGGCGCACATGGTTTGGAAATGGCGCATGAACACCACGTGAAATGGAATCCGCGCGCAGTTGGACCCTTGTCAGGCATTCGATTGCTCTCCCCATTGCCCAGGCCGGAGCAAATTCGCGACTGCCTGGTGTTTGAGCAGCACCTGCTGAACGCCATGAAAACGTGGGAGCGTTTAACGCAAAAGCCGTCCTTGCCCATATCGCCGCTTTGGTACCAACGCCCAACTTATTACAAAGGCAATCGCTTCAGCGTCGTGGGCCACGAGTGCGAAGTCCAATGGCCCCCTTATTCCGACATGATGGATTTCGAATTGGAGTTGGCCTGCGTGATCGGGCAAACAGGCAAGAACATCTCTGAGTCTGATGGCTTGCGCCACATTTTTGGCTTCACCATCTTCAATGACTTTTCCGCACGGGACACGCAAATGGACGAGCGCCCATTGGGAATGGGCCCCATGAAGGGCAAAGATTTCGATACCGGCAACGTGTTGGGCCCTTGGATCGTGACCACCGATGAAATCAAAGACCCGCAAAATTTAAACATGCAAGTGCGCGTCAATGGCGAGCGATGGGGAGGCGGCAACTCCAAAGACATGCACCATTCTTTTGCCAAAATTTTGTCGTTTATTTCCACTTCTGAAACTTTGCACCCCGGTGAAGTGATCGCATCTGGAACAGTGCCCACAGGCTGCGGCTTGGAGTTGGGTCGTTTTTTAAAACCCAATGATGTGGTTGAATTGGAAATAGAAGGGATAGGTGTGTTGAGAAATAAAATTGTCCGACCACACCAGGAGGAAAAAGCCTGACAGGCTTTCATCATTTTGCGCTGACTCACCTTTTTTGATCGTTTGAAGACAGGCTTGACATGAACAAATTTTCTTTATTTATAACCCGACTGCTTGCTTTATTCGCTGTCTTGTCTTTGAGCGCTTGGGCCGCTTACCCTGACAAACCCATCAAACTCATTGTGCCTTTCCCCCCAGGCGCAGGCACAGATGCCACTGCGCGCCTATTGGCCAATGCACTTCAAACGCAGCTCAACCAAACCATTGTGGTGGAGAACCGCGCTGGGGGTGGTGGGTCGATTGGCGCACAGTCGGTGGTCGAGTCGCCCGCAGATGGCTACACCTTGTTTTTTGCCACCACAGGCACCTTGGCGTTCAATCAACACCTGTATGCCAAGCTCAAATACAACCCTGCCACCGACTTCACACCCATCGCTGGCATTGCCTCATTCAACAATGTGTTGGTGACACACCCAGCGCTGCCAGTGAAAAATGTGCAAGAGTTGATTGCGCTGGCCAAGAGCAAGCCCGGTCAACTGACCTATGCCTCGTCTGGCACGGGCAGCTCCAGCCATTTGGCTGTGATACTTTTTGAGTCGCTCACAGACACCAGCTTTACCCATGTTCCATACAAAGGAACCACGCCTGCTCTGGCCGACCTGTTGTCAGGGCGGGTCGATTTTGCTTTAGACAACATCACCACATACGCTCCCCTGGCCAAGGCTGGGAAAGTCAAAGCTTTGGGCTTGTCGGGCCCCAACCCGTCTGGGTTTTTGCCTGGTGTCCCCGCCTTGCAAAGCTCTGGCGTTACAGGCTACAACATGGTCCTTTGGTATGCCGTGCTGGGGCCAAAAAATATGCCCCCTGAAATTGTCTCCAAACTGAGCGAAGACATCAAAATTGTTTTGGATCAACCCAAAATGAAACAGGCATTGGAGGCACTGGGCAACGACACCATGTACATGCCTTCAAAAGATATTGAGGCCTTTATCCGCAACGAAGGTGTCAAATGGGGCGGCATCGTCAAACGTGCCGGCGTCAAGCCCGAGTAAATCAGCCCCTTGTCGCATCGCAGCGATGCCCCCAGTGGCTAGAAAAGATGCCACAAGCTTTCTTCTTGGCGCAGTCGCAGGCTGGTGTCGTCAAAAATAATGCGGCCCGACTTTAATACGATGGCCCGATCTACATAGGCCAATGTGGCCTGTACATTTTGCTCAACCATCATGAGGGTCATGCCCTGTTCATCGCTGATGCGTCTGACGGCATTCAACACATCTTTGACGATGATGGGGGCCAAGCCGGTGGTGGGCTCGTCGAGCAACAGCAAGTGGGGCTTGCGCATCATGGCCATGCCCAAACCGAGCATTTGCTGTTGCCCCCCACTCAAGGTGCCAGCCATTTGATTTTGGCGATCGCGCAATATCGGAAACACTTGGTAAATTTCGGTCACAAAACCCGGATCGTGCATCAAGCCTGCGATATGGAGGTTTTGTTTGACAGACAAATCTTTGAACACATTGTTGCCCTGGGGCACAAAACCAATGCCCATTCGGGTGTTCAGATGAACGGCATGCGCCACAACCCTTTGCCCAGCCCAGTCGATCTGTCCGCTTTGGGTTTCCAACTCCCCGACACAGCACTTGAGCAAGGATGTTTTACCCGCGCCGTTGTGGCCAAATATCCCAATCCGCTCGCCTTGCTGGACCGACAAATTCAGGTCATGCAAGACCTTCAGCTTGCCGTAATAAGCGTTGATCTTGTTGATGCTTAACAAAACAAATCCACCTTATTCACGCCGCAGCACCACCAAAGTACAAGGTTTCCAAGGTCTTGCTGGCCAATAAATCATCGACGGTTCCGCGCTCTAATATTTTTCCATTGGCCATGAAAATGGCGGTGCTGCACAGGTCCTTGACAAAGGAAATATTGTGCTCAACCACGCAGATGGCACGGCCACTGAGCGCTTCTTCGCGAACGATGTCTTTGATGGTTTCGTAGGCCGCCCCTTCTACCCCAGCCATGGGTTCATCCAGTAAAAGGCAGTTTCCATCGTTCATCAAGGCCCTGGCCAAGCCCACAAGCTTTTGTTGGCCAAAGGTCAAGTCGCCAATGCTGGAATGGGCCAGGCCATGCAACTGCATGCGCTCAAGGGTGTGCATTGCCTTTTGCTCAGTTGATGCTTGCGCTTGTTTCAAAGACAAGGGCCGAACGATTAAATTCAAAATATTTTCTGCACCAAAGTGACGTGTGGCCACACACAGATTTTCCAACACACTCATGCTGGGAAACAAACGCATGTGTTGCCAAGTACGGGCAATGCCTTGCCTGGCGCGTTGCACGGTAGACATGCCCGCCAGTGGCTTGCCATTCAAGAAAATTGATCCAGAATCTATTGCGTACAAACCTGATATCAGGTTGAACAAGCTGGTTTTGCCAGCACCGTTGGGCCCAATCAGGCCCAATATTTCGCCCGCATGGACTTCCAGGCCAATTTGATCGGCCACCACAATGCCTCCAAACTGTTTATTGAGATCTTTGATTTGAATGACAGCCTGCATGTGAATTATTGGCTGCCTTTCTTCAGCGAAAAGGTCAGCCCTTGGGGCCTTAAAAACAAAAACGCAATGACCAACACAGAGTAAATCAGTCCCTGCAAGGGCCCCATGACGCTGGGGGGAAAGTTCATGAATCCAATCGCTTGGGGCAAAAACAACAGCAACACTGCACCCACCACTGGCCCCCATTGTGAGCCCATGCCGCCGACCACCACCATCGTCAAGATCATGGAGGACTGCAAAATTTCAAACTGCTCGGGGCTGACGTATTGGTAATAGTAGGCATACAAGCCACCAGCCAAACCCGCGCAACCTGAGCCAATGGCAAAAATGACCAACTTAATCGCCATGGCATTTCTGCCCATGGCAGAGAAAGCCACCTCATCATCTCGCATGGCTGAGATGAGCAAACCGTAAGGTCCTTTTAAAAGCCATCTGATCATTAAAAAAACCAGGCAGGCCAGACCGATGGAGATCAATGCAAACATCTGACTTCGGTTGGCACCATCAATGATGTTGGGGATATTGCCCAATCCACTGGCGCCACCCGTCCATCCCAAATGCTTGATCACCTCCAACAAACCCAACTGAAAGCCAATGCTGGTGATCAACAAATAGTCGCCTGATATGCGCAACGATGGCAAGGACAGCATGAGTGAAAAAATCACAGCCACTGCCACAGCAATGAGCAAGGTCAGGGGCGCGAACAAATCCCAATGGATAGCGATCACACCGGTGGTGTACGCACCGATCGCAAAAAAAATGGGGTGCGCGATGCTGATCAGCCCGCCATAACCAATGATGAGGTTAAAGCTGGTGCTGAGAATGACATAAATGCCCATCAACACAAGGACTGAAATGATGTATTCCATTTATGCTTTCTTCCCACCGATCCAGGCCATGAGTTTTTGAACCGAAAATCCTTGTGGGAAAAACAATATGGTGACAAACAAAAACACATACAAAATCAAACTTTGCCATTGGGATGGGATCACAAAGATACTCAAAGCTTGTAGCAGTGAAAGCGCTACAGCCGCCCACGCTGCGCCAAATACATTGCCCATGCCACCCAACAAAGTAGCAATGACTGCAAACAACATCATTTGCAATGGGGTATTGGGAATCATGGACACCTTTTGGCCAAACAAATACATGCCCAAGGTCATCAACAAGGCGGCCACCGCAAATGCATACACATGCAAGCGCGGCACATTGATGCCATACAGTCTGGCCAAACTCGGGTTATCGGCTGCCGCCGACATAAACTGCCCCAACTTGGTCCTGTTCATGAAAACGTGCAAGAGAACCAACACAACACTGGTCATTGCCAAGGCCTGAATGTCCCACTCACTGATGACGATGCCTCCCACCATGTGCACGGGCGACATGATGCTTTTTGTCAGGGACAGAGGCTCTGTGCCAAAGGCCAATGCAAATACATAGGTCATCATTTCCGACAACACCAAAGTGAAGATGAAAAAAGTCAGACTGGTGGAATTTCTTTGCCTGAGTTTTTCGATACCGAAATGATGCAACAACCAAGACGCCCCCAGCGTCAACAAATAACCCAATAAGAAAGATAACGGCTTGGGCAAGGCCCAATAATTAAAGCCCACATACATGGCGTAAAAAGCGATGCACATCAAACCAGCTTGGGCAAAATTCCAAATTTTCACGACCTTCAAGATCAGTGAAAAAGCCACAGAAAATAAAACAACATATGACGAGACAGCAATGCCCGTCCACAATATTTGTAAAAAAATAGAAAAATTCATGACAACAAATCAGGCCCATGTGCGGGGCCTGATTTGACAACAGCGTTTTACTTGATGGTCGCCAAAGGCACAAAGGCACCTTTTTCAACAGTCAACAAATAGACTGGCTTTTTGACTCGGTGATCTGCACCCACTTGCAGCATTCCGGTCATGGGCAGATCAAAGTCTTTGATGGTGATCAACGCCCTTCTGAGGTTTTCACCCGTTGCTGGCAATTTATTTTTGGCCAGCCATTTGTACAAGTCCGCCACTATGTATGGGCTGTCATACAAGTACTGGGTATATGGCAAGCCATTGGGAACGCGTTTTTCCGTGGTCAGCCAACGGTTGACAAAGGGCGCGACATTGGGGTTGTCGTTCACCCCCGGGGCAAGTGAGGTCACGATCAAGCCCTCGGCGGCGGCACCCAGTTGCTCAATCACCTTGGGGTTGTAGCCGGCCGAATAGGTAGACACACGTTGGGTAATGCCCAACTGGCGCATTTGTGCAATCACTTGGGGCAAATCGGTGATCAGCCCTTGGATATGGATGATGTCCGGGTTGGCCGCTTTGACTTTCAAAATAGCGCCCGTGAATTCGGTGGCTTTTGCATCGTAGGCTTCGTATGCAACGACCTTTCCACCTGCCTTTTCGAACACCGACTTGTAAATGCCCGCACCTTCAACGCCCGAGTCGTTGTTGATATAAAGCACAGCGGCCGTTTTTTTACCCAGAGAGGCATAGGTGTAGTTGGCCAAGGCCGAGACATCCACATCGGCCAATGGGAACGTTGTGTAAACGTAGTCACCCAATGTGGCAATTTCGGGTGAATTGGCACCAACACTCAGCTCCAAAACTTTTTCACGATTGGCAATGGGTGCCACTGCTTTGACCACCGCGCTCCACGATGTCAAGAAGATGGGGACCTTGTCTACGCTGGTCAGGCGTTTCGCCGCATTGATCCCCAACTGTGGGTCGGCTTGGGTATCGATCAAAATCATCTCAAGCGGTCGCCCATTGACGCCACCTTTTGCATTGATGTCCGCCACAGCCCATTGGGCGGCCTTGACTTGATCGGTGCCAAACAGTGCCTGTGACCCCGTCATGGGCATCGCCAACCCAAACTTGATGGGTTCTCCTGATTGGGCAAAGGCCAAATTAGTGCCAGCCATCGATACAACCGCTGCCACACCGGTCATCAAGCCCAGTAATTTTCTTTTGCTGAAGTTCATCAAAATATCTCCTTATTTGTCTAATTTTTCAGTTTAGTGTGGATTCATCCTTGGTTGCATGGGTGTTTTCCTTAACACCTCTGCTCGTCGAACCAAGGCACCACAGGCCCAGCTCAATGCACTTTGCCTAGATGTGAAATGCTGGGTATATTTGTGCTGGTAATTTCAGGCTCACTCTATTGCGCTTTTGATAAGGGCATCCACGCTGACGCATTGTTGGCGCCATCAACTGACCCAACATGCCCGGGTCAACCCTGCGGCAAGGTATCTCAATTGCCCCACCATACGCCACCCAACTATTGGCTTTTCCATCCATGCTATAAACAAATTCACGGGGCCAAGCTTGTAATAAATTCATACTTTTGAAAGTCGGTGACATGTATAAATTAGATCGCAAACACTTTGTCTCTATCTTGGTATTTTGTATTTCATCATTTGCTTGGTCCGCCGAGTACCCTGAAAAGCCAATTAAATTCATCGTTCCATACGCCGCAGGCGGTGGCACTGACGCCGTGGCTCGCTTAATGGCGCTCAAACTCTCACCACTGCTAGGCCAATCCATCGTTGTTGAAAATCGGCCTGGCGCTTCAAGCAACATTGGCACAGAAATGGTGGCACGTGCAGCCGCAGATGGGTACACCGTATTGATCACAGCACCCAATTTTTCCACCAGTGAAGCACTTTTTTCCAAGCCAGGTTGGCGAACCGAGGACTTTGCCCCGCTGATTCAATTGACCCGCCATGCCAATGTGCTGGTGGCCACCCCACAAGCGCAATTGGCGGACTTTAAAGCCTTCATGTCGCGTGCCAAAAGCTCGGGCCCTGAAATGAGTTTCGGCACACCAGGCGTTGCCTCTGCTGCGCACCTTGCACTGGAACTGCTGAAGTTAAAGCAGGGTTTGGTCTTAAACCATGTGGGCTACAAAGGCTCTGCCCCCTTGAAAACCGACCTGTTGGGCGGTCATGTGCCTTTGGGCGTGGATGGATTGAGTGGACAAATGGAAGTCATCAAATCCGGCAAGGTGATCCCCCTGGCGGTGCTCGGCCCCAAGCGATCGGCCTTTGCACCCGACATACCCAGCTTGGGCGATTTTGGAATTACCGATATTGACGGCACAGGTTGGTATGGCGCTTTAATGCCCATAGGCACACCAACCGTGGTGATGGCAAAGCTACATGCCGCCTTTGCATCTGTGCTCAACGACACCGAAGTTCGCAACCGATTGGCATTGATCGGTGTAGAACCAGCAGGTGGTACACCTGAGCAATTCCGCACATACTTATTGGCAGAGCGAGATAAATGGAGTAGCGTGATACGCGCCGCCAAAATTCAAGCCGATTAAGCGCCTGCCATATGGATTTTTTTGTAATCGCAACCATATGCGTTGGATGGCTATTCAACAGTGACAGACTTGGCCAAGTTCCTGGGTTTATCGACATCGGTCCCTCTGGCACAAGCTGTGTGATACGCCAACAGTTGCAAGGGCACCACGTGCAGCAAGGGAGACAAGGCACCGTAGTGTTCGGGCATGCGGATGACGTTGAGGCCCTCGCTCGACTCGATGCGGGTGTCGGTGTCGGCCAACACATACAGCACGCCACCTCGGGCGCGCACCTCTTGCAAATTGCTTTTGAGTTTTTCCAGCAGCGCATCGTTGGGGGCCACGGTGACCACCGGCATGGCGCTGGTCACCAGCGCCAAGGGGCCGTGTTTGAGTTCGCCCGCTGGGTAGGCTTCGGCATGGATGTAGCTGATTTCTTTGAGCTTCAACGCACCTTCCAAGGCAATGGGGTAATGCAAGCCGCGCCCCAAGAACAAGGCGTTTTCTTTGCTGGCGAAGTCTTGCGCCCAAGCGATGAGTTGGGGTTCTAAGGCCAATACACTTTGCAAGGCCACAGGCAGGTGGCGCATGGCTTTCAAGTGCTGCGCCTCGTCGGCTGCGCTCAAACGCCCTTTGGCTTGTGCCAGTGCCAGGGTGAGCAAAAACAAACCTGCCAACTGGGTCGTGAAGGCCTTGGTCGAGGCCACGCCAATCTCCACACCTGCGCGGGTGATGTAGGCCAGCGCGCATTCGCGCACCATGGCCGAGGTGGCCACATTGCAAATGGTGAGGGTGTGTTTCATGCCCAGGCTTTGTGCATGGCGCAGCGCGGCCAAGGTGTCGGCGGTTTCGCCCGATTGGCTGATGGTGACCACCAGACAGCGCGGGTTGGGTACCGAGTCGCGGTAGCGGTATTCGCTGGCCACCTCCACTTGGGTTGGAATGTGGGCCATGCTTTCAAGCCAGTACTTGGCCGTGCAACCGCTGTAATAGCTGGTGCCACAGGCCAAGATGAGCACAGAATCAATTTCTTGAAATACGCGATGCGCGTTGTGTCCCGCTTGGTTGTGGGGGCCGTCAAACAACTCGGGCACGATGCCCTCGATGCCCTCCAAGGTATCGGCAATGGCCCGGGGCTGCTCAAATATTTCCTTTTGCATGTAGTGGCGATACGGGCCCAATTCGGCGGCGCCGCTGTGGGCGTGCACGGTTTGTACCGCGCGCTGCACCGGTTGGTGTTGAGCGTCCACGATCCAGTGCTTGCCCATTTGCACATCCACCACATCGCCTTCGGCCAAATAAACGATTTGGTCGGTGACGCCTGCCAGGGCCATGGCGTCGCTGGCCAAGAAGTTTTCGCCCTGGCCCACACCGAGCACCAAAGGCGAGCCTGCGCGCGCGCCCACCACCCGGTGCGGCTCGTCTTTGGCAATGACGGCAATCGCATAAGCGCCCCGAAGTTGGCCGATGGCGGATTTCACGGCCTCAAACAAGTCACCCTGATAAAGTGCATCGATCAAGTGCGCAATGACCTCGGTGTCGGTTTGGCTGGCAAAGGCATAGCCCTTGGCCTGAAGTTGGGCGCGCAATTCTTCATGGTTCTCGATGATGCCGTTGTGCACCAAGCCAATGCGCCCTTTGCCCTCACCCGCTTGAATGCCTGGGCCAGGGCTGAAATGCGGATGGGCGTTGTGCACTGCGGGTGCGCCATGGGTGGCCCATCGGGTGTGGGCAATGCCGGTCGTGCCTTGCAAGCCATCATCCGTGGCGTTGACCTGGGCCATCAACTCGGCCACGCGCTCGGTGCTGCGCGCGCGTTGCAAACCGGCCGCTTGACCCATTTGCGCTTGCGCTGCGTTGACCGCCACTCCGCAAGAGTCATATCCGCGGTACTCGAGCCGTTGCAGGCCTTGGACCAAGATGGGAACAATGTTGCGGCTGGAAACCGCGCCGACGATGCCACACATGAGCTGTCTCCTTGAGATGGGTGGACTTTATCCATCTCTAATTGAAAATATCGATTGATTTATATTGAAAAATGGAATTTAATTTCACCCAATAGATTAACAATGGTTTTATTTCAAAAATACTCGAAATATGAAACAAATTGAACTGGATGAAGTCGATTTGCGCTTGCTTGATCAATTGCAGCGTGACGCCGCTTTAAGCAACCAAACCTTGGCCGAGCGGGTGCACGTGTCAGCGCCCACTTGCCTGCGAAGGGTTAAGCGGCTGTGGGACAGTGGCTTGATCCAAGGTCAAGTGGCCTTGCTCAACCCCGAGCGATTGGCACAAACGGTGGGCCATGGCTTGCAAGCCATTGTGGAGATCACCTTGGACCGACAAGGTGACGAGCACCTGCAGTCCTTTGAGCAACGCTTGATCGCAGACCCTGAGGTGGCCATGTGCTGGCGTGTCGCGCCGGGCCCCGACTTTGTGCTGGTGGTGCATGTGCACGACATGCCCGCTTACTTGGCACTGGTGCAGCGTCTGTTTACCCAAGACGCCAATGTGCGCAATGTGAAGGCTTTTTTCAGCGTCAAACAAAGCAAGATGGTGCCCGCCTTGAGCTTGGGGCGTCGGGCTTGAACCAGACTCACTGGCCTGGTTCAAAATCAACCCATCGTGCGCGATTCGTCGCATCATTTCATGTTCTTGGAGTTTCCCCATGACCAACCGCGTTTTTGATCTGATCGTTCTGGGTTCTGGGGGCGCTGGATTGGGCGCTGCCTTGGCCGCAGCGGGACAGGGCATGTCGGTGTGCTTGCTGGAAAAAGGGGCGCAGATTGGTGGCGGCACCGCCACGTCGTACGGCACCATCTGGGCACCGGCCAACCGCCTGGCAGCGCAAGCTGGTTTGGCTGACGATTTGACTCAGGGCATGGCCTACGCGCAGTTTTGCGCTGGGGGTACAGCACTGGCCACCAACCTCTCAACCTATGTGACCAACGCCTCACGGGTGATGGACCGCTTGATGTCGTGGGGCGTTGGGCTTGAGTTGGCATTGGGATTGCCCGACGCCTTCTACCCCCACGGCCCAGGCAGTTGTAGCGATGGCCGGCGCATGATTGAAGCCGCACCCATTCAGCGCAGTGCCATGGGCGCGTGGTCCGAGGCTTTGCGGCCTGCCCACTATTGCCCCCCCGGGGTGAGCTGGGGCGATGTGGCCCGATGGGGCGGTTTTGCCAACCGTCGCAACTGGGATGCGGTTGAGTTGGCGCGCAGAGAAAAAGAGGGTTGGCTGGGCGCTGGTCAAGGCTTGGTGGCGCAATTGCTGGTGGCCTACCTCCAAAAGGGCGGCCACTTGGAGTTGAATGTGGGTGCCACAGAGTTGGTTTTTGCCCAGCAACGTGTTTGTGGGGTCCGCACCTCTTCAACCGATGACATATATGAAGCCCGACAAGGTGTTGTTTTGGCGTGTGGTGGCTACGAAGGCAATGCCGAGTTGGTCCAACGCTTTGAAGGCCTGCCCGATTGGCTCAACCCCTTTGCCCCCACCAACCAAGGTGACGGCATGGTGATGGCCACCGAGCATGGCGCTGCCATTTACCGATCGGCGGTCAACCATGGGCTGTTGGTTGGTTGCGCCATACCCACCCGAAACAACGAGTTCTTCTCGATTGGTTTGCATGGCATGCCGTACCCAGGCGCGATTGCAGTCAACCAGCAAGGCGAACGTTTTTGCGATGAGTCGCGGTTCCAAGAGGTGGTGCACGCCTTTCACCATTTCGACCGGGCCAAGCACCGCTTTATCAACTTGCCTGCCCACATGGTGTTTGATGACCGATATCGGCAGCAATACGCCATCGCGGGTGCCCCGCCCGGGCAAGCAGCCCCCGATTGGGTGGCGCAAGCGCCAACGCTTGAAGCCTTGGCAGAAAAAATTGGTGTGGATGCCACGGGGATGGTGCACACAGTGGAGCGCTTCAACCAGTTCGCCATCGATGGCGAAGACCTTGACTTTGGACGCGGTAAATCGGCATTTTCAAAAAGCACAGCGGGAGACGCCAACAAGGGCAAATTCGCACAGCTGGGCCCACTGGACACCCCACCCTATTACGCCATTCAACTTCGGGTCGGCGGCATCGTTGGAACAGGCCTGCTGACCAACGAACACGCCCAAGTGATGCACGTGCGCGGGCACCCCATTGCGGGCTTGTATGCATGCGGCAATACCGCAGCCCCCACCGACACAGGGGTGGGATACCAAGGGGGTGCATCGATTGGCAGCGGGGTAATTTTTGGTTGTCTGGCCGCTGAGCATGCGGCCAACGCGAGGCCCTGAACTGGCGTCACTCGATCTTCAAACCAACCGCTTTGGCCAAGGCGGCAAAGTCGCGCAACTCATCGCGCACAATTTTGTCGAACTCATCGGGCCCCACCACCAAGGGGTCCAATGCCTGCGCCAACAACTTCTGGCGAATGTCCGGCATGGCCAGCACCTTTTGCAACTCTGCATTGATCTTGTAGAGGATGGGCTTGGGCGTGCCCGCAGGTGCGAACAATCCAATCCAACTGTCTCCCCGAATGCCAGGGAAGCCTGATTCGGCATAGGTTGGAACATCAGGGAACATGCTTGAGCGCTTGTCGCCCACGATGGCCAGGGCGCGCAGTTTGCCAGCCTTGACCATGGGCAGGGCCGTGGTCGATACGGCGGCGTTCAGGTCCGTTTGGCCACTCAAAATGGCCTGCAAAGATGGCGCGCCGCCTTGATACGGCACATGCAGCAATGACAAACCGGCGCTGTGGGCCAACATGGCCGTCATGACATGCGTGGTGCTGCCATTTCCTGCCGTCGCATAGCTGAACTTGCCCGGGTTTTCTTTGGCCAACTGCACAAACTCTTTCAACGTTCGGGCGGGAAAGTCAGGCCGAACCACCAAAACATTGGGCGCGCTGGCAATCAAGGTCACAGCGGCAAGATCGCGGCTCGCGTCATATGGCATTTGGGCCATCAAGGCGGGGACGATGGTGTGTGCCCCAATGGTCATCACCAAGGTGTGCCCATCGGGTGCTGCCTTGGCCACTTGGGCTGTGCCCATGGTGCCCACCGCACCGGGTCGATTTTCAATCACGATGGTTTGACCAAATTTTTCCTGTAAGTGCAAGGACACCATGCGCGCCACCACGTCCACCGACCCACCTGGGGGGAAAGGCACAACCAGGCGAATGGTTTTGGTGGGGTAAGCCACGTCTTGCGCCACCGCGCCACCCACGGCACCGACACACAAACTCAATAACAACGCGAGGCACTTGAACATCTCAACTCCTGGAAATAAAAAACGATAAGAACTGTGTGAGCACAGATTCTCAAAACTATTTCTTTTGTGGTCGTTGCCAGTTGGCGATGCTGGTTTGCTTGCCACGCGCCACCGTCAGCGCGCCTTTGGGCGTGTCTTTGGTGATGGTCGAACCACCCCCAATGGTGCCCCCTTCGCCGATGGTGACCGGGGCGACCAACACGCTGTTGCTGCCCACGTGGACATCGGCTTCGATCACGGTGCGGTGCTTGTTCACGCCGTCGTAATTGGCGGTGATGCTGCCTGCACCGTAATTGACCCGCTCACCCACCGTGGCGTCGCCCAAATAGGCCAGGTGATTGGCTTTGGCGGCTTTGGCCAAGGTGGAATTTTTTACCTCAACAAAGTTGCCAATGTGCACCTCGTCACCCAACACCGCGCCGGGGCGCAATCGCGCAAAAGGGCCCACGCGGGCATCGCGGCCAATGCTGACGCCAGCGCCTTCACCATCGATGTGGGTGAAGGGGTGAATCACCGCACCGGCTTGAATTTGTGCATTGGCAAGCACACAGTTGGCTCCCACCCGCACCCCATCGCCCAAACTGACTGCGCCTTCGAAGACACAGTTGACATCGATCTCCACATCTTGGCCACAAGACAACACACCACGCACGTCGAATCGAGCGGGGTCGGCCAAACGAACCCCTTGCAACATCAATTCACGTGCTTGGCGCGCTTGGTAAGCGCGCTCAAGCTCAGCCAATTGCACGGGGTTGTTGACCCCGGCCACCTCTGCGGCTTCAGTGATCAGGTGAGCTGCCACCGGCTGCCCATCCGCACGGGCAAACTTGACCACGTCGGTCAGGTAGTACTCTTGCTGTGCGTTGCGGTTGTCCAAACGTGCCAACCAGGTGCGCAATAAGTGGGTGGGTACGGCCATGATGCCGCTGTAGATTTCGGTGATTGCGCGTTGCTCAGGGGTGGCGTCTTTTTCTTCAACGATGGCCTGCACCTGGCCCTCAGCGCTGCGAACAATGCGGCCATACCCTGTGGGGTGAGGTGTTTGCAATGTCAACAGCGCGAGTTGCGTGCCTTGGCTGGCTTGCAGCAAAGCCTGCAAAGTTGGCACTTGGGTCAGAGGCACATCGCCCGACAAGACCAAGGTGACGCCGTCATCGCCCAGCACCGGCATGGCCTGCTGCACCGCATGGCCCGTGCCCAATTGAGGCATTTGGCGTGCAAAACGCAAACCCGCTTGGCCGGCCAAAGCGGCCTCGACCTGATCGGCCCCATGGCCAGTGATGGCAATGATGTGGCGCGCCGATAATTGCCTGGCGCTGTCAATGACATGCTGCACCAAAGCCCTGCCGCCGAGTCGGTGCAAAACTTTGGGCATACTGCTCTTCATGCGCGTGCCTTTGCCCGCTGCCATGATCACCACATCGATTGCTGCCATGTTCCATGCCTTTGTTCGTTTAAGAATTATCACCCAACGCCTTTGCTGGTCGGTGTGCGCTTGTTGGGTGTTGGCAGGATGCAGTTCCTTGCAGTTTGCATACAACTCGGCCCCTGAGCTGACCTACTGGTGGTTGGACGGATTTTTGGATTTCACCAGCGAGCAAAAACCACAGGTGCGCGCCGACATCCATTCTTTTTATAGCTGGCACCGCAGCCAACAGCTGGGGCTGTACATCACATGGTTGGAACGCGCCCAAACAATGGCTGGCCGCAACATCCAAGCCGATGAGGTGTGCGCTCTGATGGGCGAAGCACTCGACAGCCTCGACACGGTGACCAAGGAGCTTGAGCCCCGGGTGGTTCGGCTGTTGCTGACCATCGAACCGGCACAAACCGAGCAGTTGCAAAAACAATTCACCAAGAAAAACCGCGAATGGCGCAAAGAGTGGCTGCTGGGCACCCCCGACGAGCTGCTAGACACCCGCACCGACAAAGGCGTCGAACAAGCCGAGAAGTTTTACGGCCGGCTTGATACCAGCCAAAAGCAACTGCTGCGCAACCTGGCTAAAAATTCAGGCTACGACCCGCGCATGAGCTACCTGTTGCGCTTGCGCCGACAAGCCGACAGCGTGGACACCTTGCGCAAACTCAGCACCCACAGCAAAGACAGCGACGCATTTGCCATGGAATGGCGGCAACTGGTTGAACGCACCCGCAACACGCCTGACCCCATGCTGCGCCAATACGGAGAGGATTTGAAAAAAGCCAATTGCGCGGCAGTGGCCAATTTGCACAATGCCACCACACCACAGCAGCGCGACAGGGCCGCCAAACAACTGCAAGCTTATGCCCGCGACCTGCGCACCTTGATGGAGCGCAAGCCCTGAGAGGCTCAGCTCTGTAATGAGGCCCACATCTCTTGATCGCGCTCGGCGGTCCAGATGCGTGGGTTTTTGATGCCGCTGGCCTCGTCAAAAGCGCGGCTCACATCAAACGGCAGGCAATGCTCGTAAATAAACACATGGCCAAACACCGGGTCCATGTGCTGACGGGTATGGGCCATCGCGCCTTTCAAGTCGAGCTTTTTCACCACCGCTTCTTTGCCGCAGCGATAAAGTATTTCGACCCACCGCTTGGTGTAGTCCAAGGCCTTGTCAACGTTGGCTGCGCCCTTCATGGCCTCGCCCCGCCCTGGCACGATGGCCGTGGCCTGGAGGGAACGAAGCGCCTCCAACGTGGCTGGCCATTCTTCGAGTTGAGCGTCACCGGTGTACACGCCCGCCTCATACTCCACCAAGTCGCCACTGAAAAGCACCTTTTCGGCCTCGACCCAGGCGATGGTGTCACCGCGGGTGTGGCCCGATCCCGGGTACCAAATTTCAACCACCACACCACCCAAGTCAATTTTTAAGCTGCCTTGGCGACCGGGTTTGCCGTCGCCCACGATCAAGGTGGGCCAGGTCAGTCCAGGCACGCTGTCAGCGCCGCGAAACAAGCGCGGAAAGCGCTCCATCTCGCTTTTCATGTCAGCGGCACCTCGCTCGGCGATCAACTCATAGGTGCCCTGGCTGGCAATGATGTCGCTGGCCCCTTCGGCCTTGAAGGCGCTGGCACCCAGCACACGCACCGCGTGGTAATGCGTGAGCAAAACATACTGAATGGGTTTGTCGCTGATGGTGCGTATTTTGGCGATCAAGTCTTGCGCCATGGCCGGTGTGGCAGTGGCATCGCTGACCAAAATGCTGCGCTCACCAATCACCACGCCTGAGTTGGGGTCGCCCTCAGCGGTATAAGCCCAGCAATGGGCGCTGAGCTGCTCAAAGGTGATTTTTTTATCGGCCAAATCGGCTTGGCTGGCAAAGGCTTTGGACATGGTGTCTCCTGTGGGGTTGGTATGGGGTCAACGAATTAAAAAAATTGTATCCAGCGCTGTGCCTTCAAGCGACAGGCGCTGGGGCTTCAAAGCCATGCTCCAAGGTGGCAATCACCTCACTGGCAAAGTCGGCGTAGCTCATGGGTCCACCAGGGCGCAACCAAGTGAAGGTCCAATTGATCATGCCAAACAGCATCATGGTCAAGGCGGTTTGGTTGCGGGCGTTGATGCGCTGCGGGTAAGCGCGCTTGATGAAGCGGGTGAATGCGGCCACCACATCACGCTGGCGGCCCACGATGAGTGCGCGTTGGTCATCGCTTAAAAATTGGGTTTGATTGACCAAGGCCACATGGCGGGTGGCAGATGTTTCGTACTCTTGTAAAAAGCGCCGCACCAGCTCATGTAAAGCAGCACGTTCATCGAGATTGCGCCGCTGGGCCACGGCCTCGGTCTCTCCAATCAAACCCAGCAAGCGCAGCGTGTAACGGTCCAGCAGGTCAAACAAAATGGCTTGTTTGCTGTCGTAATAGTGATAAAGCCGTGCCTTGGAGGTGCCCCCCGCCATGGCGATGTCGTTCATGCTGGCCGCCGGGTAAGACGACTGGGCAAAGCACAGTGCGGCAATGTCCAAAATTTCCTCGCGCTTGAGGTCGTGGGATGCGGACTTGGGACGGGCCATGCAGTTTCAACCCACCGGCCACACCACGCCGTTGTCGTTGAGGATGGCCTCCAGCGGGATGTCGTGGTCTTCAGGCTCAAGGTCGGCCACAAAGCCTTGTGTGAAACCCAGGCCCACCGTGTGGGGCTTGGGTATGAGCTGGGCCAAGGTGCGGTCATAAAAGCCGCCACCATAGCCCAAGCGATAACCACCCGGACCATAGCCCACGCAAGGCACAAACAGCAGGGTGGGCACCACCACTTCGGTGTCTTTGGGTTTGGGGATGTTGTAGGCATCCTCTTGCATGGGGCAGCCAGGGTACCAGGCATGAAAGGTCAGGGTTTTGCTGACCTTGTCGATCACCGGCAGGCCAATGCGCCGTGGTTGCGGTTCGTCGAGCAACTCGCCGTCTTCTTTCCAACGGTGCAAAGCGGGCAAGGGGTCAAACTCTCCCTTGATGGGCCAGTAGGCACCAATGACCACATCGGGCCTGCCCACCAACCAGATGCGCATGACCTGCTGCAGCATGTCGCAGCGCAATTGCCGATCGGGCAAGTTCAAGCGCTGCTCAAGCAGGCTTTGGCGCAGTGATTTTTTATCCATTGCATCGTTCGGGGCACCGCGATGGCCGTCAACAAACACCCTGTCAACGGTCCATCGGTCTAGCCACCGATAATCCATGTATGTTCAAGCGCTTCATTGTGTCATTGTTTGCTGGCTTGCCCTTGTTGGCAGCGCTGGTGCTTCCCGCCCACGCCCAAGGTACAGGCACCCATGAGGGGTTGGCGCAGTCTGCTTTGCTGGACATGGCCGATGCCTTCAAGCGCAATGACCGCCGGCGCCTGAGCAGTTTGCTGCCCCAAGTGCGCGGCCACCTGTTGGAACCCTGGGCCGCCTACTGGGAGTTGCGCGCCCGCTTGGACGATGCCTCCACCAGCGAGGTGCGCCAGTTTCTCAGCCGTTATGCGGGCACCTATCAAGAAGACCGCTTGCGCAACGATTGGCTGATTCTGCTGGGCAACCGCCGCGATTGGGCCACCTTTGAAGCCGAACAATCCCACTACCGCATGCGCGATGACCGTGAGTTGCGTTGCTATGAGCTGGTGCTCAAGCACCAACAAAACCCAGCCGGGTTTGGCCCAGACAAGAAAGATCAAACCCCTAGAGGTTTGGCGCAAAGCGCGGTTGGCCATCGAGAACAACCGCCCCGTGACGGCGCGCAACGCAGTGCAATTGGTAGCGCCCAAACTGCTCAATCCCTTGAAAGATTTGCACGCCCAACCCAGCCGATTTTTAAATCAAAACACGTCCCACCCACGCAACGCGGTGCAAGAACTGGTGGTGTTGGCCTTGGTGCGGCTGGCGGGCACCGACCCGGATGAGGCCTACAAGCAAATGCAGCGCACCTGGTCGATCCACCTGACCACGGAAGAGCGCCATTGGGTGTGGGGCGCCATTGGACGCCAGTTGGCCATGCGCTTGGACAGCGATGCCCTCAAAGCCTACGAGCAGGCCCGCAGCGACCACGACCTGACCGACGACATGCTGGCCTGGAAGGTGCGTGCTGCCCTGCGGGTCAGCCCCAAACCCGCGTGGAAATCTGTGGAGTCGGCCATCTTGGCAATGGACTTGGCCCAACGCCAAGAGCCGACCTGGGTCTATTGGCTGGGCCGGGCCTTGCAGGCACGTGGCCAAAAAGATCAGGCGCAAACTTTGTGGGAAAGCATTGCCAGCGTGAAAGGGTTTTACGAGCAATTGGCCCTGGAGGAATTGGGTCGCAGCATCCAAATGCCAGCACGTCCCGCGCCGCCCACCACCGAGGAAGTGGGCCAAGCCCGGGCCAACCCTTCGCTGCAACGGGCCATCAAGGCCATCGCCATCGGTTTGCGTGCCGAAGGGGTGCGAGAGTGGAATTACGCCACCAATTTGGTCAATGCCCAAGGACACGCTGGGCGCATGAGCGACCGCGAGTTACTGGCCGCCGCCCATTGGGCCTGTGAGCTCGACATTTGGGACCGCTGCATCAACACCAGCGATCGCACCTCGATGGCGCAATTCGACCCCGTGCTGCGCTACCCCATGCCGTTCCAAGCGGCCGTGGTCCAGCGCGCCAACGACATCGGCTTGGACCCGGCTTTCGTGTACGGGTTGATCCGCCAAGAAAGCCGCTTCATCATGGATGCGCGTTCGCACGTTGGCGCTTCTGGCTTGATGCAGGTGATGCCTGCCACGGCCCGCTGGACCGCCAAAAAAATAGGTCTCAAAACCTTCACCGTGGACCAACTCAGCCAGCGCGACACCAACATTGCAATTGGCACCGCTTATTTGAAACTGGTGCTCGAGAGCATGGACAACTCCATGGCCATGGCCGCTGCGGCCTACAACGCAGGGCCGAGTCGCCCACGGCGTTGGCGCGCACCCGATCAAGGGCGTGGACCGGTGCTGGAAGCTGCCATGTGGGCCGAGAACATCCCATTCAACGAAACGCGCGATTACGTCAAAAAAGTACTGGCCAACACCACCAGTTACGCGGCCTTGATCAGTGGCCAACCCCAGTCCCTCAAAGCCCGCCTGGGCAAAATCGGACCGCGCGATGCTTCGGCCCCGCCAGAGGACACAGACTTACCCTGACCAAGTGATCAGGCTGTGGTGCTTTGCTGCAAGGCCCACATGCGGGCATAGTGGCCTTGCATGGCCAGCAACTGGTCATGTCTGCCACGCTCAACCACGTGACCGGCGTCGAGCACCAAAATTTCATGGGCGTCCACCACGGTCGACAAGCGGTGGGCGATCACCAAGGTGGTTTTGTTGTGCGCCACACTTTGCAGTTCGGCTTGGATGGCGCGCTCATTGGCGCTGTCCAAAGCCGAGGTGGCCTCGTCAAATATCAAAATGGGGGGGTCTTTGAGCAAGGTGCGGGCGATGGCCACGCGTTGCTTTTCTCCACCTGAGAGTTTTAAACCGCGCTCTCCCACCATGGTTTGGTAGCCCTTGGGCGTCGAAACAATGAAGTCATGGATGCGGGCTTGGCGTGCCGCCTCCTCCACTTCTGTTTGTGTCGCCCCCGGTCTGCCGTAAGCGATGTTGTAGGCCACGGTGTCGTTGAACAACACCGTGTCTTGCGGCACGATGCCGATGGCTCGGCGCACACTCGATTGGGTGACGCTGCGGATGTCTTGGCCATCGATGGTGATGCGCCCGTTCAAACTGGGGTCGGCCGGCACATCGTAGAAGCGGTACATCAATCGCGCCAAGGTGGACTTGCCCGCCCCTGATGCACCGACGACAGCCACGGTTTTGCCTGCTGGGATTTCAAAGCTCAGACCTTGCAAGATCGGGCGATCGGCTTCATAAGCGAAGTGCACATTTTCAAAACGCACGGTGGGTGAACCCGACCACACCAAGTCTGGCGCGCCCAACACGTCGTCGACCTCACGTTCTTTTTCAAGCAGTCGAAACATGCGGTCCAAATCGGTCAAGCTTTGCTTGATTTCGCGGTAGATCACGCCTAAAAAATTCAACGGGATGTAGAGCTGAATCATGAAGGCGTTGACCATCACCAAGTCGCCCAAGGTCATGCGCCCCTCCACCACCCCTTGGGTGGCACGCCACAACATGGCGATCAAGGCCACGGCAATGATCAATTGCTGCCCGGTGTTGAGCAAGCTCAAACTGGTTTGCGCCTTCAAGCGAGCGCGGCGCAATTGATCCAGGCTGCGGTCGTAGCGCTGGGCCTCAAAGCTTTCGTTATTGAAATACTTGACCGTCTCGTAATTGAGCAGCGAGTCCACCGCCTTGGTGTGGGCCGCAGAGTCAAATTCATTGGCCTGGCGGCGAAACTGGGTGCGCCACTCGGTCACATAAACCGTGAAGAAAATGTAAACCACCAATGCCGCTATCGTGATGAGGGCAAACCAAACATCAAACGTCCAACCCAAGATGGACAACACCAACACCACCTCGATCAAGGTGGGCACGATGCTGTACAAAGAATAAGAAATCAGCGACTCAATCCCACGCACACCCCGCTCGATGTCGCGCGTCATGCCACCAGTTTGGCGCTCTAGGTGAAAGCGCAAACTCAAGCTGTGCAGGTGCTCAAAGGTTTGCAACGCGATTTGGCGTGCCGCACCTTGCGTGGCTTTGGCAAACACCAATTCGCGCAGCTCGGTGAAGGCCGATGCCGATAGCCGCAACACGCCATAGACCACCAACAAGGCGACAGGCACCACCAGCAAAGCCTGGGGCTGGGCTGGGTTGGGTGTCATGGCGTCAATCAGGTGTTTGAGCAATACCGGCACACCCACATTGGCCAACTTGGCCGCCACCATGAAGACCAAGGCTGCCACGACGCGCCATTTGTAACGCCACAAATAGGGCACCAAGCGACGCATGGTCGTCCAGTCGCCGCGAGGGGCATGGGGGTCGTGGGGAAGTTCAGGGGTGGCGTGATGGCGCATGCATGACAATGTTGTTTTTACCGATTGTGCCCATGTCTG
>RFXS01000151.1 GCA_009921465.1 Betaproteobacteria bacterium
CCGACCAACGGCATGCAGTTCTTCGGCCAGGTCGACATTGACGCCAAGACCCGCGCCATGACCGTCACCCTGAAGGACCTGGCAGGCGCCTCACTCTACGCCAAGACCTTGGCGCCGCAACGAGCCTGAAGCCGCTTCAGCATTGACTTAGAGCTGTCATAACTTCGTCATGTTGGCTGGATAAGGTCGCACGAATCATTGGGAGCATGAGATGACCGCAGCCATATATATTCGGGCCTTGAGCAAGACCTTCTCCAGCGGCAGACAGGCGCTGCAAGGCATTGACCTCACCATTCGAGCCGGCGAAATGGTGGCGCTGATTGGCGCGTCGGGGTCTGGCAAGTCCACCCTGCTGCGCCATTTGGCGGGCCTGATGCCGGCGGATCGGTCAGCCGACAGTCTGATCCAGATCCACGGCCGAACCGTCCAAAAAGGCGGCCGAATTGCAGATGATGTGCGTGATATTCGGTCCGGCGTTGGCTTCGTCTTTCAGCAGTTCAACCTGGTTGATCGGTTGCCTGTGATTGTGAATGTTCTGGTTGGTACGCTGCACAGGGTGCCGCTTTGGCGCAGCTTGATCCGGCTGTTTACGCAGGATGAAGTGGCGCAGGGCGTTTCGGCTCTGCAACGGGTGGGCATCGAAGATTGCCGTAACCAACGAGCGTCGACCTTGTCGGGTGGCCAGCAGCAGCGGGCGGCGATTGCCAGGGCCTTGGTCCAGGGCGCCAAAGTCATTCTTGCTGATGAGCCTATTGCCTCTCTGGACCCAGAGTCCTCGCGCAAGGTGATGGACATTTTGCAGCGCGTCAATCAGGAAGACGGCTGTACGGTGGTCGTCTCCCTGCATCAGGTTAACGTGGCGATCAAGTATTGCCCGCGCACCATTGCACTGAACCAGGGACGTGTCGTGTACGACGGCCCATCAACGGCGCTCACACCTGAGCTTTTGCGCGACCTCTATGGCGCAGAGGCCGATGACATCTTGTCGCTTGGCGATCATATTTCGGTGCTTCATAACGCCAAGCGGCCCAGCCGGTCGGAACTGGCCTCCGTCCCGGTGGCGCTGACTCAGGCAGCTTGAACCACCTTCATCGTTATCGTTTGACCTCATAAGGAAACCCCATGTTAAAAAAACTCATCACCCGTTTCGCGGGCGCCACGCTGATGGCAGTGCTGCCCTTGGCTGGTTTGGCCCAGGATTTGAAGGAAATTAATTTCGGCATCATTTCAACCGAGTCGTCCCAAAACCTCAAGTCCGACTGGCAGCCGGTGCTGGACGACATGGCCAAGAAGCTGGGCATGAAAGTCAATGGCTTTTTTGCCTCGGACTACGCTGGCATCATCGAAGGCATGCGCTTCAACAAGGTTCAGGTGGCCTGGTTTGGTAACAAGTCGGCCATGGAGGCGGTGGACCGCGCCAGCGGCGAGGTCTTTGCACAAATGCTCAATGCCGATGGCACATTGGGCTACTACTCACACCTGATCGTGCACAAGGACAGCCCCATCAAAAGCTTGGACGACATACTGAAGCAGGGCAAGAATCTGTCTTTTGGCAACGGTGATCCCAATTCCACCTCTGGCTTTCTGGTGCCTGGCTACTACGTGTTCTCGCAGAACAACATCGACCCCAAGACCTTCTTTAAGGTGTCGCGTGGCGCCAACCATGAGACCAACGCGCTCGCCGTTGCCAACAAGCAGGTGGATGTTGCGACCAACAACAGCGAAAACCTGGACAAGATCAAAGACAAATTGCCCGGGAAGTTCAACGACATCCGGGTGATCTGGACGTCGCCGCTGATCCCTTCAGATCCCTTGGTGATTCGCAAAGACATGGCCGAGCCACTCAAGGGCAAGATCAAGGAGTTTTTCTACAATTACGGCAAGGGTAGCCAACAGGAGAGAGACAACCTCTACAAACTCTCTAAGCTGTCGTCTTTCAAGGTTTCCACCAACAGCCAACTGATACCCATTCGGCAGTTGGAACTGTTCAAAGACCGCAACAAGATCGACGCTGACGCAAGCCTCGCAGCCGCCGACAAACAGTCAAAACTGGCTGATATCGACCGGCAGCTCGCTGCATTGGCCAAGAGCCAGTAACGGATCGAGCAAATGATTGAACCCGCCAAACCTCTGAGCCCCAGCACGTTGACGGGGCTGCCACGCACTAGCCTGATCACGCTGTTGTCTTGGGCGGTATTGTTGGCCTTGTTGGCGGGTTCATGGCGGGGCGCCGATATGCGACCCTTGGACCTGGTTCGTGACGCTGGCAATATGGCCACCTATGCGGCTGATTTCTTTCCGCCCAAATTTGCCCAGTGGCCGCTCTACCTGACCGAAATGGTGGTCACGATTCAGATTGCTCTTTGGGGTACGGTGCTGGCCGTGATTTGTGCGGTCCCGCTTGGGCTTATGTCCTCTGCCAATATCACCCCTCGTTGGGTGCACCAACCGGTGCGCCGCTTGATGGATGCGGCGCGCGCGATCAATGA
>RFXS01000152.1 GCA_009921465.1 Betaproteobacteria bacterium
CTTGGGGACGGCGTTGTACACGATGGGCGACACGAAAGGCGCCGAACTGGCGTGGTCGAAATGCGTGGCATTTGATGCCAAGAACGCCTCAGCGCGGTTGGCGCAAGCGTATGTGTGGTTGCGACGTGAGCAGTGGACGGAGGGCTGGATGGCGCTCAATGCCCGCTGGGCGGATGCCAGCTTTATGGCGAACTATGGGCGCAAAGACATCCACGGCAAGATGTGGACGGGACAACCGCTGACGAAGAAGCAGGCGTTGCTGGTGCATGGCGAGCAAGGGTTTGGCGATCATGTGCAGTTTGCCCGCTATATCCGCACGTTGCAGCAATTGGACATCCCGATTGCCGCGATTGAAACTCGCGCTCCGCTCAAAACGTGGATGGAGGCGTGTTTTCCAACGATTCCTGTCGTTATTCGAGATGGGGACGCCCCACCGTTTTACACGCATCACGCCCCGATGATTTCTTTGCCGGGCATTTTGCACGCCGACGCCCCCACGGGACCCATAGCACCCCCCGCCTTGATACGAACACGCACAACGGTACCAACAACCGGCAAGGTGCGGGTTGGGATTGTGTGGTATGGCACCGCGGGCAACCAAGCGGATGCCATCCGGTCCTTGCCCAGCGAAGCGTTGGCAGGATTGGCGAATATCGTCGGCATTGAGTGGGTGCCGTTGCAGTTTGATCCGCACGGCATGGCGGAGTTGACCGCCAAAGCCTGGCTGGGTGCGTCGGTTGCCGATGCCCCTGTCTACACCGACGTGCTGGGGCTTGGGCAGGCCATGCTTGACTGCGATGCGGTAGTGTCGGTGGACACGTTAGCGTGCCATGTGGCGGGAAGCGTCGGCATCCCGACCTTTGTCTTGCACCGCTTCAACCGCGAATGGCGGTGGAATCAGCACAGCACCCGCACCCCGTGGTATGCCAGCCATACGTTGGTCACGCAACCCGCCCCCAATGACTGGGCAGGGTGCATTGCCGCGTGCCGGACGCAACTGGAAGCGTGGGTCGCCACCAAGGATGCGGTATGACCAGTTCCCGCCCATCGCAGGACGTAGTGTGGGAGCCGCACCCAGGACCGCAAACCACGTTTTTGATGTCCGATGCCTATGAAGCCTTGTATGGCGGGGCAGCGGGAGGTGGCAAGAGCGACAGTTAGACCGGACATAGCCAGTATCGGGCGCTCATTATCCGCCGCACGTTCCCTGAGCTGCAATACTTGATTGACCGATCCATGGCGACATTCCCAATGATTGGGGGCCAATGGATTGCGTCGGAAAAACGCTGGAAGTTTCCGTCGGGCGCGATTGTGGAGTTCGGGTATTGTGAAACGTATACCGATGTGCAGCAGTATCAGGGGCGCCAGTTTGATTACATCGGCGTGGATGAGTTAGGGCAGATTGCCGACGAGCGGGTGTGGACGTACTTGATGTCCCGTAACCGTGCGTCAGGGCCAGGGCTGATTCGCATGATGCGGGGCAGTGCCAACCCCGGTGGCCCAGGGCATCAGTGGATCAAAAAGCGATTTATTGACACCTGCCCACGGTCGGGGGAAACGACTCGCGTGGAATCCGTGCTGTTTGATGGCACAAAAACCTCCACGACCCGCGCTTTTGTGTTTGCGCGATTGGAGGACAATCCGACCTTGCTAGAAAACGACCCCACCTACGGCGAACGCCTCAAGCAGTTGACGGAAACGGAGTATCGGTGGCTGGGCTTGGGCGATTGGGATGCCGGCGGGGGATCGTTTTACCCTGAGCTGGGCGAGTGGCAGCGGTTGTTGATTCCCGCCAGTCAAATGCCTGCCCTCTTAGACTGGTACGAGTATTGGGCCAGCTATGATTGGGGATTTGTGCATCCGGCGTCGTTTACGCAGTTTTGCCGCATCAAAGACACGGTGTATGTCTTGGATACGATGTCCATGCACCGGTATCAAGACGAAGAACAAGCCTCGGCTATCAAAAGTGCGTCCGAAGGACGGTGTTTGCGGATGGTCTTTGCGGGACATGATGCGTTTGCCAAACGGATGGCGCATAGTGCCGCCGCCGAAACGGTGGCAGACGTGTTTGGGCGGTATAGCATCAATCTTGAAAAAGCCAACATCGACCGCGAGGCGGGGGCCAAAGTCTTGCGCCGATTCTTTGCCAAGCCGAAGCCTGGACCGCAGCCAAAGGGCGCCATGAAGCTGGTCGTCGTTGATACCGTGGGTAATCGAGCGGCGTTGATGGAGCTGGCCGCGCTGATCCCCGAAGCCACCCGCCCCAACGTGCCCGCCAAACGGGATGCCGACGAGAAGGGGTTGAATGGCGACGATTTGGCGGACGGGTGGCGGTACGGATTAGCCACGCCCAGCTTTGAGCCGATGGAACCGTTGCCGGTGTGGAAGGAAGGGAATGTGGACACGGGGGTTGACGGCAAGCCCCCGTGGGAGCAAACATTCACTAAGACTACAGACACTG
>RFXS01000153.1 GCA_009921465.1 Betaproteobacteria bacterium
ACACGTCTCAAGAGCATTGTCATGGAGGACGGTGACATCTTTTCGGCCGCTCAATTCATCGACACCGGTTATGAGGGTGATTTGGCTGCGGTGGCCGGGGTCCAAGCAGAATTTCTCCAGCATTCACCAGGTGTGTTTTTCCAAACATCACCGCCAGAGTTGCGCCAGTTGTTAACGTCTTGCGCAATCGCAGTGGTTGCCAGGGCGGTGGTGGCGATCAACATCGCCAATTTATTCAATTTCTTCATGGTTCTCCTCATCTGGGAAAAAGCCGCAGTCACACTGCGAAACGTGGCTTGAGGTGACCATCACCTTCAATGCTCGTTTGATTGTGCCACACGGATCTGGGGTCAAAGCTGACGGCCTTGAGGACATACCCATGGATGGCAAATGGTTTTGAATTTGTTGCAAATTCACTACAAAAGGACTGATCAACCACCAATACCAACAAATCTGTAAGCAAAACCCACTCAAAAGCCAAGCCCAAGCGCACAGGTTCGCTGGGCCTAAAATGGCCGGTTTACCTGTCCGAGACGCTCCCCCATGACCCAGTTCGCCAAAGAGACCCTGCCCATCAGCCTTGAAGATGAGATGCGGAGAAGCTATTTGGACTACGCCATGAGCGTCATCGTCGGGCGTGCCCTGCCCGATGCCCGCGATGGTTTAAAGCCAGTACACCGCCGGGTGTTGTTTGCCATGCATGAGTTGAACAACGACTGGAACCGCCCTTATAAGAAGTCAGCCCGTATCGTGGGTGACGTCATTGGCAAATACCACCCCCACGGCGACAGCGCGGTGTACGACACCATCGTTCGCATGGCGCAAGACTTTTCCCTGCGCCACATGCTGGTCGACGGTCAGGGCAACTTCGGCTCGGTCGACGGCGACAACGCTGCGGCCATGCGTTACACCGAGATCCGCCTGTCCAAAATCGCACACGAACTGCTGGACGACCTGGACAAGGAAACCGTCAACTTCGGTCCCAACTACGATGGCAGCGAAAAAGAGCCGCTGGTCATGCCGGCCAAGTTCCCCAATTTGCTGGTCAATGGCTCGGCCGGCATCGCCGTGGGCATGGCCACCAACATCCCGCCGCACAACTTGAACGAGGTGGTCGACGCCTGTTTGCACATGCTGCGCCACCCCGAAGCCAGCATCGACGACCTGATGGAAATCGTCCCTGCGCCCGACTTTCCCACCGCCGGCATCATCTATGGCATGCAAGGCGTGAAAGAAGGCTACCGGACCGGCCGCGGCCGCGTGGTCATGCGCGCCAAGTGCCACTTTGAAGACATCGACAAAGGCCAGCGCCAGGCCATCATCGTCGACGAGTTGCCGTACCAGGTGAACAAAAAAACGCTGCAAGAGCGCATGGCCGAGTTGGTGCACGAGAAAAAAATCGAAGACATCAGCCACATCCAAGACGAGTCAGATAAATCGGGCATGCGCCTGGTCATCGAGCTCAAGCGCGGCGCGGTACCCGAGGTGGTGCTGAACAACCTCTACAAACAAACCCAGTTGCAAGACACCTTTGGCATCAACATGGTGGCCTTGATCGACGGGCAACCGCGCCTGTGCAACCTGAAAGACCTGATCAGCGTGTTTTTGCAACACCGGCGCGAAGTGGTCACCCGCCGCACCGTGTTTACTTTGCGCAAAGCCCGCGAACGTGGCCATGTGCTCGAAGGCCTGGCCGTGGCACTGGCCAACATCGATGAATTCATCGCCATCATCCGCCAAGCCCCCACCCCACCGGTGGCCAAAGCCGAGTTGATGACGCGTTCCTGGGACAGCCAGTTGGTGCGCACCATGCTCACCCGCGCCCGGGCCGATGGCGGCGTGGTCAATGCCGATGACTACCGCCCCGATGGGTTGGAAGCCGAGTTCGGCATGGGCCGTGATGGCCTGTACCGCCTGAGCGACACCCAGGCGCAAGAAATTTTGCAAATGCGCTTGCAACGCTTGACTGGCTTGGAGCAAGACAAGATCGTCAACGAATACAAAGAGGTGATGGCCGAGATCGACGATTTGCTCGACATCTTGGCCCGCCCCGAACGGGTGTCGACCATCATTGGCGACGAGCTGACCCAACTGCGCCAAGAGTTTGGCCAAACCAAACTCGGTGCGCGTCGCAGCGTGATCGAGCACAACGCGCAAGACCTGGCCACCGAAGATTTGATCACACCCACCGACATGGTGGTCACGTTGTCGCACCTGGGTTACATCAAAAGCCAACCGCTGTCGGAGTACCGTGCTCAAAAGCGCGGCGGGCGCGGCAAACAAGCCACCACCACCAAAGAGGACGACTGGATCGACCAGCTTTTTATTGCCAACACGCACGACTACATCTTGTGCTTCTCTAACCGTGGGCGTTTGTACTGGCTCAAGGTTTGGGAAGTGCCCGAGGGTTCTCGCGGCTCGCGCGGGCGC
>RFXS01000154.1 GCA_009921465.1 Betaproteobacteria bacterium
ATAACCCAAGCTGCCTTTGAGATCCTCAGAGGCGGTGATCTTGTAGGTGGCGCTGAGCTTGTCGTCACTGCTGGCCGTGGCCACCACACAATTGGTGCCGGCTGGGTAGTTGCTACCGCCCACCGCATAACTGTTGCACCAACGGCTCACGTCTTCCCGGTCATAAGACAGGTGCAAGCGTTGGCTCCGGTTCAAACGGTAGTCGCCGGCCACCTCAAACTGGTTTTTTCTGGTGCTGAGTGGTGTGTTCGGGTAATTGGCAATGTTGTTCGCCCCAATTGCCTGAAAGTTGTAAATCGACGACTGGGTTTGGTTGTCGCGCAAGTCGTATTTAAGGCTGGCTGACACCGTCAGATCCTGATTGGTCTGGTTGGTCAGCTTCACATCGGCATGGGAGCTGACAACGACGCCATTTAACGACAGGTTGGTATTGCCAGTTGCAGCGCTCGGGCTGATGAACATGAAGGAGTCCACAACAAACGGATCGTTTTGGGTATTTCTGGCGTAGGAGACGCCACCCGTGAGCTTGGTTGTTGGCGTAAGGGTGTAACCGCCGGTCACGTTGAGCTGATGGAAATCGTTGCTCGGTGGCGTGCTCATGGCCTGGACGTTGTTGGCCCCAGCAAACGTGGTGAAGTTCACGCGGTCGTAACCCTCCCTGAAGAAGGAGCCAAAGTAAGCTGCCGTCAAATGAGCGCCATCACCGTGCCAGTTGACTGCCAGATTGAGCGTGTCAGTCACGTACTTGGTTGGGTTGGGCAGGATGGCCACGGCCTCACCCGAAGGCGCCGGGGTAGAACCAAAGGCCGCCGATCCAAAGGCCATCAATTTCGAGCCAGTTTGATCGAGGTGATTCAGGTCGAGCTTCACGCCAATACGCGGGCTGAACGCCATCGAGGCGTTGACGGACGTATTTTTGCGAGACGTATCGATGGTCAGGTTGTGGTAGGCAGCCAATTGAGCGGGTGACAGCGTTGTGGTGTTGGCCGCCAGCCCAAACCCTGGCAAGGTGAAGGCGTTGCCGCCAGCGCTGCCGGTGTAGGGCGTTTGGTAGGTATCAGACAAGTTGTGTTGCAACTCGTCGTAGTTGAGACCGACGGCCCACTGCCCCTGCTCACTGATCGACAGGCCGATCTCGCGGGAGGTGGTGCCCAGATCGCTGGCCTTGATCTCCCAGCGGCGGGTACCGGTGCCAGCGCCATAGGCGTCACCACCGCGAGCGCTGATGTTGACAATGGCATTGCCCGAGGCTTTGTTCAAACCACTGTACTCGCCAAATTTGGCGGAGTCAGCGGTGACACCGCCGTAGCCGCTCTCCACGGTATTCACGGGTTTAGTCAGATCCTCTGTACTGTCATCCGCTGCATGGGACCCCAGCGGCAAAAAAGCCATGGCGACCACCGCGGCCTGAACGGCCACTGACAAGCGAGTCATCGTGATGTTGACGTTACGGGAATGCATCGTAAGTTCCCCTTGTTTAGCGTTGGAAGTAGCCGCTTGCGGGGCTATTGGATCCGTGCACCTGCCGGTGGCAGTTCATGCAGGCAGCCCCTACATTGTTTTTGCTCGGGAAGAGGGCCACAGGTGGCGTGGCGGCATTAACAGAAGCCAAACCACCTTGCCGCCCGGCAGCGTTCGGACCCACAGGTGTGCCGCTGGCATGGGTGCCGTCATGGCACTCCTGACACAGGAACGGCGCGCGGGATTTGAGCAGTGGTGCGATGTTCGACCCGTGCGGCGTATGGCAGTTGGCGCAGTCTTCGGTGACAGGTTGGTGCTCGAACAGGAACGGACCGCGCTTTTCAGCATGGCATTGGTAGCAAGTCTCTGTCACGGTATTTTTCTTCAGCAATTTCGGTCCAGTAGACCCATGCGGGTTATGACAGTCCGAACACCCAACCTTGCCTTCAGCGATCGGGTGGTGCGACACCTTTTTGCTGTCGGCGCGCTGGTCCTTGTGGCACGAGTAGCACACCTCGGTCTGCGTTTTCTTGGCCAGCAACTTGTCTTTGGGGCGGTGCACCACATGGCAGTCGTTGCAGGCCACACCTGCAGTTTGGTGCTGGCCACCGTCCCAGTTGTTACGCTTCTCGCCTTGGTGGCAGGTCAAACATTGGTCGGCACGCGCCTTCTCGCCGGAGGCCGCATAGACACCTTTTTTGAATACATGGTCCGGCGACGGCCGCCCAGCGCCAGCTGTATTCCCCTTTAAATGGTTGGCGCTGGGTCCGTGACAAGACTGGCAGGTGGGCGAGCGGGGGTCGCCGCGGACACCATGCTTGGTTTGGTAGAGGCTGAGAACGGGCGCTGTTTCACTTTCATCGTGGCACTTGGTGCACACGGCGTCTTTCTTCAGGGCCTCTTGAGCAACCGCTACCGCGGCGCTAGTGCCGAGGTCAG
>RFXS01000155.1 GCA_009921465.1 Betaproteobacteria bacterium
ATTATTTTCTTAAATGTTTGCGTGTTTGGAAGCTTCCTCGTGGGTGGCGGATCGATGGCGCCTTTTATTCACGCAGCACCGATTGAGGGTTGGTGTATTTTGGGGTCGGCGATTGGCGGCATGATCATTGGTAACAGCCCCGACGTGGTCAAGGCTGTGTTTGCTGGTATTGGGCGCACCTTCAAAGGCTCCAAATACCACAAGCAGGACTATCTAAACACCATATTTTGCGTCTCGAAGGTGATGAAAACACTCAAGAGTGAGGGTGGGGTTGCGCTAGAGGCCCACATCGAGACACCGGAATCAAGCGCCATTTTCAGTGAGTACCCCAAAATACTGAAAGATCATGCCTTGCTGCATCTCATCACAGATACCGTGCGATTGATGGTGGTGTCTCAGGGAACGCTCAGCCCGATGGCTGTGGAGGAGGTAATGGACGCAGCGATAAAAACCCATCACCATGATGAATTGAAGGCTTCTGATGCCATCGCGACCTTGGCGGGAGCCTTGCCAGCGTTGGGTATTGTGTCTTGTGTGATGGGCGTTGTGAAGACCATGGATAACATTGACCAACCCCCGGCCATTTTGGGTGGTTTGGTTGGCGCAGCCCTGGTGGGCACATTCATCGGCGTGTTTCTGGCCTATGGTTTCTTTGAGCCCTTTGCCAAACGTCTGACACAAATCATTGAAGATGAGTCCTGCATGTACCACGTGGTTAAGCAAATCATCATTGGCACCATGCACGGACACCCGATGCCCCTGATTCTAGAGGCCGCTCGGGTGGCCATCAGCCACCACAATCAGCCTAGTTTTGCTGATGTGTTCGACGGATTGCGTGGCAAGTAAGCATGGCGACCCAAGCCGCCGTCGCTCAGGCTCCAGAAGATCCAGAGGCTGAAGTAGCAGCTGCATCCCTGGCGTTGGTGCCCACGGCAGCGCCAGAGGAGTCCCCGCCGGCAGAGACTGCGCTGGCGCCGATCATCGTGATCAAGAAGATCATGCCTGGCCATGGCGGCGCGCATGGTGGCGCCTGGAAGATTGCGCTGGCCGACATGATGACGGCCATGATGGCGTTTTTCCTGTTGATGTGGATTTTGGGCGCCACACAAGAGGTCCAAAGAAAAAGTGTGGCCGATTTCTTTATCCCTTCGAGTTCAATGGCCCAGGTCCAGATCGGGGCTCTGGCTGGCTCGAATGGGCTGCTGGGTGGTAAGTCAATCATTGATCCGGATGGCTTCCCCTACACCGCCAAACAGACTGCCATGATGCAGATGGTCACACCGCGCTCCGAGGGCGGGCCCACTGAAAACGAACCATCTCCCAATAGCGAAAATGCGCGTGACAACGATGCGCAGACCAAAGCAGAGAGCAAACAGGCCTCTGCAGAGGCTGACAAAGCCAATTTTGACAAAATGGAGAAAGAGGTCAAAGAGCAGCTCGCAGCGAACCCGAATCTGGAGCAGCTGCAGACCCAGGTGCAGTTTGTCCGTGAGAAAGAAGGGCTTCGGATCGAGGTCATTGATAAAGCTGATTTCGCCATGTTTCCTCTGGGCAGCACCAAGTTGCAACCGAAGGCGCAGGCGCTGATGACTGAAATTGCCCGGTCACTGGCGTCTACTGACAATAAGCTCAGTGTGCGTGGCCATACCGACAGTGTTGCATTTGCAGGTAAAGATGGCCGCAACAACTGGTCTTTGTCCGCGGAGCGGGCTGAGTCTACCCGTGCAATGTTGGAAAAAAGCGGCATCAAGGCGGACCGGTTCACGCAAATTGAAGGGGTAGCCGATACGGCGCCTTATAACCCCAACGATCCAAAGGACCCTCGCAATCGCCGAATCAGCATTACGGTAAAGTTCAGGGACTGAATACTGATTCACAGTCCTTATAGGCGCGCTTGATGCAGGTTTGCGCCAGGCAGATACGAGCTTCAAGGCATCATTGGCCTGTGGATGGCCCTGCTTGGCCGCCATGGTGTACCAGATGGCTGCTCTTACATTGTCCTGCGTAAAACCCTGGCCATTTTCATGCATCGCCCCTAATTTGTACATTGCCTTGGCTTCGCCTTGAGCGGCTGCCAAACGCAGCCAAGTAATGGCCTGAGGATAGTCTTGCTTGACCCCCTGACCAAAAAAGTACATGAGACCCAGCAGTGATTGCGCCTCAGCCTTACCGGTTTGCGCGACCACTCGCCACTTCTCCACCGCCAAGGTGTAGTCTTTGCGCTGGTAGGCGGCGTACCCATCCTCCCAAGGTCCTGCAGTAACAATGCTGGACTTGGCGATGAGCAGCAGGAGCACAAGAAGTGCAGAAGTTGTTTTCGACATGCTGGGCTTGGACATT
>RFXS01000156.1 GCA_009921465.1 Betaproteobacteria bacterium
TCAAGTTGACATGGGCACCATCATTGAGTTTCATCAGCCACAAAACACTTTCTGGCACTTCTTTGAGCAAATCCATCCACACTTTAAAGATGGGCGGATTGATCTTGTAGTCATGGTTAAAACTGCAAAACACAATGCCTGTGTCTGGCAAACCAAAATCACTTCGCTTAGGGGTATCGGGCGAAGGCACCACCGAGTTGTCGCGTGGCAAATAGCAGTGGGGCAAGTACAGCACTTTTTCTCGGTAATGGTGCTGCAACTCAGGCGGAATAATCCGTGGGTCCGCAATCAAGTAATCAATAAACGGCAAACCCAAAGTGCCCGGAAACCCAAGGTAGGTTGCCTGCACAGGCGCCGGTCGGTGTGACAGCACCTCTAAGCGTGTGCCTTCAGTGTGGCCCGACAAGTCAATGGCAATGTCTATTTCCAGTGCGCGCATGATTTTGGCCACTTCCAAGCTGGGCGTGTCTTTCACATCCAGATAGTGATCAAAAACACAGCGGTAGCGCTTCCACAGGTCACTGCCATCAGGCGTGCCCGTAAAAACACCCGTCAGTTCAAATTGAGTTTTGTCAAACTTTTCAAGCATCCCAATCAACAAATACCCAACTGGGTGGATGCGAAAGTCACCCGAAATAAAGGCCACCCGTTTGCGCCGGTGTGCATATCGTTCGCCATTCCACAGCTTGTATATAGATGGGCCATATTTGTCTGCCGCGTATGTTTCTATGTTTTGACGAGCCAATGCAGCATCGTCAGTGATGGACATGATGGTCATGGCGCCACTGGCTTTGCGCCCGGCACGGATGCCCTCAAAAATACGTTGGCGCGAGCCTTCAAAGTCCGTCCAGTCACAATTGCCCAAGCGTGCACTCATCAAATGGCCTTCGCCATAAGGGTACAGGGGGTCAATTTGCAAAGCACGTAAAAACGCATTCGTGCTCATGCCATATTGCTTGTATTGCCCCAATATCTGGCCTTGGCCCTCCAAGGCGCGGACATTGTTGGGGTCGATGTCGGTCGCGGCAATCAGGGTCAACAAGGCATCATGGTGGCGGTTGATGGCTTGCAAAATGGCCGCTTTATTGGCGTAAGCCTCCATGTATTTGGGGTCAACGGCAATGGCTTGGTCATAGCAGGCAATGGCTTGCTCTGCCATGCCAAAGTCTTGGTAGGTTTTCGCCTTGGCAAAATGGCTGATGGCCATGTGCGGGGCCACATTAGCAGCCCGGTTAAAGCAATCAAACGCTTGCTGTGTTTGGCCCAACGCAGAGTGCGAGATTCCCATCGAATAAAGCGCGGTAAAGTCGTTGGGCGAAAGCTCCAAAGATCGTGTCAACAATGCCAAGGCCTGCGCATGTTCACCGCCATTTTGCAAGGCAATGGCTTGGTTATTGAGCAATACCACCTGTGGCACACCTGGCGGCGAACTGGATTGTTTCACTTGCATGGCCAACTGCACCGTTTGAAGGTGCGACTGTGCATTTTGCAAAGTTGGCTCTAATGCAAGGGCTTTTTCGGCAGTTTTTAATGACTTATCAAAGTCCCCAAGGTTGAAATAAATCACCGACAAGGCCAAATGGGCCTGCGCAAAACCAGGGTTCGACTTGATAACGGGTTGAATGTGCTCCAGTGCTTTTAAATATTGACCCCTGCCTGATTCAATGGCAGCCATAGAATACAAAGCGGCAGGGTTTCGCGCATCCGCTTTCAACACCTGTCGAAAAATCGACTCTGCACCATCCACATCACCAGCATGTTGAAGCGCTAGGGCTTGATCAAGCTGAGACTGGACCGATCTTTTTTTAACTTTGGTATTCATTTCAAAGGCGACAGGTTTTATTTCCAAAGGTTTTTAATTGAGCTCACATTGGTCAAGCAAATAATGCGCCAGTCGTGCGTAGTGCTTATGAAGCAACAATGGCGATCAAATGGCACAGAAATCGCTTTGTTTCCTACATTACGGTCAATTACATGAAAAAACAAGCCATTTCTATCAGCTTGGTGGAGCCCACATGTGTCCACCAAGCCATGACGCTCACGCAATGCATTGCGCAGGCGGAGGCTTGCTTGGCGAAGGGTCAAGTTCATCGGGCAATAGAGGTATATCAAGCATGGTTGGCAGGCAGTGCCAGCGCAGAGGCTTACATCGGGTGGTTTAACCTGGGCGCGTTGCAATCATCGCAAGCCAATTGGGCGAGAGCACACGAGGCATACGAAAAAAGTTTGCAGCTGTCTCCAGACTTTGCCCAAGCCAGAATCAATTTGGGCTTGGTGTGTGAGCGCCAGAA
>RFXS01000157.1 GCA_009921465.1 Betaproteobacteria bacterium
ATACATGGCGCGGGCTAAGCCAATGCGCTGGCGTTGACCGCCAGATAGCAAGCCCCCTGCCTCGCCCATGGGGGTGTCGTAGCCCTTAGGAAAACGCAAAATCATTTGGTGCAGGCCCGCAGCATCGGCTGCCGATATCACCTTCTCAGACACCACTTGCCCTGCACGCGCAATGTTTTCTGCAATGGTGCCATCAAACAGTTCTATGTCTTGGGGCAAGTAGCCTATGTGCGGGCCAAGCTCCATGCGGTCCCAGTTCAAAATAGACTGTCCATCGAGCAGCACTTGGCCACTTGAGCTGGGCCAGATGCCCAACAACACACGCGCCAAAGTAGATTTGCCAGAGCCCGAAGCTCCTAGCACCACCGTGATGGTGCCAGCTGGCATGATGGCGCTCACGCCCTTCAAAATAGGTTCTTTGCGGCCCGGCGCAGAAGCCATCACTTCTTGCAAAACCACATCTCCCTTTGGCGTCACACCCATGGGTGCTTTTTCGCGCAAGGGGTGCGCTTCTAACAAATCGCGCAGGCGAATGAATGCATCTTTTGCGCTAAGAAAGCCAGCCCATGTACCCACCATCAAGTCAATAGGTGCAAGTGCACGCGTCATGAGCACGTTGGCTGCAATCATGGCCCCTGGCGACAACTCACCTTGAATGACCAGCAACGCACCGCCGCCCAAAGCCAGCGACTGCTGGGTGTAGCGCACAAATTTGCTCCATGCCACCACTTGCCCTGACACTGCTTGGGCATGCAAAGCACTGCCCATGGCTTTCGCATTGCGCTCGGCCCAGCGGCGATACAAGTGGCTGACCATGCCCATCGATTCAATCACTTCGGCATTGCGAAACTTGCTTTGCAAATAACCGCCCACCTCTTGCTGCGACTTGCTGGCCGCGGCTTGAGCAGGTTTGGTCGCGTTGCTGCTCCACCACGCCAACACCGCTTGCACTGCGCCAAAACCAATAGCCATAAAACCCAGCCAGGGGTGCAGCATAAACAGCACGGCAATGTAAATTGGCGCCCATGGGGCATCAAAAAACGCAAAGATGCCATTGCCCGTTAAAAACTGGCGCACCTCAGTCAAGTCGGTAAATGAGCGTGAAGGATTGCTCACTTCTGGATTTAAGTAGGCATCGTAGCTTGCATGAAACAAACGCTTGCTGAGCAAGTCATCCAAGCGCACACCCGAGCTGACCAACAACTTAGACCTTGACCACTCTGCAAAGGTCAGCACGCCAAAAAAGAACAAGGTGATCAGCGATACAGCTGTCAGGGTACCCATACTTTGGCTCAACATGACGCGGTCATACACTTGCAACATGTAAACGGTGGGCGTGAGCATGAGCAAGTTGGCCACCAAGCTGAACACACCCGCCACCATGAACTCATAGCGAAAGCCCCACAGCGTGCGGGAGAGTTCATCGCGGTTGAATAGTTCTGGAATCTTCATGATGTTGCTTTCTGTTGCAAAGCGGCCAACACTTCATCGCGTGGACCAAAGGCTTGCTGGGCACCGTCGCGCATGATCAGCATCTTGTCGGCCACGCCCAGCACGCTGGTGCGGTGCGTCATGACTACAAAGGTGGTGCCCAATTGTTTTAATTCTGCAATGGCATTGGCCAAGGCCGCATCGCCAGCTTCGTCCAAACTGGAGTTGGGCTCGTCTAGCACCACAAACACAGGCTTGCCGTACAAGGCACGCGCCAGGCCCACGCGTTGGCGCTGGCCACCCGACAGCATGGCCCCATCGCGCCCCACCGGGCTGTTGTAACCTTGGGGCAACGACATAATAAGATCGTTCACACCGACCAGCTTGGCCGCTGCTTCTACTTGCGCCATGTCTACATCGCCAAAGCGTGCAATGTTTTCCGCCAAGGTGCCCTCGAGCAATTCCACGCCTTGAGGCAAGTAGCCAAGGTAAGGCCCAAGTTCTGTTTTGTCCCAGGTGTGAATGTCTGCCCCATCTAAGCGAACCTTGCCGCCCATGGAAGGCCACAAACCCACAAGCAATCTAGCCAACGTGGTTTTGCCAGATGCAGAAGGCCCCACTACCGCTAGCACTTCACCGGGATTTAAAGCAAACTGAACCCCGCGAATAATGGGTACTTGCTGGCCTGGTGCACCCGCCATCAAGCCCTCTACCGTTAGCACTCCCTTTGGCGCTGGCAAAGGCATGGCCTCGGGTTTGGGTGGAACGTGCGCCAGCAATGTTTCCAATCGACTCCAAGCCCCGCGCACATTGACGACAC
>RFXS01000158.1 GCA_009921465.1 Betaproteobacteria bacterium
CAGGAAAATGACGGCTATGTGGCCTTGCAGGTCACATTCGGTTCGCGCAAAGCTTCGCGTGTGACCAAGCCCGCCGCAGGCCATTTGGCCAAAGCCGGCGTGCAAGCCGGTGAAATCACCCAAGAATTCCGCGTCTCTGCTGAAACTGCCGCCCAATATGCGGCCGGCTCCACTGTGCCAGCCAGCGCCGTGTTCAGCGTGGGCCAAAAGGTGGATGTGCAAGGCACGTCCATTGGCAAGGGCTTCGCGGGCACCATCAAGCGCCACAACTTCCATTCGCAGCGTGCTTCTCACGGCAACAGCCGTTCGCACAATGTGCCGGGATCGATTTCAATGGCGCAAGACCCCGGTCGTGTGTTTCCGGGCAAGCGCATGTCTGGGCACATGGGCGATGAAACGGTCACCACGCAAAACCTCGATGTGGTTCGCATTGACGAAGCCCGTCAGTTGCTGCTCATTCGCGGCGCGGTGCCCGGCTCAGCAGGTGGCTTTGTCACTGTGCGCCCTGCCATCAAAGCCAAATCCAAAGGAGCGAACTGATGCAGCTCGAACTCCTCAATGACCAAGGCCAGGCTTCGTCCAAATATGACGCGCCTGAAACCGTGTTTGGTCGTGAATACAACGAAGACTTGGTGCACCAAATTGTGGTGGCCTATCAGGCCAACGCTCGCCAAGGCACCCGTGCCCAAAAAGACCGCCAGATGGTCCATCACTCAACGAAAAAGCCTTTTAAACAAAAAGGGACTGGTCGGGCACGTGCAGGTATGACCTCTTCGCCCTTGTGGCGTGGCGGTGGTCGGATTTTCCCCAACAGCCCGGATGAGAATTTCACCCAAAAAATCAACAAAAAGATGTACCGCGCCGGTATGGCTGCGATCTTCTCTCAGTTGGCGCGTGAAGGTCGTCTGGCCGTGGTGGACTCTCTGAAAATTGAAGCCCCCAAAACCAAATTGCTGGCCGCCAAGTTCAAAGCCATGAACCTGCAGTCGGTGTTGGTGATCTCTGACGACGTCGACGACAACTTGTACTTGGCTTCGCGCAACCTGCCCAATGTGATGGTGGTTGAGCCGCGTTACGCCGATCCCTTGTCTTTGGTGCACTACAAAAAAGTGTTGGTCACCAAAGCAGCCATCGATCAGCTCAAGGAGATGTTCGCATGAGTACTGTGAAATATGACGAAGGCCGCTTGATGCAGGTGTTGGTGGCCCCCATCGTCTCAGAAAAAGCCACCATGGTGGCTGAAAAGTCCAATGCGGTCACATTCAAAGTGCTGCAAAACGCCACCAAGCCCGAGATCAAGGCAGCTGTTGAGCTGATGTTCAAGGTCGAGGTCAAGGGCGTGTCTGTTGTCAACATCAAAGGCAAAAGCAAGCGTTTTGGCCGCTCCATGGGTCGCCGCGACAACCTTCGCAAGGCCTATGTGACGCTCAAACCTGGGCAAGAGCTCAACCTCTCTGGGGAGGCTGCGTAATCATGGCGGTCATCAAAATGAAACCGACCTCACCCGGCCGCCGCGCCGTGGTCAAGGTCACACGCGATCACCTGTACAAGGGTGACCCCTATGCGCCGTTGCTGGAGCCTCAGTTCCAAAAAGCAGGTCGCAACAACAATGGACACATCACCACCCGTCACCGGGGCGGTGGTCACAAACACCACTACCGTGTGGTCGACTTCCGCCGCAACAAAGATGGCATTGCCGCCAAGGTGGAACGCGTCGAGTACGACCCCAACCGCACGGCACACATCGCACTGCTGTGTTACGCCGATGGCGAGCGCCGCTACATCATTGCGCCGCGTGGCCTCGAAGTGGGCACCACCTTGATGAGTGGGGCAGAAGCGCCGATCCGCGCTGGCAACACCTTGCCCATCCGCAATATCCCCGTGGGTTCAACCATCCACTGCATCGAGTTGCAGCCTGGCAAGGGCGCGCAAATCGCACGTTCAGCGGGAACATCTGCCACTTTGCTGGCACGTGAAGGTACGTACGCCCAGGTGCGCATGCGCTCGGGTGAGGTTCGCAAGATCCACATCGAATGCCGCGCCACCATTGGTGAAGTGGCCAACGAAGAACACAGTTTGCGCCAATTGGGCAAGGCCGGTGTCAAGCGCTGGATGGGCATTCGCCCGACCGTGCGTGGTGTGGCCATGAACCCGGTGGACCACCCCCATGGCGGTGGTGAGGGACGCACAGGCGAAGGCCGCGCTCCGGTTGACCCATGGGGCAACCTGACCAAAGGCTACCGCACCCGC
>RFXS01000159.1 GCA_009921465.1 Betaproteobacteria bacterium
TGCCGCGTCCGCAGTACCGGGATGGTCACGCTGGAAGATGCTGTGCACAAAGGCGCGGTCGATCGGGCGCCGGTTTTTGGCGAGGAACTCCGGCAGTTTTTTGCGACGCTGCTCCAGCGTGTGGCTGCCCTCGCCGGTCCATACATAGGCGTCAAGTGCGATTTTGGCCACGCGCTCAGGGTGGCGCTCGGCGAACAGGGCCGCCTTCAATGCCCCCGAGGATATGCCGTAGACCAGCAGCGAGGGCGCTTTCGTCTGCGCCAGGATGTAGGCGCTGCCGGCGGCCAGGTCGTCGGCACCGTTGCTGATGTCGAAATTGATGTCGCGGTGTTTGTCGGAGCGGCCATAACCTTCGTTGTCCATGGTCCAGGTGTCGAAACCACGGTCGCGGAACCACTCCATGGCGGACGAATACGGACGGCCTGGCACCTGCAGGTCGAAGGTCGGCTGCGAGGCCATTGAGGACCCGTGCACAAACAGGATCGTGCCGGCATGCGGCACCTTGGGGGACGCTTTTTTCTCCCACAGGAATAGCCGTATATCCCCCTTGTTCGTCCAGTGTTCGACGCCGCCCGACCAGGTCACATTGCCCATCATGTACTTCTCCAATTCTTTATGTTGCTTCTCTGCCAATCGTACCGTCGATTTGTATTCGGTGAATTTTGGGCAAGCGTAGATACAGCCAAGTCAGTCACTACCCAGCTGCCCAAGCGTTTGGCATGCCTAAGCCTTGTAAATCATTGCCTTTTTCCCCGACGCAGCCAGGCCGTTGGACAGGGCACGCCCATGCGGCGCCAGGTTGATTGAAGTCTGCAGTCCCAAGCTGGTCCGCCCATTTGCGCTAAGGCCCGCTGTACATGTCCCGCGGTTATCACGGCCTGGGCCAACTGTGGGGATGCCTCCCGTATTGCCCGATTCAAGATATGGCATTTACAGTGCCGTTACTGTTAATATTCATCGCGAGAAAAGAACGGTCGTTCATTTTTAATTGAGGAGAATCAACTTGAGACAATTTCGATTGCAGCTGGCGGTATGGGGCTTTGCCGGCGTATTGGTGGCTTTTCTGGCGGGCTGTGGGGGAACACAAGAAGGTACAGCTTTGACGGTGCCAGTTTCTTCGGGATACCCCATATTGGGCAGCAGCGTCACGCTTAAAGGATCGAACGGCCAGTCGGTCACGGTCAGGGGCAGCACGACCACGGGGATTGCCACCTTTTTGGTATCGCAAGTCAACAGCCTTGGTAGCCCCCCCTACCTGCTTAAAAGTACCGGCGGCACGGCTAACGGCGAAGCAGTCCCCGCCACCAGTGATTACTACTCTATCGCCACCACCTCGTCAGGTCGAGTCAATGTGACACCGATCACCCACATGTTGGCTGTGCAGGTCACTGGCGCCATCAATTTGCAGGGCATGGCCGCCCTGTTCGATGCCACTGGGTCGAGCGGCTTCAATGCAAACAAAGCGGCAAGTCTGACCCCAACCGCCCTGGCTGCCGCGCTGACATCTGTCAAAGACACGCTCAAAGCCACCAACCCCTTGATCGATCTGGGTACTGACAACCCGTTGACGGTTGTCTTTTCATTTGGTGATTCACATGATGGATTGCTCGACCAACTTAAACTCACGATCAAAAATGCGGGCACGGACCTGGATGCCGTACAGAAATTGGTGGCCACAACTGCCTCTGGCGGCACACCGGACACATCCGCACTAAAGCCATTCAAGCGCGTGGTGGTGTTTGGTGACAGCCTGAGTGACGGCGGTGCCTACACGGCATGGGCTTCCGGTGCGGCCAGTGGCGCCAACCGCTTTGTCGGCACCCCGGGGTTGGTGGCTTTGGCTGCTGCGGCGCCCTACGGTGGCAAGTTCACCACCAATGGCGGCAAGGTTTGGGTCGAGAATCTCGCAGCAACCTTGGACTATGACCTCAAACCTGCCAATTTGATGGGTGGTGGATATCCGTCGATGAACCTCTCATTGATGGGTTGCAACACCTGCACCAATTACGCACAGGGCGGCTCCCGTGTCACCTTGCAACCTGGCATCGGTAACCTTGGAACGACGGCCAATCCAGCAAACGGTGCAGTGCCTCAAATTGCGTTCACCGGTAACTTGGCAGGCGCTGGCGTTGCTGCCAGTGCGGTCCTGGTCAATGCCGCATCGGCTGACTACACCGTAACCAACGCCTT
>RFXS01000160.1 GCA_009921465.1 Betaproteobacteria bacterium
GTTCACACGCCCTGACCATTACGAATCAGGCAAGGTCTATGTGTTGCCCAAGCACTTGGACGAAAAGGTGGCGCGTTTGCACCTGAAGAAAGTCGGCGCCATGCTGACCGAACTCACCGACGAGCAAGCCGCCTACATTGGCGTGAGCAAAAGCGGCCCTTACAAAGCCGACACCTACCGTTATTGAAGCCCCGTGGCGCTGGCCCTTGTCGCAAGGCGAGGGTCAGTGACCATGTCTTCACGCTTGGGGGGCTGCATGAGCAATCCAACATCGTTTCCCATCAGCTTTGAATTTTTCCCGCCCAAAACGCCGGCAGGTGCCGACAAATTGGTGCAGGTGCGCCATGCGTTGTATGCAGCCAGGCCGGCTTTTTTCAGCGTCACTTATGGCGCGGGGGGGTCCACGCAAGACGGCACCTTGCAGCAGGTGCAGGCCATCTTGGCCGATGGGCAGGACGCTGCGCCGCATTTCTCTTGCATTGGTGCCACCCGAGACAATGTGCGCTTGCAGCTGGCGCAGTTCAAGGCGGCAGGCATCCGCCGCATGGTCGCGCTGCGCGGCGACTTGCCCAGCGGACATGGCACCTTTGGCGAGTTTCGCTACGCCAGCGAGTTGGTGGCCTTCATCCGTGCAGAAACTGGCGACCATTTCCACATCGAAGTGGGCTGCTACCCCGAGGTGCATCCCCAGGCCAAGTCGCCCGAGGCCGACATCCAAGCCTATGTGACCAAAGTCAAGGCGGGTGCCACATCGGCCATCACCCAGTACTTCTACAACAGTGACGCCTACTTTCGCTTTGTGCAAGAGGTTCAACAGCACGGCGCAGACATACCGGTGGTGCCGGGCATCATGCCCATCATCAGCTCCACCCAACTGATGCGTTTTTCAGACGCCTGCGGGGCAGAAATTCCGCGTTGGATTCGCTTGCGTTTGCAAAGCTTTGGCGATGATGTCGAGGCGATCAAAGCCTTCGGCTTGGACGTGGTGACCGACCTGTGTGAGCAGTTGCGCCAAGGCGGGGCGCCGGGCTTGCACTTTTATACGATGAACCAAAGCGCCCCCACTTTGGCCTTGCTCGAGCGCTTGGCTTGATCGGGGGACTGGGCTTGATTCGCTGGGTGGCTCAGCGCTCGTCGTAACTCACCACCAGGTCTGCGCTGGTGGCGCGGGCTTGGCAAGTCAGCACAAAGCCTTGTTCGCATTCGGCTTGGCTCAGGGTGAAGTTTTTGTCCATGTGCACGCTGCCTTGCAGCACTTTGCCGCGGCAGGTGCAGCACACGCCGGCTTTGCAGGAGTAGGGCACGTCCAAACCGGCTTCGATGGCGGCGTCAAGCACATGCAGGGCACTGACCATGGGCAGCACATGCGACTTGCCATCGAGCACCACGGTGATTTGCGGGCCGCTGGTCTGCGCTGTGGGGGCAGACGGCACGGGGCGTGCAGGTGTCAGGCTGGTGAAACGCTCGCTGTGGATGCGCTCAGGCTTGACGCCGGCTTGGCGCAGCGCGGTTTCGGTGGCCTCGATCATGGGCTCTGGGCCACAGACAAACACCTCGTCCATGCTGGGCACGGGCAAAAAAGCGTCGATCAGGGCTTGTACCTTGGGCGCGTCAATGCGGCCTTCGAGCAAGGGCACTTCTTGGGCTTGGCGCGACAACACATGGATGAGGGTCAGTCGGTCGGTGTAGCGGTCTTTGAGGTCTTGCAGCGCCTCGTTGAACATGACGCTGCCCATGCGCCGGTTGCCATACACCAGGGTGAAGCGGCTGTGGGCCGATGTCTCCAAGCTGTGGCGCAGGATGGACAAAATGGGTGTGATGCCCGAGCCAGCAGCAAACCCAACCCGGTGGATGGCGCGGGGCCGTTGCACCACAAAGCGCCCCTCGGGGGCCATGCAAGGCATCACCATGCCCGCTTGCAATTGGGTGTGGGCCCAACTGGAGAACAAACCGCCATCGACTTGGCGCACGCCGATGTCGATCTCGCCACGTTCGTTGAGTTGCTGTGGTGTGCTGCAAATGGAATAACTGCGCCGCGTGTCTTGTCCATCCAAAGTGGTGCGCAGCGTGACAAATTGGCCGGGCACAAACGCGAAGGTGCTGCGCAACGCAGCGGGGATGTGCAGGCTG
>RFXS01000017.1 GCA_009921465.1 Betaproteobacteria bacterium
GAGAAGCAAGCAACAATGCCAACCCTTGAATTTCCGAGGGATCAGCGATTCGCCCCAGTGGGACCGTATCTGCAAACTGCTGTGCGATCAATGGATCTTTGACCCGACCGTTGGCAATATTTGTCCTGAATGGGCCGGGTGCGATGCCATTGACCAAGACGCCATTGGGGGCCAATTCCATGGCTGTCTGTCGAACCAAGTTGATCACCCCCGCTTTCGTGGCCGCATAAGCGTAGCCCACCATGGGTTCCGCCCGCAGTCCTGCAATAGACGCCACAGCAATGATCCGACCATAACGCCGCTCCACCATGTGACGTGCAGCGCCTCTGATGGTTTCAAACACCGATGTGAGGTTGACAGATAACACATGGTTCCAAGTTTCCATTTGAACCGCTTGCATATGGCCCACTTCAGTTTGATACCCAGGCCCAGCGCTGATGCCAGCATTGGCAACGACGATATCCAATCGATGGTGCAAATGGGCCCAGTCATCCATGCATTGGTGAAGTGCTTGGCTGTGTGTCACATCGACCACCTGACCATGCACCGCCCAACCTTGCTTGCGCAACCGCTCCACCTCTTCGGACAAGGGATGGGCTTGCATGTCCAGCATCAAAACACGGGCACCCTGCTGGGCCAATACCTCCGCAATGGCCAAACCCAAGCCGCTTCCTGCACCCGTGACGAGCGCCACTTGATCATGTAAAGAAAACATTTCATCGATGCGCATTCCAGTCTCCAGTTTGATCAGCACAAGCGATCTATCTTGCCTGATCTTGCGCCCACATTATTTTTAAAAAGGTAAGTTTTAAACCCCATTTATGCGGGTCAACCAGAGCATTCAGGTCCAACGCTTTCAACTACCATGTTCAATGATCGACCCGATTGAAAGCACCCCATGCCCTTCCAAGACACCTTCATCAACATCCGCGGTTGCAAGGTCCGCATGCTTCGCTCAGGCCAGGGCAAGCCCTTGGTTTTTTTGCACGGTGCAAATGGCGTACCGGGGTGGCTGCCCTTCATGGCGCAATTAAGCCAACACCACGATGTGATCGTGCCCGAACATCCGGGTTTTGGTGAATCTGACACCCCGGATTGGCTGGACAGGACCGGAGATTTAGCACTTTTTTATTTGGACTTTTTCAAGCATTTGGGTCTGAACAATGTCCACCTGGTTGGTTCATCTCTGGGGGGATGGATTGCTGCGGAATTGGCAGTTCGCAATGACACAAATTTGTCCTCTCTCACATTGGTGGCACCTGCGGGTGTGCGGGTAAAAGGCAGCCCCATGGCAGATATATTTCTTTGGTCACCAGAAAAAATGGCGCGCAATTTGGTGCATGACCCCGAATTGGCCGCACGGATGATGCCTGGAGACATGACGCAAGAGCAACAGATGTTGGTGTTAAAGAACCGACTCACCACGGCTCGCTTGGCGTGGCAACCCAGGTTGCATAACCCCGATTTGCGCAAATGGTTGCATAGGGTTTCGGTGCCTACTCAAATTTTGTGGGGGTCAGAAGACCAATTGATACCTGCCGCGTATGCCCAAGCCTGGTGCGATTTGATCCCCGGATCACAAAGTACCGTGTTTCCTTCCTGTGGTCACCTGCCTCACGTAGAGATGACCGATTTATATTGCAAAACTCTGACCCAATTCATTCGCGAGGTAGCCCCATGAAGTTTTATTTCATGCACCTGATGCCCTATGCAGACCTGGACCTGGATTACGATAAATCCCACGACTCGGCTTGGAATACCTTGCCAAACAGTTATTACGACCCCAAAAAAGGACATCTGCTGTACAACCGCTATTTGGACGAGTTGGAATATGCCGATGTTTTGGGATTTGATGGTGTCTGCGTCAACGAGCACCATCAAAATGCCTATGGTTTGATGCCCATCCCTGGTGTGATCGCAGGTGCATTGGCCAGGAGAACAAAAAACGTAAAAATCGCAGTACTTGGACGCGCCTTGCCTTTGCTCAACAATCCACTGACTGTGGCTGAAGAGTTTGCCATGCTCGACAACATCACCGCAGGCCGGTTGATCGCTGGTTTTGTGCGTGGCATTGGTGCCGAATACCATGCTTGGGGTGCCAACCCAGCAGAATCGCACGATCGATTCCACGAGGCACATGACCTCATCATCCAAGCCTGGACACAACCAGGACCCTCGGTTTTTGAAGGAAAGTATTACCAATTCGAGTATGTCAACACCTGGCCACGTGTATATCAACAACCGCACCCGCCCATATGGATTCCTTCTCAGGGGTCCAGTGAAACCATTGAATGGGCATCACACCCCTCTCGGCGCTACACCTACTTGCAAACTTTTACGCCTGTGACCATGCTCGCCAAGTACATGCAAATGTACAAAGACTTGGCAAATGAACAAGGCTACGAGGCAAGTCAAGACCAATTAGGCTGGTCTGTTCCCATATACGTGGCTGAAACCGATGAAATAGCCCATCGTGAAGCCAAGCCACACATTGAGAATTTTTTAAATAAATTTTTGCGCATGCCCAAAGAGATGCTTTTGCCACCTGGCTACTTGTCACTCAAATCCATGATGGGTGTGATGCAGGCCAAATCTGCCATCGGCGGCAAACAAACCATAGATGACGTCATGGGCAAGGGCATGTTCATCTGCGGGTCCCCAGCTACGGTGCGCGAAAAATTGGCCGACTACCAAAAGCAAATTGGCTTTGGACATTTGCTGAGCCTGATGCAGTTTGGCACTTTGCCTGCCGATTTGACGCGCAAAAGCATGTCCCTTTATGCGACCGAAGTCATGGGGTACATGCGCAAAAACACAAGCGTCAACACGGCGGCAGTGGGTTGACTGACACCCCATCCCCATGCAAGATTTATCCCAAAAAATCGCCATCGTCACTGGCGCAGGCTCTGGCATTGGACTGGGCATCGCCAGCGCACTGATCAAAGCAGGCGCCAAAGTGGCGTTGACAGATATCCGAAAAGAAGCCCTCGATCAGGCTATGGCTCACCTCGAAACTTTGGGGGGGGAATGCATGGCGATTGAAGTTGATGTGTCTGATGCCACTTCGGTGCAAGCGGCTGCCGACCAAGTGGTGGAACGCTGGGGAAAACTCCACATTGCGGTCAACAATGCGGGCGTAGCCATGCATGGCATGCATTTAGAGCAGTACTCTCTGGCTGACTGGGACTGGGTGATGGGCGTAAACATCCATGGGGTGATCCATGGCATTCGAAGTTTTTTACCTTTTCTCAAAGCACACGGCGAATCAGCTCACATTGTCAACACTGCCTCCATTGGCGGTTTGCAAGTCAATCCGAATTTTTTGACTGGCCCATACTCCATGACCAAATATGCCGTGGTGGCATTGTCAGAGGCCCTGCGCAATGAACTGACAGGAACACCGGTTGGTGTGTCCGTCCTGTGCCCTGCTGCGGTAGACACGGACATCCATCTATCTGGTCGCGCAAGACCAGAACGCTTAGGCGGCCCAACAGAACGCCCAGAAACACTCTTTGTGGGTGAGGCAATCAAAGGCGGCATGGATCCCCAAAACGTGGCTCAATATGTCATTCAAGCCATCCGCGATGAACAGTTTTGGATCTTGCCACATGCCGCCCCTCAGTCCTGGCTAGAGGCGCGTCACCTTGATATTCAAGCCGGGTTTCATTGGGCTAGCAAGCAAGCGTGAAGATGGCACTTTTTAAAACCTTTCATCAACTGGGCTATGTGGTGAAAGATTTGGATTTGGCCATGGCCCACTGGCATGAAAAACTGGGGGTTGGCCCTTTTTTTGTGACCCGTCGCTTGTCTTTTAAATCATTCCATTACCTGGGAAACCCATCGTCGCCAATCATCACCATGGCGATCAGTCACTTCGGCGAGACCCAAATTGAGTTGATCCAGCAACACAACGATGCGCCATCGGGATATCAATATTTTCTGCAAAATGGGAATGAAGGTTTGCAACACATGGGGGTTTTCAGCGATCATTTCGAACATGACCTGGAACATTGCTTAAACCGTGGTTGGCACATTGAGCATGAGGCCATCAGTCCCATGGACGGGATCACCAAATTTGTTTACCTCTCTGCCAATGGACCACCTGGCACAGTTGTAGAAATATTGGAAATGACCCCAGAAAAACACCTGCGGTTTGAGCATATCCGCCAGGTCTGCCATCAGTGGAATGGCATTGATCAACCCGTGCGTGAACTCGGGTTCAGCAACGGCAAATAATTTTGGGTTAAGGCATCACGCCGGCACAGCATTGTTGGTGCGCCGTACCGCCCACTGACGCAAAGCCAGCGGCAAACTAATGGCCAAGCCGATGAAATTGGCCCAAATGGCCCAATCGGCCATGTTTTGAGGCAACATGATCAACAGGCCAGCCAAGCCGAAAACAATCCGCTCTAAGCCCGTCAGATTGCGAAAAATACATCCCGACAAGGCCGCTGAAACAAAAAATACCCCAATGATGGCCAAAGGCACTGCAATCAAAATGCCCAACAAAGGGCCTTGCAACAACAAGGGCGGTGAAAGCACGAACAGAAAAGGCACCACAAACGCCGTCCAACTGAAACGCATGGCAGAAAAGCCAGTTCGCATCGCGTTGGCCCCAGACAAATTTGCAGCAAAAAAAGCGGCCAAAGCCACAGGGGGAGTGATCATGGACATCATGCCGTAGTACAGCAAAAACATGTGGGCAGCCAATGGGCTGATACCGGTTTGCACCAATGCAGGAGCGAACAAAACCGCCACCAATACATACACACTCAAAGTAGGCAAGCCCATGCCCAAAACCGTTGACAAGGCAGCTGCAAGTATCAGCAAGATCCAAAGGTTACCGCCACCAATGTCCACCATCAATGCCGTTAATGCAAAACCCAATCCGGTGACCTGAAAGACACCCATGATGAAGCCTGCACCTGCGACGACCATCACGATATCGATGATGCCAAAACCGGTTTCAACCAAGGCCTTCCATACACCCAGCAAGTTCATTCTGTGACCACCATAGCCTTTGAGCAAGCCAACCGCAATGACACACAGTGATGCAGCGATGGCTGACAATTGGGCTTCCCAGTTTAAGAAGAACAAGGTGCCCAATAAGGCGGCAAAAGGGATAATGAAAATAGAGCCATCGCTGAGTACTTTTTTGAGTTTTGGAATTTCTGACTCGTCCACCCGTCCAAAGCCCCAGCGTGCGGCGTCAAGATCGGCTTGAATAAACAAAGCCGCGTAATACAGCAAAGCAGGAATGGCCGCTGCGATGCACACAGCGCCATAACTCATTTCCAAAAAATCGGCCATCACAAAGGCCACGGCACCCATCACAGGTGGCATCAACTGACCACCCGTTGCCGAAGAAGCTTCAACCGCGCCGGCATGATGCGCGGGGTACCCGGCTTTTTTCATCATGGGAATGGTCACGATGCCTGTGGCCATGATATTGGCCACCGCCAAACCTGAAATCATCCCAAATAAACTGGAAGCCACCACAGCCACTTTGGCGGGTCCACCGCGAGAACGCCCAAACAATGCCACAGCAATGTCGTTAAAAAAAGCCGAGGCACCCGATCTACCCAACAAGGCGCCAAAAAAACAAAATGCAAGGACCACTGTGGCCCCAATTTGCATGGCATCACCCAAAACTGCGCTGGTGTCCAAATTCAGATACAGCAGCAAGCGATCTGTGTCGACCCGGCGCGTCTCCAATGGGCCACTGATGTTGTGCCCCACCATCGCATAACCAATGGCGACCAAAACCACCAACAACAATGCCCAACCCACAGTTCTGCGCAAGCCCTCAAGACACAGCAGCATCACGATTGCACATGCCAGCACCGCATCAATGGGTTTGTCAACCAATCGGGTTTGCAAATCAGGAAAATTCACGGCAATATACAAACCAGCACCCAGGCCCAAAAAGGACAAAATAATGTCGTAAAACGGCAGATCGGTGCGTTTGGTCCCTTGCTTTGCCGGATAGCGCAAATAAAGTATGCCCAGAGAGATGGCCAAACAACCGGATGCGAGTTGTTCTGGGAAAAAATTAATGCCCAAAGGCCTGAACAAATCGGCACACCACAACAACGAGGTAGAAACCAAAATCACCGAAAGCAAAGTTTGCATACCCCGACCAAAGGCGGATTCGCCCAAAGCTTCGACTTCTGGAATATTGGAATCGGACATGTTGAAATTTAAATAAGGTGAAAGACAGATTCAGTCTGATGGATCAATTGCTGCGAGGGCGCAAGGGCATATTGGCATCAGTGAAATATTTCACTGCGCCTGGGTGGTACTTGATCAGGTTGTACTGTTTGTACATGTTCTCTGGCTCGAATAAATTGAAAGAAGGATGTCCCGCCGCCAATAACGCCTTGTTGTCATGCAGTGCTTTGAGCACCTTGGCAATCACATCTGGCTTGACATGGCTTCCCACTACCAAGGTCAAGTCGCTGGCCATCAACGCCGTGGGAACATCGACGCCCAATCGGTTTGGGCCAGGGTTAACGACCACCACATCATCGTTGGGGCGAATGGCACGCAACGCCTTAACAGATTCGGCAGATTGAGGAATGGGTAAAAAGCGAATGCCTCCTACCGATGCAGCCACTTCCGTGACCTTGGGAGCACCCAAGCCAAATGGAATGGCCGCGACCCTGCCTGCGGCAAAGTCATCCCCAGAGCGGATGACATTCACCGCAGGAATGCCTTCAATGTCGCTCCAAGACAAACCACCTGCTGCCAGCAATCCCTTGGAAATGGACACCAAGGCCACGTGGGCCGAGTAGCCAACAGGCATTTTTTGCCCTTTGAGCTGAGCGATGCTGGTGATAGGTGAATCTTTTTTCACAAAAATACCCGAATAAAACGGGAACAAGCGAGTCATCAATGCCACGTTGTTGCGCGGGCGACCCTCAAACACCTCAAATCCATTGGTTGCAGCTGCCGCCACATGGATAGAGTCAATGGCAAAGTCGGCTTCCCCGTTGTGCAAGGCGTCGTAGACCCCAATATCGCCGCTGTACGTGGTGACCCTGAGTTTGAGATCTGTTTTGTCTTGGATCACTTTGGCCAATGCCTGCGACTGGGAGTTGAGCAATGAACCCGCCGGCAGGGAGGCGATGGAAACCAATTGGGCCTGGGCAGTGCCAAGGAAAGCCAAAGTGGTCCATATAAAGCTTTGGATGATGCGGTTTTTCATAGGTCTCCTTATGATCTTGCAGGTTTGCAAAGGGTCGGAAAATTCATCGAGCGATGCTAAAGCATGGATTGAAAGTTGCAAGCCAAACTGTCGCCTCAGGCACTAGGGAATTCCCGCGCCATGTTTGCGGGTAAATAATTTAGATGGCGCGAGATGTACTCAGTGCTTGGTTCCCGTACTGCGCACGCAAAATTTTGGCCCCCTCCACCATGGCTTTGAGTTTTCCATCGGCCACGGCCCTGGGCAAATACTTCATGCCGCAATCGGGCGCCAAAATCACTTGCTCGGGTTTGATAAATTGCAATGCCCGTTTGATGCGCGAAGCCACCACCACGGGCGACTCGATGGACATGTCACTCAAATCCAGGCACCCCACCATGATTTGTTTATCACCCAAGGTTTTCAATACCGAGCAGTCCAACCCAGATTGGGCCGTTTCAATCGAGACCTGATTGCAACTGCATTGGGCAAATTCAGGCAAGAAGTTATAACCTTCAGGCCTGGCATGGATGACGGCTGCATAACCAAAACAAATGTGTACCGCGGTGACCCCTTTCACGCCTTGCAATGCCCGGTTCAACGCTTGTATCCCATATTGACGGGCCTTTTCGGGTCGTGCCTGCATGTAGGGTTCGTCGACCTGAACCACATCTGCACCATTGGCAAACAGTTCTTGAATTTCTTCGTTCAAGGCGATGGCGTAATCCATGGCAGCCTCTTCTTCGCTGGCATAGAAATCATTTTGAGCTTGTTGCAGCATGGTGAAGGGGCCTGGCACCGTGATCTTCACCTTGCGCTGTGTATGGGCCTTGAGGAAAAGCAAGTCTTCCAACTCAATTGGGCGTGCGCGCTTGATTTTGCCCACAATGCGCGGCACCGGGTTGGGATGACCCGACCGGTCCAAGCCCACACCAGGGTTGTCAATGTCTATCCCCTCCAATGCAGTGGCGATCCGGTTGGAATAGCTCTCGCGGCGAATTTCTCCATCGGTGATGATGTCCAACCCAGCATCCTCTTGGGCGCGGATGGCCAACAAGGTGGCGTCTTCCATGGCTTGCTGCAAATAAGGTTCTGAAACGCGCCAAAGTTCTTTGGCCCGCACACGGGGTGGAAAGCGGCCAGCGAGTTTTTCGCGGTCGATCAACCAATCGGGTTGGGGGTAGCTGCCAACAATGGTGGTGGGGAAAAGCATGGTGTCTCCTGATAAATTAAATTTGATTCAAAAAAGTGCGCTCAAAATGGGGTGGCCCATGGCATCGGGTTGGCATTGAGTCCCCAGTAAAAACTTTTTTGGTGGGTGTACTCCAAAATACCTTGACGGCCTTTCTCGCGGCCCATGCCGCTCATTTTCATGCCGCCAAATGGGGTGCTGATGGAAAACACTTTATAGGTATTGATCCACACCGTGCCCGTTTGCAAAGCACTGCCCAAACGCCAAGCGGTTTTGTAGTCTTGGGTCCAAATGCCAGCGGCCAAACCATAGGCGTTGTCATGGCATTGATCGAGCAAGTCTTGCTCGCTGTGCCAAGGCAGCAGGGCCAATACCGGGCCAAAAATTTCTTCTTGGCACATGCGCGCTGTGTTGGGCAAGCCCTCGATCACCGTTGGCAAGTAATAGCTGCCGCGCTCATAGACTGTGCCCGTGGGGCGGCCGCCTCCGTGCAACAACTGCCCACCTTCGGACAAACCCAATTGGACGTAGCGTTCCACCTCCGCGCGGTGGCGGTTGTGGATCAAGGGGCCCATTTGGGTGCGCTCATCGGCCGGATCACCCACGCGCAAAGCACGCACACCAGCCAACAAGCGTTTCTTGAATTCAGTGTAAACACTGGCATGGACAAAGGCACGTGATCCAGCAATGCAGGATTCGCCTGAGGAGCTGAAGATGCCGTACAAAATACCCGCGACAGCATGGTCTAAATCGGCGTCGGCACACACAATGGTGGGAGACTTCCCACCCAACTCCAAAGAGGTGGGCATCAGCTTTTGGGCTGCCAAGTGCTGAATACCCAGCCCCACATCGGTCCCCCCCGTGAAGGCAATGCGCTTGATAAGGGGATGGCGAACCAAAGCATCGCCCACCACCGAACCTTTGCCGGGCAGGACACTGAGCACGCCATCTGGCACACCCGCTTGCTGTGCAATGCGTGCCAATTCCAAGGCCATGCGGGGGGTGATCTCGGCGGGTTTGATCACCACAGCACAACCTGCTGCCAAGGCGGGGGCAATTTTTTGGGCTTCGCTGGCGATGGGGGAGTTCCAAGGGGTGATGGCCCCGACCACGCCCAGGGGCTCGTGCACGCTCATGGTGATGAAGTCACCCCTGGGTGGTGTGAGTTGATCTTCCCAAGTTTCACACGCAGCACCAAAAAATTGAAATGTGCCTGCGGCACTGGCCACCAAAGCGCGGGTCTCGTTGATGGGCTTGCCGTTGTCTAGCCTTTGCAGCTGCGCCAACGCCTCAGCTTGGTCGCGGATGCCTGCCGCAATGCGGTAGAGCATTGCAGCGCGTTCGTGCCGTTTGAGTGAGGCCCAACTGGGGTGATGGCGAGCCTTCTCGGCAGATTGAACGGCCTCATCCACGTCGCCGATGGTGGCTGCATGGAGATGCGCCACCACACTGCCATCGGCAGGGTAATGGGTCTCGTACGCTGGCCCGTTGGCATCGCGCCAATGACCTGCGAAAAAAGATTTCAAAGCATGGGTCATTTTTGGATCTTCAAATCAAATGGCGTTTGCGCATCCAATCGGTGCACAGATCCACCGCTTGGCCAAGCAGTTCAGGTTGCCCCACAAAATAATGGTTGGCCCCCTTGATGGCCACCATGGTTTTGTCTTTGCTGGCCGAGGCCGTGTGTATCCGGTGTGTGTGGGGTTGGGGCACCGCATCATCGGCCGTGTGCTCGATCGACAACATGGGCACGCTGATACCCGCAGCACAGGTTTCGCCATGTGCGTTGGTGTCGTCCGGGGACCACTGTGACAGCCACGAGCGCAAGGTGGAAAACCGGGCCAGCCCCACCGGCCCATTGTTGGCGGTTTCGGGCTCTCCCATGAAGCACGTGCCGATGGGTCGGTCATTGGGGTCGAGCAATGCGTCCAGGAAACGTGGCTCGGCCATGGTTCGGTGGGTCACAAATCCACGCTCCATTTCTTTGGTGCCACTGCGGCGCAACTGGGCCAAGGTTTCCTTGACCCAGTCCGTGCGACGGCGGATGCGCGCCATCTGCGCTTGTCTAAAGCGAAGCATGAACTCGGCACTGTAGGGCGGGCGCACTTGCGGGTTGTAAATGTCCAACTCGAGGTCGCGCACATCAGGGTTGTTTTCATCCATGACACTGGGATCAATCCAGTCGGCAAAGGTCACGGCCCGTGAGATGTGCGCGGCTTGAAAAATAAAGGCATCGGCAGGCATCAGACCGGCTGTGGTGATGTGGCATGGGTCTCCGGCTGGCGTATGGGTGATGCTGGGGCGCTCGGCTTGCGACTGGTACAGCAAAGCCAAAGAGCCACCGCCGGACCAACCGGCCAAGACCACCTTTTCGTAACCCCAAACCGTTTTGGCGTGGCGCACATAAGCACCTAAATCGACCACCACGTTTTCCATCACCAAGGCACTGTCATTGCGCGCATAACGGCTGCCCGCGCACAGCACATGAAACCCGGCTTGGGCCATGGCGCGCGGCATGGGCAACAGTTGCAAGGTGGTGGCCGGGTGCATGTAAATAACCAAGGTGCGCGAGGACACGCCCTTGGGCAAGTAACGAATGCCCTCCAGGTGCACGGTGCCCAAAGAACCTGCAAAACCATAGACCGATTTAAAAGCCGCAGGTTCGGCAAAAGATACGTGCACCCATTCAGCGCTGGTCTCATACTGGGGTCGGTTTGAATCTGCCATGGTGCTTTCCCTCTTTGGTTGAAAAATTATTTATTAGGCATGTGACGTGACGAGCTACGGCAAAGCGTTATTCAGCGCCGCTGGGCTGTGAAGTCCACTGTTTGCCCCAACGAAATATCTTGCCCAAGCATGTGGTCACCTTGCACCATGGCCTTGACTGTGTGGATGCTTTGATCTGCTGCGACATATTGGAAACTCAATCGGTCGGCTTGTAACTGCGCTCCGACCAATGCCTGCTCTTGGTTGCCCGTGCGCATCACGCCGCCAACGCGTTGAAAAATTTGCTGCAAACGCACCTCAAACGGTGCGCCATGGCCTGGCTTGAACGACCACAACCCCGCCACATTGGCCGGCACCACCCACATCATGGCCCGTGCACGGACCGTTTGAGTGACCGCATCGGGCTCCCACTCGACCATGTCAAAGTCATGGGAGACGACCCGGGTACCGGGCTTCATCTTGAGGATCGTGGGACGCAACTGGTAATTGATTTCGGGCAGCAGGTACAAAGTCAACACGGTGGCTTGGCTGAAATCGGTTTGAAAAATATCCCCTTGAACGATTCGCACCTTGTCTTGAACTCCCGCTTCGATCACCTTGGTCTGGGCATAGGCGGCCAACTTGGGGTTGTACTCAATGCCCACCGCTTGGGCACCGAGTTTCTTCGCGGCCGTGATGGCAATCACCCCATCACCGGCACCCAGGTCGTAAAGCAAGTCTTGGGCAGTGACCTTTGCCATGTCCAGCATCTTGTCGACCAACTCATTGGGTGTTGGCAGCCACATGACATCCTTGCCCATTTGCCCCAAAGTGGGTTTGTAAGTGCTGCCATTGGTCACGGCTTGGGCCCAGGCTGGCGAACCAACCATCACCAAAGTACCCAGACAGGTACAGAAAAACTGTTGAAACAAATTCACTTCTTAAAAGCCCCGAAAAAAATGAAACATTGGCGTTCAACCCGCAGTTTTAGCGACAGGCATCAACAAGTCCGCATCGATATCAGCCAACCTGGCAACGCCACACAATTGCATGGTTCGGATGAGTTCGTCTTGCAAGATGGCCAATGCGCGGTGCGCCCCCGCCTCTCCAGCGGCCATGGTGCCAAACACCATGGCGCGACCAACCAGCACACCTTGTGCGCCCAGGGCCAAGGCTTTGACCACATCTTGCCCGCGACGCACCCCTCCATCCACCCAAACCGGGATGCGCCGGTTGACAGCCGTCAAAACATCAGGCAACGCCTCCAAGGTGGCCACAGCGCCATCGAGTTGCCGCCCACCGTGGTTGGAGACCACCAAGGCATCGCAACCGATGGCACATGCACGTTGGGCGTCCGCCGGATGCAAGATGCCCTTGAGCACCAAGGGTTTGGGCCAAACATCACGCACTTGCTTGAGCATGTCCCAATCAAATGCAGTATCGTAGTTTCGTCCCACCGAAGAGGCCAAAGCCGAGGCACTGGTTTGCTGTTGAGCCAGACCAATCAAGTTTTCCATCACCGGAAATGGTTGCCGCAACATGCGCCAACACCATGGCGGTTTGCGGGCGAAATCCCACAGGTTGTGCGGTGTGAATCGAAAGGGCACTGCAAAGTGATTGCGGTGATCTCTTTCCCGTTTACCCCCCACTGGCAAATCAACCGTGATGACCAATGCCTCGCAGTCAGCGGCCAGAGCGCGTCGGATCAGGCCCCAGAAAAAATCTCTGTTTTTCAAGGTATAGGGCTGAAACCACAGACGACCTTGCACGGCATTGGCAATGCGCTCGATCGAGGCTGTGGCCGTGCTCGACAAAATATATGGGATGCCCGCCGCCGCGGCCGCCTTCGCGATGGCCACGTCTGCCCCCGGGTAGCCGTAACCCAGCGCACCCGTGGGGGCGGTGGCCATTGGCAACGCGATGCTGCGTCCAAACAATTGGGTTTGGGTGTTGACCTCAGAGACATCGCGCAAGACTTGGGGGCGAAATCGCACAGCCTGAAAGGCGCTGCGGTTGGCTTGCAAAGTGACTTCATCCTCTGCCCCACCGTCAAAAAAGTCATACAGGGCGCGCGGCAACCGGCGCTGGGCTGCCAAGCGCAATTCTTCAATCGAATAGGCCGCAGTCATGAGGCCTGCGGCGGGTTATTCCAGCCCTGTGCGAAGCAAACGGGCATCTGCCCCCCTTGGCCCAAGATCAAGCCACCATCGCCTGGGGTGTCCACAACCAATCCAAGCACCGGTAATGGTCGTCCACATCGCGTTGGCTGAAAATGTCGGAGCGTACCTGTGCCTGAACACCGCCACAGTGGTAGTCCTCCCACATGTGGCGCGACACCCATTGAACGCGTGCTGTGCGCAAAAACCGTGCGCGTTCAAATGCCTTGAATGCAGCGGCCACATCTGGCCCATGCGTTGACATGAGTTGCGACAGGCAAACCACATCTTCAATCGCCATGCCAGCGCCTTGCGCCAAAGATTGCAAGGTGGCATGGGCTGCATCGCCCAACAAACACACCCGACCATCGTGCCACCCACGCATGGGCTCGCGATCGGCAATGGCCCAGCGTCGATCCAAATTCACAAGTCGCGCCACTTGTTGGGGCTCAGGTTGGGCCTGGCTCAACAAATCTGCCAGGTATGCTGGGTAGCCATCGTCTTGGGTCGAGGACACATGTTGAGGCAAGCGCACCACCAAGACAATGTTGAGCAGGCTGGCGTTTCTCAATGGGTAGTAAATCACATGCAAGCCCGGACCGGCCCACATGGTGACGCTTTGGCGCTGTTGGACATGCGCGGGGGCTTGCGACATTGGGATCAAACTGCGGTGGGCCACATAGCCCGATTCTCGGGGGACATCCGATGGGTGCATTTGCGCGCGCAAGCGCGAGCGCAAACCATCACAGGCGACCACTGCCGCAGCTTGGATGCAGGGGCCTTGGGCAGTCTCTAAAGTCACGCCATCTTCGGTCTGCGAATAGCCTGTGACTGTGGTGGACTGATTGAGTGAAATATTGGCATGCGGCTGACACGCCTTGAGCAGCAACTCATGCATATCCACCCGGTGAATGGCGATGTAGGGTTGGGATTGGTAGCGCTGCGCAAATTCGGGGGTTTGCAAAGGAATGTGCGACAGAGTTTGCCCTGTGAGGTAGTCATAGAGCATGATCTCTTTGGGCAAGTAAGCCGCTTCACGGGCCGCTTGGCCAACGCCTAAAAAGTCCAGCATGGGCATGACATTGGGGCCCATTTGCACACCGTAGCCAATGGCGCCAATTTGGTCAGCCTGCTCGAGCAACTGGACCCGATGGCCTTGCCGCCCCAAGGCCAGGGCCATGGCCACCCCCCCAATGCCGCCACCCACGACCACCACCGGGTGTTGGGCTGTCAATGCCGTTGTCATACCGCCCCCTCAATCACTGGCAACAATGCTGTTGCGTTTGATGAATGCCGCATAGGCTTCTCTTTCTTTCCTCATCGAGGCAGCCAATGCCGTGAGCGAATCGACCTCGCCCACCAAGCCTTGTGATTCAAGTTTGGCCGCAAATGCAGCCGACTTGGTGATGGCCACCAATTCCCGGTTTAAGCGCTCGACCACCGCGGTGGGGGTGCCCGTTGGTGCCACCAGGCTGAAAGAGCTGTTGGTGCTGACATCGGGCATGCCAGCCTCTGCCAGGGTAGGCAAACCAGGCAACAACGGTGTGCGCTGCTCACTGGCGATGGGAATGATCTTACCGGCCTTGATCAAAGACAGGGCGGAGGCCACATCTGGAAACAAAAAATTCAACTGGCCCGCCAACAGGTCTTGGTAGGCTGGGCCCACACCTTTATAGGGCACGTGAAGAAATCGTGCGCCGGATTTCTCTTCCAGCATGCGAACGCCCAAATAGGTGGTGCTGCCTGTACCGGCTGAGCCAAAAGAAATTTTGCCGGGCTCGCGTTTGCCCAGCTCAATCAACTCGGCCAAGCTGCGCGCTTTGGTGCCCGGGTGGACCACCAGCACCAAGGGGGCAAATGCCCGCATGATGGGCACGAAATCTCGCTCGGCGTCGTAGGAGAGGTTTTTGTATAAGCTTCCATTGATGGTCAAGGACGTATTGGCCGAAACCAAAAACGTGTACCCGTCAGGGGTGGATTTGGCCACTGCCGCCGCCCCAATGTTGCCGCTGGCTCCAGGGCGGTTTTCCACCACGAACTGCTGCTTGAACACGTCGCCCAAGGCTTGGGCCAGCATGCGGGCATACAAATCGGTGCCCCCGCCTGGTGACGATGACACGATCAAACGCACCGGTCTGGCGGGCCAAGTGTCTTGGGCGAGCAATCCAGCGGGGAAAAAGCTGACCGCACCGACCACACCCAAAGCGCCCGATTGAACCCACTGGCGTCTATTCACAATTGGCAGATTTAGTTTCATGCTGTCCTTTTGACTTTTCAATTACAGCTCCACGCCCAAGCGACGGTCCAAGGAATAAGGACCACCGCCTCGCCACCAAATCGCAAGCGACACCAAGCCCCACAGCAGGACGAATTCATAGCCCTTGTTCAACCATGAAAACCCGTTGGGGAGGTATTGGGTGAAAAAAATCACCGCCATTTCTATCGTGATGGCAGCCGCAAAAAATCGGGTGAACAAGCCCAGGGCCAGGCTGATACCGCCAAAAAATTCAATAAATATCAGCAAATACACCACTGCCAAGGCAGGTTCGAAGCCCAGTTTTTCAAATACCGGGGCAACCACCTCTGGTCCTTTGGCGATCTTGCCCCAGCCATGGACGGCCAAGATCAATCCCGTGGCACAACGGATGAGCGGCCAAGACAAGGGGGTCAAAAGCTCATACACGGGCTCCAAGCGCGGTATCAGACGCCGCACCGGTTTGGCCTCGTCACTTCCATCGTTGAATTGGGTTGTATCGTTCATCAACAGCTGCTCCGATTGATTGGATTTAGTCAGTCGGTGATCATGCCTGACAAACCCTTGCCTGACACTGAGGGATTTACCCATGCGCGCGGCCTGCTATTGGCGCAAAGCAGGGGCTGTGGATGACACCCAAGGTCAGGGTCTGTCACCACAGCTACTCATGCGGGGCGGGTTGTCCATTTCCCGCCGAGGACTCTGGTCATAATGAAGCGCTTCAATCACACGGTTCAACCATGAAACACCTGACCATTCTGACCGGCGCATCCCGTGGCATGGGTCTGGCCCTGGCCCAACAGTTGTGCCAGCGGCCACAAGCCACGCTGCTGTGCATTTCGCGCCAAACTTCGCCTGAGCTTGACGCTTGGGCTGCGGCCCAAGGTGCCAACTTGGTGCAGTGGCGCGCCGATCTGGCCCAGCCCATCCCAGTGGCTCAAAAAGTATTGGCTTGGTTGCAGCAACAAGACCCGTCCCAACTGGCCAGCGCCACCTTGATCAACAATGCCGGCGTGATTGGGCACCTGGGCCCCTTATCTCCTCAAGATGAACAGGTTTTACAAGCCACATTGGCCATCAACTTGGAGGCCCCCATGCAGTTGACGGCGGCTTTTTTGAGCGCCACCCGTGCGTGGGCCATGTCGAAAAAGATTTTGAACATTTCCTCCGGCTTGGGGCGACGCGCCATGGCCGGCAGCAGCATGTATTGCGCCAGCAAAGCGGGCATGGACCACTACAGCCGTTGCGTTGCCCTGGAAGAGGCAGACCTGCCGCATGGGGTGCGCATCGTGTCCTTGGCACCGGGGGTGATTGACACCGATATGCAAACTGATTTGCGCTCCGGAGACAAAAATCTGTTCCCAGAGCGCGATAATTTCGTCAACCTCAAGCAAACTGGTGCCTTGTCCAGTCCGGCTCAAGCCGCAGCCCGTGTCTTGTCTTATTTGGACCGGGCTGATTTTGGTGCCCAGCCTGTGGCCGATTCACGCGATGCGTGAGCCCAATCTTTGCAACATATATTCAGGAGATAAGCATGCGTGATGTGGTTGTTGTGAGTGCTGTTCGCACCGCCATCGGAACTTTTGGTGGCAGCCTCAAAGATATCCCGCCCACCGAGTTGGGTGCCACCGTGGTGCGTGAAGCCCTTTCACGCGCCAAAGTCAGCGGCGCCGATGTGGGCCATGTGGTGTTTGGCCATGTGGTCAATACCGAGCCCAAAGACATGTACCTGTCGCGGGTGGCGGCCATCCAAGCGGGCTGCGGCCAAGAAACCCCTGCCTTCAACGTGAACCGCTTGTGCGGCTCGGGCCTGCAAGCCATCGTCTCGGCCGCCCAATCCATCCAATTGGGAGACTGCGACATTGCCATTGGGGGTGGCGCCGAAAACATGAGCCGCGCACCCTTTGCCAGCTTGAACATGCGCTGGGGTTCGCGCATGGGCGACACCAAGATGGTGGACATGATGGTGGGGGCCTTGCACGACCCCTTTCAAACCATCCACATGGGGGTGACCGCAGAAAACATCGCCAAAAAATGGGGTATCACCCGAGAAACCCAAGATGCATTGGCGCTGGAAAGCCACTTGCGTGCCGAGCGGGCCACCGTGCAAGGCCGGTTCAAAGAGCAAATCGTTCCGGTGATGCTCAAAAGCCGCAAAGGCGAAGTGGCCTACGCCACCGACGAGCATTTCCGAACCGGTGCCACCGCAGAAGACTTTTCCAAATTAAAACCTGTGTTCATCAAAGAGAACGGCACCGTGACCGCGGGCAACGCATCGGGCATCAATGACGCCGCAGCGGCACTGGTCCTGATGGACGCCCAGTCGGCCAAGCAGCGTGGCCTTCAACCCATGGCTCGCCTGGTGGCCTATGCCCATGCGGGTGTGGACCCGGCTTACATGGGCATTGGTCCGGTTCCGGCCACCCAAAAAGCCCTGGCCAAAGCGGGCTTGAGCGTGGCCGATTTGGACGTGATTGAAGCCAATGAGGCTTTTGCCGCCCAGGCCTGCGCGGTCACCCGCGATTTGGGACTGGACCCGGCCAAGGTCAACCCCAATGGATCAGGTATTTCTTTGGGTCACCCCATCGGTGCCACCGGCGCGCTGATCACGGTCAAGGCATTGCATGAATTGCACCGCATTCAGGGCCGTTACGCCCTGGTGACCATGTGCATCGGCGGCGGCCAAGGCATTGCAGCCATCTTTGAGCGCGCCTAAAAATTTTTAAGCGGCGGCCCCACTGAAAACCCTTGCCATGAGGTTGCACCATGTCTGAGATCGTGATTGACGAGAAATACACCAGTCCCAGCGAGCCCAGCTTGCACTGGGCCGATCATCTGGCCGTTGACATGGCCCCCATGGACGAGACCCATGTGGAATTTGTTGCATTGCTGGGCCAAGCACAAATGGCAACGGACGCCGAACTGATGGACCGCTACGAAGCCGTTCTAGAGCACACCCAAGACCACTTTGAGCGCGAAGACCGGTGGATGACCCAAACCCAGTTTGGACCCATGGGGTGCCACGCTCAACAGCACGACACCATCTTGCAGGTCATGCGCGAGGGCTTGCGCCGCGGTCGGGATTTGCAGCAACTGCCCTTGGTCAGGCAACTGCTGCACGAAGTGGGCATGTGGTTTGAACAGCACGCCCAAACCATGGACGCGGGGCTGGCCATGTACCTCAAAGCAGCCGAGTTTGACCCTGAAACCGGCATCATGGCCAAACCAGAGGCGGTCGCTTCAGCCCCTCAGTGCTGAGCCAAGCGTTCGCGGGCCAATGCCGCGCCGGCCACCAAGGCTTGCAGCTTGGCCTGGGCTGTCTCTCGCCCCATGGGTGCCATGCCGCAGTTGGTGCACGGAAACAAGTGTTCTTTGCGCACAAACTGCAAGGCACGCCCAATCGTGTCGGCCACCTCTTGCGCGGTCTCAATGGCATCGCTGGCCACATCGATCACGCCCACCAACACATCTTTGCCTTCTAATAAAGCGATCAAGTCCATGGGCACATGCGAGTGCCAACATTCCAAGCTGATTTGGTCGATGCTGCTTTTGGCCAACGCTGGAAACACTTTTTCATATTGCCGCCATTCGTGGCCCAAGGTGTTTTTCCAATCCACGTTGGCCTGAATGCCATAGCCATAGCAAATGTGCACGGCCGTGGTGCAAGTCAGGCCTTGGGCGGCGCGTTCCAGGGCCTTGACGCCCCAATCCGCCGCCTCTTCCATGTAAACATTGAAGGCGGGTTCATCGAATTGAATGATGTCGATGCCATCGGCTTGCAAGGCCAGCGCCTCTTGGTTGAGCAGTTCGGCAAACGCCATGGCCATGTTGATCCGCCCTGCCTGGCCTTCGCCATAAAAACGATCGGCCACGGTATCCACAATGGTCATGGGGCCGGGCAATGTGAACTTGGTTTTGCGCTTGGTGTGGGCACGCAGCAGTTGTGCCTCCATCGCGTGGACCCGTCCCTTCAAGCGCAGTGGCGCGACCACTTGCGGCACCATGGCGTCGTAGCGGTTGTTGCGAATCCCCATCTTGACTTTGTTGGCAAAGTCAATGCCCTCGACTTGCTCCAAAAAACCATGCACAAAGTGCTGCCGCGCTTGCTCGCCGTCGCCAATGATGTCCAGACCTGCATCCTCTTGGGCCTTGATCCACAGCAGCGTGGCATCGGCCTTGGCTTGGCGCAATGACTGCCCATCTTGTTTCCATTGCGGCCAAAGTTTTTGGGTCTCGGCCAGCCATTCGGGTTTGGGCAAACTGCCTGCGATAGAGGTCAGAAACATCAGCGGTCTTTCACTTCTTGGTGGAGGGTCAGGTCAGGGCAACGGCGGCCTTGGATGCGGGGGCAGCCTGCCCCCATGCAAACTCTTTGGCCAGCAACTCGTAAGAACGCCGTTGGTGGGCGGGGTCGTGGGTCCAGGTGATCACCACCACCTCGTCGATGTCCATGCGCTGCGCCAAGGCCCTGAGTTTGTTGGCCACCTGAGGCGCAGATCCCACCAAGGCATTGGCTTTGAGTTGCGCCAAGGCCAATTGTTCGGCGGGGCTGTACTCCCGCTCAGCCTGATCCGGGGGCAACACCGGGCCAATGCGCCCCAGGTTGCGGTCCATGCGCCAACGCGCCCGACTTTTGAACAAATGCCAGGCTTGCTCCTCGGTGTCTGCCGCCAACGCCCACACACAAACGGTGGCATGGGGTTGAGGGCGGTGTTCGTTGGGTTGGTAATTTTGCCGATACAAGTCCAATGCCGTCTCTAGGCCTTGGCCCTCGGTGATGAAATAGGCGAACGCGTAGGGCAAGCCCAGGTGTGCGGCCAACTGGGCCCCATAGTCAGAGCTGCCCAACATCCAAATATCGGGGTTGGTGTCACTGCTGGGATAGGCAAAAACCCCGTGCCCAGGGTGCCCCGCGGGCAACGGGGTGCCCGTGATCCAAGCTTGCAACTCCAGTACTTGCTGAGGGAATCGCTCAGACGCATAGCGGTCGGGATTGAGCACTTGCGCAGTTCGACCGTCGCTGCCAGGGGCACGACCGACGCCCAAATCTATGCGCCCTGGCGCCAGGGCATTGAGCACCCTGAATTGTTCCGCCACTTTCAGGGCCGAGTAATGGGGCAGCATCACCCCTGCACTGCCAATGCGGATGCGCTGTGTGCGCGCCGCAATGGCGGCCATGAGGATTTCAGGCGCGGTGCCCACAATGCTGGGGTGGCTGTGGTGCTCACTGACCCAAAAGCGCCGATAGCCCCAAGCTTCGCAGTGCTGGGCCAACGCCAATGTGTTGCGCACCGCTTGGTCTTGGGACGAACCGGCCGCGGCGATGGACTGGTCAAGGACAGAGAGTTGGATCATGTGCCAAGCTTAGCGCAAGCGCAGGCCATTGCGGCTTAGATGCAGGAACAACCCATTGTCAAGCAGGGCTGGCGTGGCGAGCGTTTTCGGCCTCTTGAAGGGTGCGCCACATGACCTTGCCACTGCCGCTTTTGGGCAAGGCGTCCATCAACTCGACCGATTTGGGGGCTTTGTAGACGGCCATGTGGTCTCTGCACCAAGACAACAGGTCCGATTCGCTGACCTGACCTCGGTGCGTTTGGCGCAGCACCACCACGGCTTTGACACTCTCACCCCGGTAAGGGTCCCGGGTGGCGATGATGCATGCCTCCAAAATAGCCGGGTGCTGAAACATCAAAGCCTCTACTTCGGCCGGCCAAACCTTGAAGCCCGATGCGTTGATCATTCGTTTGAGTCGATCGGTGATGAAGAAATACCCCTCCTCATCCATCCGACCCAGGTCACCTGTGCGGAAAAATGTTTTGCCATCCAACTTGAAAAAAACCTTGGCGGTTTCTTCGGGGCGTTTCCAGTAACCTTGAAAAACCTGCGGGCCGTGAACGACGATCTCCCCCGATTCGCCCACCGCTAATTGAGTCAAATGGATGGGATCGACCACGCGGGCATCGGTGCTCATGAAGGGCACCCCCAAGCATTGCTGCTTGGGCCGATCCGGTGGGTTGGAATGGGATGGCGCTGAGGTTTCTGTCAAACCATAACCTTCAATGTATTTCAATCCACACAGGTCTTGCAACCGCTGCGCCACAGCCTGCGGCATGGATGCACCACCCCCACCGATGTGAACCAAACTACCAAGGTCATATTGATCTGCTTGGGGGCTGCCCAGCAAGTCAATCACCATGGTCGGGATATTGGTCCAATGGCTTACGCGGTGGCGTTGGATCAACCGTGCCGCCAATTCGCGGTTCCATCGCGGCATCAAAACCAAGCTGGCCCCCAAATAAATGGCCGAGTGCATCACCGACACCATGCCCGTGATGTGGAACATGGGCACCACGCACAGGCTGACATTGTCGGGCGTACCCATGCTCCAAAAGGCCGAAGCCATGGCGTTGTGCATCAGGCTTTGGTGCAAATGAATGCACCCTTTGGGCAGGCCAGTGGTTCCGCTGGTGTAAGGCAAAACCGCCATATCGGTGGCCGTCACCGTCAGGTTGGGCACTTGAGCATCACAAACAACAGCACTTACCCATGTGTGGACTTGACCACTGCTGAGCAAAGGCAAGGGATGTTGAACCAATAACCAGTCGCGCCAAGCGTCGGGCATGTCGGACTCGGGCATGACCAAGGGATCAAAACCATCGGTGTGCTGCGTCACCAACAGATGCTGCAGTTGCTGCGCATGGGGCAAGGCTTCACTGGCTTTCACCAAGTCGGTCGCCAAATCGGCAGAGGTGATGACCATGCGGGCATCCGCATCGGCAATGTAATGTTGCAACTCTGTGCTGCGGTTCATGGGGTTGACCGGGACCACCACGGCGTTGGCCCTCAAAATGGCAAAGTGGGCCACCAACCATTGAGGGCAGTTTTGCATGTTGAGCAACACTCGGTCCCCGGCTTTGACCCCATTCAAGGCCAGCCATGCGGCAAGGCGTTCAGACTGTTGCAAGATTTGCCGATACGTCCAAGCCGTGCCCATGTAATGGACGGCATTTTTATCAGGGTATCTGTGGGCGCTGGTGGCCAAGTTGTCCCACAACGTGGTCGATGGCAAGCCAATAGACAACGGCAAACGTTGCGGCCAATGGGGGTGGTGCAAGCGGTTTGGAACATCGCCCGCATGGGGCATATTCAAGAGCATGGCAAGTTCACGTTGGACATGCCCAGAGCATAAAAGGGTTTCAGGTCCTGGTCATGGGTAAAACCCCCTGCCCGGCTCACAACCTGTTGGGTAAATCAAAATTCGCGCATGCGCGCCATGTCTTCTTGGCGCTTGGCCATTTGGCCCATGTTGATCAGCGCATTCAAATAGCCTTTGAGCCACCCCATATCGATGGGCTTGTGCATCAATTCAACGCCATCAGGCAAGCCACCCTCTGCGGCAATTTCCTCAGCCGACAAGGCCGTGACCACCACCACCACCATCTGGGCGTAGCGGGGATGGCCATGCAAGGTACGGATCAACTCGAAGCCATCCAAGCCAGGCATGCGCAAATCGGTGATCAGCACCTGTGGTTGAAAATGCGGCCAATCCAATAAAGCCATCAATGCCGAGTTGAAATAACTCGGGTCGAGCGGCAAATCCCATTGCTGGAAATGGTCGCTGAGCATTTGGCGCGTCAGGTCTTCGTCTTCGACCACCATGACCTTCAGGCGCTGGCCCGAGACCAAATTGGACTTGGTGATGTAGTTGTTGCGGCGTTGGAATTCGCGCACGGATTGGATAGAAATGCGCCGGTGCCCGCCTTGGGTCTTCCAAGCCAGCAGTTCGTTTTTTTCCACCAACGACTGCACAGTGCCCACCGAGAGGTCGAGCATCTTGGCCGCATAACTGGTACCACAGTATTCACTACCCACATCAAAATTGATTTTGTTACCCATGATTTGCCCCTTGAACTTTAAACAAAGTAAACTTTAAATTCATTATAAAGTACTATTTAAATAAAATAATAAATTAAATAGAACTATTTAATGGATTTCATTGGATTGCCAACATTGGAAGCCATGACAAGTCCTCGATTCGCCGATGAAACAACATCAATTGTAAACAAATGTAACATTTATTGCGGGTGTGGATTCTCTTTTTTCAGTGAATCAAGGACGTTCACAACGGTGGTTTTCGCTTTGCCTGATGATCCTTGTGTTGAAATTGTTCTTGAAGTCACCTTGCACACTGGATCACTGAAGCACACCCCAATATGCCACCCAATTCAACGCTGACACGTGTCCAAGGCCTGTTGGTCGGACACCACAACTCGGACCAAAAGCCCACCGGATGCACCGTGGTTTTGTGTCCCGATGGCACCGTCGCGGGGGTTGATGTGCGCGGCGCAGCACCCGGCACCAGAGAGACCGATGTGCTTTCCCCCCAAAACAGCGTTCCCCATGTCCATGCCATCTTGCTTTCGGGAGGCAGCGCATTTGGCCTGGACGCCGCCTCTGGAGTGATGAAGTGGTTAGCGCAACAAGGACGGGGCATTTCAGTGGGGGCTGTGCGTGTGCCCATCGTTCCAGCCGCAGTCATTTTTGACTTGGGTGTCGGGGACCCTCAAATTCGGCCGGATGCCGCTGCAGGGTGGTCTGCATGCGAAAAAGCCACCAATGCACCTGTCGCCCTGGGCAATGTGGGCGCTGGCGCTGGTGCGACGGTGGGCAAAGTATTTGGCCCGCATTTGTCCATGAAGGGCGGCATTGGCAGCGCCGTCTTGACAGTCGCCGGCGTGACCGTCGCAGCACTGGTGGTGGTCAATGCCTTGGGCGATGTGGTGGACCCCAAAAGCGGGCGCATTCTGGCTGGTGCCAGGATCTCCGAGACCAGCCTTCAACTGCAAGACACAGTGGCTTCACAAATTCAAGGTATGCCCACGTCGGGCGTGGCCGCCGGCAGCAACACCACCATAGGCGTCATTGCCACCGATGCCGTGCTGACCAAAACCCAAGCGCATCGGCTGGCGCAAATGGGCCACAACGGTTTGGCGCAAACGATACGCCCCGTTCACACCCCGTGGGATGGCGACACCTTGTTTGCATTGGCAACAGGCAGCAGCGGTGTCTGTGCCGACATGATGCTGTTGTCGACCCTGGCTGCAGAGGTCACGGCGAGGGCAGTGATCAGTGCGATTGAGTCCGCAACAGCTTTGCGTTTGGGCAGCGCTTGGTGGCCCAGCGCGAAAGACCTTACTTGAGCGCTTTGTAGCGCACACGCTTGGGCTTGGCCCCCTCTTCACCCAAGCGTTTTCTCTTGTCGGCCTCGTACTCTTGGTAGTTGCCGTCAAAGAAAGTCCAGTGTGAATCCCCCTCACAGGCCAAAATATGGGTGGCAATGCGGTCCAAAAACCAACGGTCATGGCTGATGACCATGATGCTGCCCGCAAACTCCAAAAGAGCGTCTTCCAAAGCACGCAATGTCTCAACGTCCAAGTCGTTTGACGGCTCATCGAGCAGCAGCACGTTGCCGCCCGCAATCAGTGTTTTGGCCAAGTGCAAGCGCCCGCGCTCACCACCCGATAGGGTGCCAACGCGCTTTTGCTGATCGCCCCCATTGAAGTTAAAACGGCCACAGTAGGCACGACTGGCCATTTCAAATTTACCCACCGTCAAGATATCTAAACCACCAGAGACGTCCTCCCACACCGTTTTTTCGTTGGAAAGATCATCGCGCGTTTGGTCCACGAAAGCCATTTTGACGGTCGACCCGATTTTGATCGTGCCACTGTCGGGCTGCTCTTTGCCTGCGATCATTCGAAACAATGTCGACTTACCCGCTCCGTTGGGGCCAATGATGCCCACAATGGCGCCCGCTGGCACCTTGAAACTCAGGTCATCAATGAGCATCCGATCCCCGAAGGATTTGCTGACGTGGGTGAACTCGAACACCTCGTTGCCCAAGCGCTCGGCCACAGGGATGAAAATCTCTTGGGTTTCGTTGCGTTTTTGGTATTCGAAATCAGACAGCTCCTCAAAGCGCGCAATGCGTGCCTTGCTTTTGGCTTGCCGACCCTTGGGGTTTTGCCTGACCCAATCGAGCTCTTTCTTCAAAGCTTTGGCACGGGCTTCTTCACCTTTTTGCTCTTTCTCTAAACGGTCTTGCTTTTGCTCCAACCAGGTCGAGTAATTGCCCTTCCAGGGAATGCCGTGGCCTCGGTCCAGCTCCAATATCCATTCGGCGGCATTGTCTAAAAAGTACCTGTCGTGGGTGATGGCCACCACCGTGCCAGCGAACCTGGCCAGAAATTGCTCCAGCCAATCCACCGACTCGGCATCCAAGTGGTTGGTGGGCTCATCGAGCAGCAACATATCGGGGCGAGACAAAAGCAGTTGGCACAAAGCCACGCGACGCTTTTCTCCGCCCGACAGGTTTTTGATCTCCGCGTCCCATGGGGGCAATCGCAAGGCGTCGGCGGCAATTTCCAACTGGTGCTCGCTGTCACTGCCAGCGGTGGCGATGACCGCTTCCAACTCGCCTTGCTCTGCCGCCAGCTTGTCAAAGTCTGCGTCAGGCTCCGCATAAGCGGCGTAAATTTCTTCCAAGCGGTTTTTAGCCGCCAATACCTCACCCATGCCACCTTCGACTGCTTGGCGCACCGTGCTCTCAGGATCGAGCTTGGGCTCTTGGGGAAGGTATCCGATCTTCAAGCCCGGCATGGGCTGGGCTTCACCCTCGATCTCGGTGTCCACACCTGCCATGATCTTCAACAAGGTGGACTTGCCTGATCCATTGAGGCCGAGCACACCGATCTTGGCCCCCGGAAAAAAGCTCAACGAGATGTCCTTGAGGATGTGCCGCTTGGGTGGCACGATCTTGCCAACGCGGTTCATGGTGAATACATACTGGGCCATGCGAAAGATCCTTGAGACACGGTTTAAAACCCGTGATTATCCGCCCTCGGCACACCGCCAGGCCGGCCAACTCAATTCATGCGACAATGAATGCGTTGCATCCTCCAGTTGGTGCAACACCAGCGCTTCTGCTGGGGCTGAGCTGGGCGTTCTGCCCAAACCTGACCAGCCCACCTGTGAACCCTGTTGGCCGATGACTGGCTGCTGTTGCTAACAGCGGATCAGGCCGAACTCCTGCGCCCGAGACGGCGCTCCATCATGAACTTTGACGAACTGAAGTTGGCTCCGGCCATTTTGAAAGCCGTGCGCGAGCAAGGCTACGAGACCCCCACCCCCATACAAGCCCAAGCCATTCCAGCGGTATTGGATGGGCAAGACTTATTGGCAGGTGCCCAAACAGGCACGGGCAAAACAGCCGCATTTACCTTGCCCATGCTGCACAAGCTGGCCATGAGCCGAAGCACACCCAATAAACACGGCGTGTTTGGCATCCGCGCCTTGGTCCTGACCCCAACGCGAGAGCTCGCCGCCCAAGTCGAGGAGTCGGTCCGGGTTTACGGGAAATACCTGCAATTGACTTCCGCTGTCATTTTTGGTGGCGTGGGCATGAACCCCCAAATTGATCGACTGCGCAACGGCGTTGACATATTGGTGGCCACGCCCGGGCGTTTGTTGGACTTGCAACAACAAGGATTTTTAGATTTATCCACGGTGCAAATTTTGGTCCTCGACGAAGCCGATCGCATGCTTGACATGGGGTTTGTCCACGATGTCAAAAAAATCCTGGCCTTGGTGCCCAACGAGAAGCAAAGTTTGCTTTTCTCAGCCACGTTCAGCGATGAAATTCGCGATTTGGCCAATGGCTTACTGCGCAACCCACAAAGCATTCAAGTCACGCCTCGCAACACCACTGTCGAGAGCATCACCCAAGTTGTTCACCCCGTCGGTCGTGGCAAGAAAAAAGCCTTGTTGGCCCACATCATCGAAGCCCATCAATGGAGCCAAGTACTGGTTTTCACGCGCACCAAATTCGGCGCCAACAACGTCGCCGAGTTTTTAAACAAGCACGGCATCACCGCCATGGCCTTGCACGGCAACAAAAGTCAAACTGCGCGCACCCAAGCTTTGGCCGGATTCAAGTCAGGGGACATTCGCGCCCTGGTGGCCACCGACATCGCAGCCCGCGGAATTGACATTGACGAGTTGCCACACGTGGTGAACTACGACATCCCCAACATCAGCGAAGACTACGTGCACCGCATTGGCAGAACGGGCCGTGCAGGCTCCACCGGTGAAGCCATCAGTTTGGTGTCACTCGACGAGCAAGGTTTCATGCGCGATATCGAGCGTTTCACTGGACGCGCTGTACCTGTTCAAGCCATTGAAGGCTTTGGTCCAGAAGAAAATGAAGTTGCAGAACCCATCGCCATGGGACGCCAAACCCTTTGGGGCGGCTTGGGTCAACCCCCAAGCCGTGACGTGATGGCTGCAGCTGCCAAAGCGGCCCGCTCTGAAATGATGCAGCGCATGCGCGACAACAAAGCCGGACAAGGGCCTCGCTCCGCCCCTCGCCCCAATGGGCAAGTGCGCACACCCGGCGCCAAACCCCCACGGCCCAATGGCGGACAAGGTCGCAACCGATACCGCGACGACCGCGGACCACGCGACCCCATGGTGATGCGTGACGCCCAACAGCCCATGCCACCCCATCTCAACCACAGCGATGGCGGCGCAGAACCGGATGACCATCAACCGCGCGCCAATGCGCACTTGGGTACGCAAAGCGGGGTCAATGCATTTGGGCACAAAAACCAAAACAGCACCATGCGCCAGCCCGACCCGACCCGCACCAGTGTGGACTTGATGACCGAGCGCAATCGAGGTGGTGGTCAACGCAATAAAAGTGCGCGTCCCGGCGGGCCTCGCAAAGGTGGATTTGGTG
>RFXS01000161.1 GCA_009921465.1 Betaproteobacteria bacterium
CAGGCCGGCAATACCCTCAGGCGTCTGATTCACGCCTCATTTCCATTAAAGTTGGTAGTGGCCCTATTGAACTTGCGGTTCAGCCGCGATAGCATGGTGCAAGTCGTCTATACAACCTTAACCCGGAACCCGTCATGAAAAAGCTGTTCACCCCGTTGCTGGCGTTGGCCACTGCCGCCCTGCTGCTGCTGCCCGTGCAGTCCTTTGCGCAGACCAAATCCCGTCTGGCCCAGATTCTGGAGCGCGGCACCCTGCGCGTGGGTACCACGGGTGACTTCAACCCGATGTCGATCAAAGACACGGCCACCAACACCTACACCGGGTTTGATATCGAAGCCATGAACCAACTGGCTGCCGACATGGGCGTCAAGATCGAGTATGTGCCGGCCGAATGGGCCACCCTGGTGAATGGCATTGTGTCGGACCGCTTTGACATTTTCTCCGGTGCCTCCTTGAGCATGGCGCGTGCCAAAACGGTGGCTTTCTCCAACCCCTACCTGTTTGCGGGCACCGTGCCCATGGTCAGCAAAAAGACCGGCGCCAAGCTCACCACGTGGGACAGCATCAACAACCCCAATGTGACTGTGGCTGTGCTGATGGGCACCGTGTTTGAGCAACAGGCCAAAGCCCACTTCCCAAAAGCCAAGGTGCGTGCGGTTGAAAAGCCCGCCACCGGTTACCAGGAGGTGTTGGCCGGTCGTGCCCAGGTCACCGTCACCAGCAACGTGGAAGCGGCCACCCTGATGAAGACCTACCCCGATTTGGTGACGGTGGGTTCCAGCGCCGACATGCGAAACAAACGGCCTTTTGCCTACCCGGTGCCGCAGGGGGATGAGGTCTGGTTGACCTTTGTGAACAACTGGATTTCTCTCAAGGAGGCTGAAGGCTTCTTCGGCGGGCTTGAGGCCAAATGGTTGTCCGCCAAAAAATAAGCCTGTCCTTGACGCTCCTGGCGCTCGTCCTGTTGGCCGGGTGTGGGGGCTCGTCCGGTGGGGGTGGCAGCTACAACTGGGGTTGGTACATCTTCAACCCCCTGCAAGACAAAGGCGTCTCCAACCTGCAGTTCTTGATCGGCGGTGTCTGGGCGACCTTGTGGGTTTCGTTGTGCGCCATCTGCTTGTCGGTGCTGCTGGGCGCAGCCATTGCGATGGCCGGATTGTCCAAGCGCCGGTACCTCAACCGCGTGAACCGGGTCTATGTGGAGCTGTTTCGATCGGTGCCCCTGCTGGTGCTCTTGCTGTGGGTGTTCTATGGGCTGCCGGTCATCATTGGTCTGCAACTCAGTGTGTTTGCTACTGGTGTGCTGTCACTGGCATTGAGTGACTCGGCTTTTGAGGCAGAGGTGTTCCGTGCCGGCATTCAGTCTGTGCCCAAAGGGCAGATCGAGGCCGCCAAATCATTGGGTTTGTCCTGGGCCCAGCAGATGCGGCTGGTGGTGCTGCCCCAAGCGATCAAAGTCATATTGCCTGCGCTGGGTAACCAGTTTGTTTACGTGCTCAAAATGTCGTCACTGGTGTCGGTGATCGGCCTGCAGGAACTGACTCGCCGCGCCAATGAACTCAATGTCAGCGAATACCGGCCGCTGGAAATTTATACCTTGTTGGTGGCGGAATATTTGCTGCTGATTCTGGTGGTGTCTTATCTGGTACGCCGCTTGGAGCGCAGGTTGGCGACCGGGAACTGACCCATGCTCTTGCACCACTCGACCTGGCCCGAGATCGAGGCCTACCTGCTTCGCTCCAAAGGCGTGGTGATTCCCACCGGGTCCACCGAACAGCATGGCCCGACCGGCCTGATTGGCACTGACAGCATCACCGCTGAAACCATTGCGCATGCCATGGCAGAGCGCTGTGGCGCTTTGGTTGGGCCGACCCTGACCCTGAGCCAGGCGCAGTTCAACCTCGGGTTTCCCGGCACCATTTCCCTGCGCCCGACGACGCTGATCAAGGTCATCATTGACTACGTGCAGTCATTGGCGCGCCATGGCTTTGAGCACTTTTACTTTCTTAACGGCCATGGTGGCAACATCTCCCCGGCGCACTGTGCCTTTCAGGAACTGTATGCCGACCAGAGCCTGTGCCGACAGGCGGGTGCGGCTATCCAGTGCCGCCTGCGCAGCTGGTGGGATTT
>RFXS01000162.1 GCA_009921465.1 Betaproteobacteria bacterium
AGTTCCGGCGCGTAGGGCGGCAGCTTGAGCAGATAGATATTGTCCGGTGCTTTGAGCGCATCACTGCGATGCCAACCGGCACCGTCGATCACCATGACGACGCGCTCATCGGGGTGGCGTTGCGAGACCTCGTTGAGGAAGAGTTGCATGCAACCGGTGTTGACGTGCGGCAATATCAAACTATCGAGCTCGCCGGTGCAAACATCCACCGCACCAAAGACATAGGTGTACTCATGGGTCAGCATGCCCTGGCACAGCGGACGGATTGGTTTGGGTGCCCAACACCGGCGCACGTCCGAGATGCGCCCAAAGCGCGCCTCGTCCTGAAACATCAGCTTGATGGGTTGGTCTTGTGCCCAGTCTTTGCGGATTTGAGTGAGGATTTCGGGGAGTTTTTTTTCCACTCTTCTTGAGCTACCGGATCGCTTTGGGGGTGGCGCTTGTCGGGCGCGAGCTTTCTCCAGTTGTGGCGATGCAGCAGGTTGTAGGCTGAAGCCAGTGCCACTTCGCGCCCCAGGCGCTTGTCCAGTGCCGCCTTGATTTGGCCAACCACCAGTACGCCACCGGAGGCGGCCGATTCCAAGAACGGGGCCAAAAATTCTCGCTCCTGCGCCACGCTCATGTTCTCACGCTTGCGCCCGCCTGGAGTTGGCGCATCGGGTGCGCCCACAACTTGGCCCCGCATGAAACGTTTGCGCAATTGACATGCCCACCCGGGCGACACGCCAATGACCTGAGCGGTATCGGCCAAACTCATCGCGTAGTCCAGCGGCAATACGACCGCCTGGGCTTGGCGCAACTGTTCGACCGTTCGGGCTGAGGCAATGGCCTGCCGCGCATTCACCAATACCGCATCGTCTCCGCTGGCAGGACGTGACATGAGTTTCTCCATCAAGGCTGATAGAGATGCATTATTACATCAATGAACTAGAAATGGAATGAGCACCGCAGGCACGGCAATGTAGGAGGCGCTCGCTGCGAGAACCATGAGCAGGGCACCGTCACCCGCCGGCAGGTCGAGCAGGAAGGCCAGACTCAGGGCAAGGCCCGCATGCACAATCGGCCCAAGCACCGCGTAGCCAATGAGCACTGGCGACTTGCCTCGTATCTGGGGCATATTCCGAGCCGCCATCAAACCCATGTCAAGCAGGAAGAACGACAGCATTCCCTTGAACAGATCGCCGGAGAAGGGTTGCATGGCGGCCTTGCCGGCATCTCCCGTGATCATCCCCACCACCATCGCACCGAGCAGCAGCAACTGCGCCCCGTCCGTGAAGGACTCGTGCAGGATTTTGCCGATCGACACACTCGGCCGGGCCGCTTGCGTGCTCAGCGCCGCAACACCACCGCCAACGGCCAAGGTACCCGGCGCAGGTGACAGTGAGCCCCGAGTGCGACAGCGCAAAGCCGCCCTTCAGCCCTAAGGCCATGAGCAGATAGAGGGAGAGAAAGCGTGAGATGGCGGGTGGAATTTCAAGGTTAGATTTGATGGCGCCAGCGAGCACACCGACAACAAAGAACAGAATGGCTGGATCGAGCAGGTTTTGCATGGGGGCTCTCCTTGGGCCCATCTTATGAATTTGTGCATATCCTGTAAACAGGCATCGCTTCGTGTCAAAGATGGGTCTCTTTTCTTCTGGGAGAAGATGCCAGATTCAACCAGCCAATTTCGCCGACACCAGGCGGTTGATGCTCACGCCCTGCTCGGCCGCCTCGGTCGCCAGAGCACGATGGACCTGCGCCGGCACTCGCACCAGAAAGCGGCCACTATATTGCCGTTCGGCAAAGGCCCCGGTGGCGCGGTAGTTGCTGGTCCATCGGGTACTGTAACTTCTATTGGCACATTGCCGCTAGACGGCTTGCCGCCACCACCTCAGCGGGCAAAGCAATGACCTCATGGCGCGTGCGCGCGATTCATCTACCAAAAGCAGAGGTCGTCGTCCCGCCCTCGCTGTTGGTTGGGGGCGATGACGTGGTGTAAGCCGCTCAAGGGGCTGTCATGGGCTGCACCCAAACTTATTTAACCTGTAGTTTGAATTCCATTCCGTCGTGCCAGCACCATCAACTTGC
>RFXS01000163.1 GCA_009921465.1 Betaproteobacteria bacterium
TGTTGGGCACCAATTTCAAAGTGGGTGGCGCCAACATCATCTCCTTGGCAGCGCAAGGCGCCAGCGGCAATGTGGCACCCTCCTCTGGCTTGAACATTGGCGTAGCACACAACAACAACGGCACCTATGTGCTGGGATTCTTGGCGCGCTTCCTTCAAACCACAGGTGATGGCAATGTGCTTTCAACGCCAAACTTGCTGACCTTGGACAACGAAGAAGCCAAAATTGTGATTGGCCAAAACGTGCCTTTTGTAACGGGGCAGTACACCAACAACAACACCAATGCCGGCTCGGTCAATCCGTTCCAAACCATCGAACGCAAAGATGTGGGCTTGACCTTGCGCGTCAAACCGCAAATCAGCGAAAACGGTACCGTCAAATTGCAAATCTACCAAGAGGTGAGTCGCCTCGACCCTGCCTCGATCAATTCAGCCACAGGCTTGATCACCAACAAGCGCTCCATCGAATCCAGTGTGCTGGTCGAAGATGGTGCCATTGTGGTTCTGGGGGGCTTGCTGCAAGACGACTATGGCAACAGCCAAGAGCGCGTGCCTGGCTTGGGCGATGTGCCCTTGTTTGGCAATCTGTTTCGTGCCGAATCACGCAGCCGCAAAAAGACCAACCTGATGGTGTTCTTAAGACCCGTGGTGGTGCGTGATGGGGCGGCCACCGAAGGCTTGTCTTTGAACCGCTATGAGCAAATGCGCGGCACACAAATCGAAGCGCAACCGGGCACCAGCACTGGCCTGCCAGCCATGGGCGCGCCTGTTTTGCCCGAGGCCACACGCAAACCCTAAGCATCCAGATCATCCAGATGGCGAACAAATACCCTCTGCCCTACGCCTTTGCGCGCAGCCACCAACTGCTGTTGGAGGACGACGGGGCGCGTCTCACCTTGTGGCTTTGTCCTGACACTGCGGCCAACGCCATCTCTGAGGTGATGCGCAAATGGGGCAAGGACCTCGCGTCTTTGGAAATTGCACGCGACGAAACATCGGCCTTGAAGCAACGCATCAGCCAGGCTTACACCACGCAATACGGTCCGGGTGAATCCAGCGCCGCAGCGGTGGTGAGCGAAGTGGAATCCGAGGCCGACTTGTCGCGGATGATGCAAGAGTTGCCTGCTGTCGAAGATTTGCTAGAAACCAGCGACGACGCACCCATCATTCGCATGCTCAATGCTTTGTTAACGCAAGCTGCACGCGATGGCGCCAGCGACATTCACATCGAACCCTACGAGCGTCACTCCAGCGTGCGCTTTCGGGTCGATGGCAATTTGCGCGAAGTGGTGCAACCCAACCGCGCCTTGCATGCCGCCCTGATTTCTCGTTTGAAAATCATGGCCGAGCTGGACATTGCCGAAAAACGCTTGCCCCAAGATGGTCGCATCAGTTTGCGTCTGGGTTCTCGAGCGGTCGATGTGCGTGTTTCAACCTTGCCAAGCGCCCATGGCGAACGCGCCGTGCTGCGCTTGCTCGACAAATCTGAAACGCGTTTGAGTTTGGCTTCTGTGGGCATGCAAGGCCAAACCCTAGAACGTTTTCAGCAACTGGTCACGCAGCCACATGGCTTGATTTTGGTCACAGGGCCCACAGGCTCTGGCAAAACCACCACGCTTTATGCAGCACTGCAAAGTTTGGATGCCGCAGGCAGCAACATCATGACGGTGGAAGATCCCATCGAGTACGAATTGGCTGGCGTGGGTCAGACACAAGTGAATGCCAAAATTGATTTGACCTTTGCCAAGGCTTTGCGCGCTATTCTGCGCCAAGACCCCGACGTCATCATGATTGGTGAGATTCGCGATTATGAAACTGCGCAAATTGCGATTCAAGCTTCGCTCACAGGCCATTTGGTACTCGCCACATTGCATACGAATGATGCAGCCAGTGCTGTCACGCGTTTGCATGACATGGGTGTAGAGCCATTTTTATTGAGTTCTTCTTTACTAGGTGTGTTGGCGCAGCGTCTCTTGCGTAAACGTTGTACAGCCTGTGCAGGCAAAGGGTGC
>RFXS01000164.1 GCA_009921465.1 Betaproteobacteria bacterium
GACGATATAGCGGCCATCACCACGGCGCAAATCACTGCGCTCAAGGCCACGCAAATGGCGGCGCTGACGACCGCACAGGTCGTGGCACTGAGTGAAGACCAGGTAGCGACACTGACGACGGCTCAACTGGCCGCTTTGACCACCGTTAATCTGGTGCAAATGTCTACCGGCCAAGTGGCAGCCATCACGACAGCACAGATCTCGGCCTTGACAACTGCGCAGATCGTTGCCTTGACTACAGATCAAGTCGAGACATTGAACTCTGGGCAACTAGCCGCGCTGACCACGGCGCAGTTAGCAAAGATGGAAGCCAATGACATTGCAGTCATGACGACCAACCAGGTCAGCAACCTGAGCACGGCGCAAATTTCATCACTTACGACCGCACAGATCGTGGCTTTGACGACTGATCAGGTAGCAGCCATGAGCACTGAGCAGCTGGCTGCATTGACAACAGCACAGTTGGCGAAGATGGAGACGGACGATATAGCGGCCATCACGACAGCGCAAATCACTGCGCTCAAGACCGCGCAAATGGCAGCCCTGACCACTGCCCAGGTCGTGTCCTTGAGTGAAGACCAGGTGGCGACACTGACGACAGCCCAACTGGCTGCACTGACGACAGCACAGCTGGCGAAGATGGAAACTGCCGATATCGCAGCGATCACCACGGCGCTAATCACTGCACTGACCACAGCGCAAATAGCAGCTTTGACGACCGCCCAGGTGACGGCCTTGAGTGAAGACCAGGTAGCGACACTGACGACAGCACAACTGGTCGCGCTGACGACGGCGCAAGTCGCCAAGATGGAGACCGGCGATATTGCGGCCATCACCACGGCGCAAATCACCGCACTTAAGACAGCACAGATAGCCGCGTTGACGACAACGCAGGCAGTGGCCATGTCTGAAGACCAGGTGGCAGTGCTTAAGACTGCGCAGGTCGCAGCCTTGACTACCGCCAATCTGGCGGCCTTGACAACGGCGCAAATAAACGCCTTGACAACGGCGCAAGTCACCGCACTGACCACAGCACAGATCGCGGCACTGACTACCGATCAGGTAGCAGCCATGGGCACATCTCAACTGGCCGCATTGACGACGGCGCAATTGGCGAAGATGGAGACTGCAGATATAGCGGCCATCACCACCGAGCAGATCACAGCGCTCAAGACCGCGCAGATATCAGCCCTGACGACAGCACAGGTCGTGGCATTGAGTGAAGACCAGGTAGCGACACTGACGACGGCGCAGGTGGCTGCGCTGACGACGGCACAAGTCGCCAAGATGGAGACCGGCGATATTGCAGTCATCACCACGGCGCAGATAACCGCGCTCAAGACTGCACAAATGGCTGCGCTGACGACCGCACAGGTAGCCGCCCTGAGTGATGACCAGGTGGCGACTCTGACCACGGCGCAGGTGGCTGCGCTGACGACCGCACAGGTCGTGACTTTGACGACCGCACAGGTGGTGGCTTTGACGACTGCCCAGGTGTCAGCGATGACTACCGCGCAGTTGGTAAGTTTGACCACAGCGCAAGTCGTGAATATGGAAAGTGATGACCTGTCCGCCATCACCACGGCGCAGATAACCGCGCTCAAGACTGCTCAAATAGCCGCCATCACCACGGCACAGATTTCCGCCTTGACGACGGCGCAAATAGCCGCCTTGACAACGGCGCAGTTGACCGCCTTGACCACGGCACAGATAGTGGCTTTGTCTACTGACCAGGTGATTGCGCTGAAAACAGCCCAACTGGCTGCACTGACCACGGCACAAGTCACCAATATGGAGACCGACGACCTTGCAGCGCTCACCACTGCCCAGATCAAAGCCCTTAGCACAGTACAAATGGCGACATTGACCACTGGCGAGGTCAAGAGTTTGACCACGGCGCAAGTAGCTGCGTTGACCACTGCACAGTTGACTGCATTGACGACGGCACAGGTCGTGGCTTTGTCTACTGACCAGGTGGCAGCTATCACCACGGCACAGATTTC
>RFXS01000165.1 GCA_009921465.1 Betaproteobacteria bacterium
AGACGGTGATTTCGCGTGCTACCTGGAGGGGTTTGCGAGTCGCAAAAATGGCATTGGACTGGAATTGAATGCGGATAGGGGCAGCGCACGACCGCCAGAACGGAAGCCAGGGCGGCAAACCATCCAGCATGTGCTCGCAGAAGGCCAAGAGCCCACGATCGAATTCCTTGAAGAATTGCAGGCTTTGAACGAGGCGCCAGACCTGTCTGACGAGGAATTGGAGCGTCAGGCGCTATTGGCACCAGGCGATGACGGAAATGTACAAACGCCCGAGTGAACCTGCAATGAATCAGCGGTTGATCTGGCCGGCTAACACGGACCCGCAACTGCAAGGGGCGGCTTCGCCGCCAAATGTTGTTGGCCGGGCATTTTCACGTTAAGCCACACAACCACACCCTCACACACCCTCATGCGTATCTCAGGCAAGTGCCATTGCGGCGCAATCTCCTTTACCGCCACCGTAGACCCACATCGAGTCCTGGTCTGCCATTGCGCGGACTGTCAGGTCTTCTCTGGCGCGCCGTTCCGTGCTGTGCTCCCGACCCCTGCGGAGAGCGTTGAGATCACGGGTACGGCCAAGCACTACGTCAAGGTTGCAGAAAGCGGAAACAAGCGAGTACAAGCCTTCTGCCCCGAGTGCGGAACTCAGTTGTACGCCACTGAGGGTGAAGGTCCTCCCAAAGTCCTGAACCTGCGCCTGGGCTGCGTCGACCAACGAGACCAACTTGCGCCGGCTGCACAGATATGGGGCGACTCCGCAATGCCATGGCTTGAAGGCTTGCGCTCCGTACCTATGCATCACAAGGGTTTCGCGAGTGCCATCGTGCAGCCCCAACCGTAGGCTCAGCGTGCGACTGAATCGCCCCGGATTTTGAGGAGGCTCCAACCCTTTAAAAGATGAAGTCAAGAGAAAAATCAAATCGTTTCCCCCCGAGGTTCGTGAACGCGCCGAGCAGCTGGGCTGGCAAGGTCAGCACACTTGGACCTTTCCCAGTGATGCAAGAGCCAAGAGTTTTCAAGTTGGGTCGCCTCTACACGCAGTACGCGACTGACATGTCGGCGCATACTTTCGCTTGGCGGTTTCACCTTGGGCTGGAGAATTTGAAATGATCACACTCGGCAACGTTCTTTGGTTCATCTTTGGCGGATGGTGGATGGGCCTGGGGTGGTGGTTGGCAGGGCTGCTCTGCGCCGTCACCGTGGTAGGCCTTCCCTGGGCGAAAGCCTGTTTTGTGATCGGTCAGTTTGCGTTCCTGCCCTTTGGCAAGGAAGCCGTCAGCCGGAACCAGCTCACGGGCAAGGACGACATCGGTACCGGTGTCCTCGGCATGGTGGGCAACATCCTCTGGTTCATTTTTGCCGGCATTTGGCTCGCCATCGGCCACGTGGCCACGGCGCTGGCGCTCTTCCTGACCATCATCGGCATTCCGTTTGGGATACAGCACCTGAAGCTTGCAGTGCTGGCCCTGGCGCCTATCGGGAAGAAGATCGTGGCGAAGTGATTCGGCACTGGCAATCCCTTTGGGCAAGCAGAGAACTCACCGACGGGTTTTCTGTGGCTTCCTTGACGTCACTCAATATGCCCTGGTGCGCAAGGGCGCACAGTTGGCACCATGACGCCCATTCCCACTGCCCCGGCTACCACTGCCAGCGAGGCGGCCCCACGCGGTCAGACGCTGCTGCGACGGGCTCAGGCCTCGCCGTGGGTCAGTTTTCTGGAGTCGGGCCGGGTGGTGCTGGGCGTGCTGGAGGGGCCGTGCTGGCTGGAGGCCTCTTCCGCCGTGCTAGACCTGCGCCCTGCCGTGGACGCAGTGGCCGATACCGACGTGGTGCTGCGGCGAGTGCCGGTGGTCATGACTAAACCCCTGTTTTCAAGTGCAAAAAATCTAGCCCGGCAAAGCGATTGAAATCGCCATCAAAGGAAACCAGTCGGCATTGGCTGCTGATTGCAAAAGCGGCCAGCCAAACGTTGATATCGG
>RFXS01000166.1 GCA_009921465.1 Betaproteobacteria bacterium
TGGCCGCGGTGCGGTGAAGGTGTCCACACAAGGCGCCTACAGCGGATGGCAGATGCGGCAAGAAAGACGCTCGCCCAACTACACCACCGATTGGACAGAGGTGCCGGTGGTCTAGAATGAATTTTTTCCCAATGCCCACACGCTCATGACCTCTCTGCCCACCACTGCCGTCGTTCGAGAAGTCGGCCTGCGCGATGGCCTGCAAAGCATTCAAACCATTTTGCCCACCGCGCAAAAAATAGAGTGGATCAAGCAGGCCTACGCAGCCGGTCAACGCGAAATTGAAGTGGGCTCTTTTGTCCCGCCCAAGCTCATGCCACAGCTGGCAGACACAGGGGAGGTGCTGGCCTTTGCCAAAACGCTGCCGGGCCTGACGGCCTCTGTACTCATCCCCAATTTGAAAGGTGCCGAACGCGCGCTAGAAGGTGATGCCCATTTGATGGTCTTGCCTTTGTCGGCCAGTCATGCGCACAGCTTGGCCAACTTGCGCAAAACGCCCGATGAAGTGGTGCAAGAACTGGCGCGCATTCGCGCTGCACGCGATGCCTCTGGCAAGAAAACACTCATTGAAGGCGGCGTGGGCACCGCGTTTGGTTGCACCTTGCAAGGCGAAGTGAAAGTGGATGAAGTGCTGCGCCTGATGCAAGCTTTGCTTGACGCCGGTGCAGACCGCGTGAGCTTGGCCGACACGGTGGGCTATGCCGACCCGCACTCGGTCAGCGTGTTGGTAGAAAAAGCCTTGCGCATAGCGGGCAACAAACTGTGCTGTGGCCACTTTCACGACACGCGCGGCTTGGCCTTGGCCAATGCTTACGCCACCCTCAGCTTGGGCATTCAACGCTTTGATGCCTCGCTCGCCGGCATTGGAGGCTGTCCTCACGCGCCTGGCGCCAGCGGCAACGCGGCCACCGAGGACTTGGTCTTTATGCTGGAAGCGTCTGGTGTTAAAACTGGCATTGATCTGCCTAAACTGTTGGCACTGCGCCAGCAAGTGGCGGACTGGTTAAAGGGCGAGCAAACCCATGGCACCCTGTGGCGTGCAGGCTTGCCCAAAAACTTCAAAGGAGCAATGAATGGCTGATTTGTTTGAAAACCCCATGGGTTTGTGCGGGTTCGAGTTCGTCGAGTTTGCGTCCCCTGTGGCGGGTGTGATCGAGCCTTTGTTTGAAAAAATGGGCTTCTCTTTGGTGGCCAAACACCGCTCCAAAGACGTGGTGCTGTACCGCCAAGGCGACATCAATTTCATTGTCAACCGCGAGCCCAGAAGTTTGGCAGGTTACTTTGCAGCAGAGCACGGCCCTTGTGCGTGTGCTCTGGCATTCCGGGTAAAAGACTCGCACAAAGCTTACGCCCGTGCACTAGACATGGGCGCGCAACCCGTCGAGGTACCGACTGGGCCGATGGAGTTACGGCTGCCTGCCATCAAAGGCATCGGCGGTGCACCCCTGTATTTGATCGACCGTTACGAAGATGGCCGAAGCATTTACGACATCGACTTTGAATTCATTGAAGGTGCAGATCGCCACCCCGTGGGTCATGGTTTCAAAATCATCGACCACCTCACCCACAATGTGTACAAGGGTCGCATGGCGTTTTGGGGCGCTTTTTACGAGAAAATTTTCAACTTCCGAGAAATTCGCTACTTCGATATCAAAGGCACACACACGGGTCTGACCAGCCGAGCCATGACGGCACCCGACGGTCTCATTCGCATTCCTTTGAACGAAGAATCTGGCAAGAATGGCGGACAAATTGAAGAGTATTTGATGCAGTTCAACGGTGAAGGCATTCAGCACATTGCTTTGCGCACGGATGACCTGATGAAAAGCGTTGATGCGCTGCAAATGGCGGGCATTCCCCTCATGACAGCGCCCAACGACATCTACTACGAGATGTTAGAAGAGCGCCTGAAAGGTCATGGCGAACCAGTGGCAGAATTGCAGGCACGCG
>RFXS01000167.1 GCA_009921465.1 Betaproteobacteria bacterium
CCCTGGGGCTGGCGGTGATTTTCGGCTTGCTCAACATCATCAATTTCACCCACGGCGCGCAATACATGATGGGTGCGTTTGCCGCGTATTTGTCGTTGCAATGGTTTGGCTTGAACTATTGGGTGGCGTTGGTGGTGTCGCCGGTGTTGGTGGCGGCCACGGGAATGCTGATTGAAAGAAGCATGTTGGTGCGTTTGTACAAGCTAGACCATTTGTACGGTTTGTTGCTCACTTTCGGGCTGGCTTTGATCATCCAAGGTTTGTTCCGCAATGCTTATGGCGCCTCAGGCATGCCTTATGCCGTGCCCGATATGTTCATGGGTGCGATTGATTTGGGCTTTATGTTTCTGCCCAAGTACCGCGCCTGGGTCATTGTTTCTTCGATGGTGATTTGTCTGAGCACTTGGTTTGTGATTGAGCGCACCAAGCTGGGCGCATATTTGCGGGCCGCTACCGAAAACCCGTCCATGGTGCAGGCCTTCGGTATCAATGTGCCGCGCATGATCACGCTCACCTATGGTTTTGGTGTCGGTCTGGCCGCCTTGGCAGGTGTCATGGCCGCGCCCATTTACCAGGTCAGCCCCATGATGGGTGCTGACATCATCATTGTGGTGTTTGCCGTGGTCGTGATCGGCGGCATGGGCTCCATCATGGGCGCCATCGTGTCCGGTTTTGGTTTGGGGCTGATCGAAGGTCTGACCAAAGTCGTTTACCCCGAGGCCTCTAACACTGTGATTTTCGTCATCATGGCCATTGTGTTGTTGATCAAACCTGCCGGCCTGTTTGGAACGGAAAAATAAAACCATGAACCACGCCGTCTCTGACAGTCAAAACTTGCGCCACCAGTGGGTGGCTTTCGGGCTGATGTTTACCTTTTTCGCCATCGCGCCTTATTTCATCTACCCCGTGTTTTTGATGAAGGTGATGTGTTTTGCTTTGTTTGCCTGTGCTTTCAATTTGCTGCTGGGCTTTGGCGGCTTGTTGTCCTTCGGGCATGCCATGTTTTTCGGCACCGCCGGGTATGCCGCTGCGCACGCAGCCAAGGTTTGGGGCTTGACCCCCGAGTTGAGCGTGTTGTTTTCTACGCTGCGCGCCACGCTGCTGGCTTGGGTGGTCGGTTTGCTGGCCATACGCCGTCAAGGCATTTACTTCGCCATGATCACGCTGGCCTTGTCGCAAATGGTGTATTTTGTGTATTTGCAAACACCGTTCACCGGCGGCGAAGACGGTATACAAGGCGTGCCGCAAGGCCGTTTGTTCGGCTTGATTGACTTGACTGACAGCACCGCCATGTACTGTTTTGTGCTCGGTATTTTTGTGCTCGGTTTTGCCTTGGTGTGGCGCATTGTGCATTCGCCATTCGGCCAGGTGCTCAAAGCCATACGTGAAAACGAACAACGCGCCTTGTCTCTGGGTTATGACACCGACCGCTTCAAGCTGATTGCCTTTGTCCTTTCGGGCCTGGTGGCGGGCATGGCCGGTGGCACCAAGGCGCTGGTGTTTCAACTGGCGTCTCTCACCGACGTGCACTGGACCATGTCCGGCGAAGTGGTGTTGATGACGCTGGTCGGCGGGCTGGGTACCCTGTTCGGTCCCGTGGTCGGCGCAGCGGTCATCGTCACCATGCAAAATTATCTGGCGCAGCTCGGCTCCTGGGTGACTGTGGTGCAAGGTTTGATTTTTGTGGTGTGCGTCATGCTGTTCCGCAAAGGCGTGATCGGTGAAATCGCCACGTTGATACGCAAGCCCTTGTAAAGCCGCCGCCACTCGGCGACCCGCTTTGTTTCATTGAACTGATGAAGGTGAAGGCCATGAGCACATCGACCCGTTGGAAAAATCGCCCCGCCGGCTCCACCTGGGGCGACTTCGGTCCGGATGACCAGGCCGGCCGCATGAATTTGCTGACCCGCGAGAAAGTCATGCAAGGCATGGCCGAGGTTCAACACGGCA
>RFXS01000168.1 GCA_009921465.1 Betaproteobacteria bacterium
CAGCTTGGCGGACGCTTTGTTTTCCGGCACGCAGCAGCGCGTGCTGGGTTTGCTGTTTGGGCAGCCAGAGCGCAGTTTTTACGCCACGGAGCTGATCAACTTGGCTGGCGTGGGCTCGGGCGCGGTGCAGCGCGAGCTGGCGAGTTTGTCGCAGAGCGGTCTGGTGACGATCAAGCCAGTGGGCAATCAGAAGCATTACCAAGCCAATCCTGCCTCGCCCATTTACAACGAGTTGTGTGGCATGGTGCGCAAGACCGTGGGCTTGGCCGAGCCTTTGCGTGCTGCGCTGGCCCCCTTGGCCACGCAAATCAAGGCGGCTTTTGTGTATGGCTCTATTGCCAAAAAAGAAGACACGGCCAGCAGCGACATCGACCTGATGCTGGTGAGTGACACCTTGACCTTTACCGACACCATTCTGGCGCTGCAAGCGGCAACCGAGTTGCTGGGCAGAGAGGTCAACCCGAACATCTTCACGCCAAAAGATTTCGCCAAAAGGTTGAATGAGGGCGGCTCATTCGTATCCCGTGTCATGGCCCAACCCAAGGTTTGGTTGATGGGAGGAGAGCATGACCTCACCCTTTGAAAATTTGACGGGTTCAGGCAAGCCATTGCGCGCCGAGCCGCCTGACAGCAAAGAATTTGCGGGCCTTCAGCGCATGGGGCTGGCGCGTTTGAAAGATGCCCAACACCAGGGCTTGTCGCTGGAGAGTCGTTTTGACTTGGCCTACAACGCAGCTCACGCCTTGTGCCTGGCGGCCTTGCGCTGGCATGGCTACCGTTCGGGCAATCGCTTCATTGTTTTTCAACTGCTACCGCACACTCTGGGCCTGGGGCCGGAGGTGTGGCGCGTGCTTTCCAAATGCCACGATGCCCGCAACCTCGGTGAATACGAGGGCATGCTCGAAGTCGACACGCGACTCGTGACCGACCTGATCACGGCTTGCCAGCTGGTGGCCAACAAATTGAGCGCTTTGCCGCCTTTGAATCAACCATGAACACCACCACCCACACCCTCGTCCAGAAGCTCTGGAACTATTGCAGCGTGCTGCGTGACGACGGCATGAGCTATGGCGACTATGTGGAGCAGCTCACCTACTTGTTGTTCCTCAAAATGGCCGACGAGCGCAGCCAGCCGCCTTACAACCAAACCAGCATCGTGCCTGCGTCCTATGCTTGGCCCACGCTGCTGGAGCGCGATGGCGACGATTTGTTTGACCACTACCGCCATGCACTAGAAAAACTGGGCCAAGAAAAGGGCACCTTGGGCTTGATCTTTGCGAAGGCACAAAACAAGTTTCAAGACCCGGCCAAGCTGCGCCGCGTGATCGTCGATTTGATCGACGCCGAAACTTGGACGGTGCTGGGTGCCGATGTGAAGGGCGACGCCTACGAGGGCTTGCTGGAGAAAAACGCGCAAGACACCAAGAGCGGGGCGGGGCAGTACTTCACGCCACGGGCGCTGATTGCCGCCATGGTGGAGTGCATCGACCCCAAACCCACTGAGCGCGTGTGCGACCCGGCCTGTGGCACAGGCGGCTTTTTGTTCAGCGCGCACCAACATGTGGTGGACCACCACCCCAACCTGACCAAGGATGAGAAAAAGCACCTGAAAGAAAGTGCCTTTGTCGGCTTTGAATTGGTGCATGCCACCGCCCGTGTGTGCGCCATGAACCTGCTGCTGCACGGCATTGGCTCTGAAAAATCGGTGCCGGTGCGCGTGGGCGATGCGCTGGGTGCAGACCCGGGCGAGCGCTTTGAGGTGGTGCTGGCCAATCCGCCGTTTGGCAAAAAGAGCAGCACCGTGATCGTGGGCGAAGACGGCCGCGTGACTACCGAAAAAGACACCATTGAGCGCGACGACTTTTGGGCCACCACCAGCAACAAGCAGCTCAACTTTGTGCAGCACATCAAAACGCTGCT
>RFXS01000169.1 GCA_009921465.1 Betaproteobacteria bacterium
GATTCTCAGATCAGGTCAACGCCGGGTGACAAGAGCCATGAAGGCCATGATCAAGCGGCGCAGTGCCATCGAGCCAGCCATTGGGCACATGAAGATGGATGGCAAATTGAGTCGAAACCCGCTCAAAGGTGCGCTGGGCGATGCGCTGCATGCGGTGCTGTGCGGAGCAGGCCACAACATGAGGATGCTGCTGAGGAAGCTGCGGCTTCTTTGTGCCCAATTTGGAGTTGTGTTGCAGGAGGTGCTGCAAGCCATATCGCCATCTCAGCGGACAAACTATGGCGTTGTAGTTTGAGAAAATCAATTGTTCAGGGCGGACTCTTTATGCGCAAGCAAATATACTTTCGTTACCAACATCAAATGTCGCTGATGTCATTAACAGCACGTCTATTGCAAAATCAGTTTCAACTGAAATTGCTGATGGGCTTGTCCAGCCACAAAACAAGTCTTCGGTGGCTGTTGTTTCTTCGCAAGAAGTTTCTTACTTACTCTTGTGAATACCACTTGCATCGATTTATTCACTCAATAGCCCAATTTTTTAGCATAAACACTGCCGACATGGTGCCTTCAGCCGCCGCTTTTGAGAAACAGGCATTCAAACACTTAACTGATGAAGGATTAACGCAGATCCTGTAAATGCCGGATATTGGCCTGCGGTAATCTGCAGCGATGCGCCCAAGGCGGCAATGAGCTGAAAGTTTCACGCCCCGCTGCACTGGCCACCACCAAAGCAAACGATTCCACACCCACCACCCATCGGGCTTGTGCAATCGATTGATTCAAATCCATCTGCTGGTCTAGCTGAATATTCAAGGACCCCTGCGCTTGTATCCAGGCGGTGTATTTGTCAGCCGGGTCAGAAGGATGAGGCCGCAATGTGATGTGCACGGGACCTTGGCCCACCACTTCCGCCAAATGCTGCACAAAAAAATCAAGGGCTTGAAATTCGCCCTGCACGCCCCTGCCCCAGTCGTTGCGCACCGGCTCCAACACATAAAGCAGGTTGCGGCAATCATCAGGCACCGGCGGAATGTGTCGCACCAATTGATGCAAATACACATTGGGCAGCTCTAAAACAGGTACACCTTCAAACTGCGCTTGGGCCAAGCGTGCAGCGGCCACATCAGCCACCCATATTTGAGCGGGCAAAACCACCACGCCATCGCGCTCAAAGCGCATTGCATAGTTGACCCAGTGGTCGACGACGGCGATGCTGGGAATATCCAAGGCTTGCGCTGTTTGCCGGGCTTGGTGTTCCAGGTTGCTGGCCCAACCGGTGCCGGTGAGGACACTGTGACAACCCTCAATGGCATCTAAGGAGTTGTGCAACTCCAGATGCGGCAAAGGCACGGGATGGTGTTGCCAAGCTTTTTCTGCTGGGCCTTGCAAGACCAGGTTGAATTTGTGTTGGTCTAACAGGCCCGCATCAAACCAATGCCGCAGCCACGCGAATACCAAGTTCGCGGCACCTGCATCGTGGCAAACCACGGCAACGGGTGACTGCAACTTGGTGGGCATTGGGATGGGCTCAAGCATGGGCTTGCAAATGCACTTCTTGGTATTGCACCAACTCGGCATTGAAACTCAGTTTGAAGTCGCCGCGCTGAGGCGAATTGACGCCGACAAAATCAAAGCGTTGCAAACCTTGTTGTGCACTCAAGGCCATGTTGTCCAACAGCAGTTTGGATGAAGCGTTGCTGTCCCGCATGGCTGGGTCATTGGCACCAAACAAATAATATGCACAGCGTGCGTCCATGACAAAAAACGCCATCGATGCCGTGCGATCTTTTAGATGGGCTGCAGACAAATAACCCATACCCGCGTCCATGGCTTGCGAACAGATGCGCTGCACCAATGCCAAAGTTTGGGGGTCAATGACCAAACCCTGGC
>RFXS01000170.1 GCA_009921465.1 Betaproteobacteria bacterium
GGTGACAAGTACATCGTCAATGGTCAAAAAACTTGGACCACTTTGGGCCAATACGGCGAGTGGATTTTCTGCTTGGTCCGCACCAGCAATGAAGGCAAGCCCCAAACCGGCATCTCTTTCTTGTTGATCGACATGAAGTCACCTGGCATCACCGTGCGCCCCATCAAATTGCTCGATGGCGAATGTGAAGTCAATGAAGTGTGGTTCGACAATGTCGAAGTGCCTGCCGAGAATTTGATCGGTGAAGAAAACAAAGGCTGGAATTACGCCAAGCATTTGTTGGCGCATGAGCGAACCAACATTGCCGATGTGAACCGTGCCAAGCGTGAACTCGAGCGCCTGAAGCGCATCGCCAAAACCGAAGGCGTCTACGACGACATGCGTTTCCGCGACGAAATCGCCAAATTGGAAGTCGACATCGTGGCCCTCGAAATGTTGGTGCTGCGTGTTTTGTCCGCCGAGAAGTCTGGCAAGAACTCACTCGACATTGCGGGCCTTTTGAAAATTCGCGGCAGCGAAATCCAGCAGCGTTACACCGAACTCATGATGTTGGCCGCTGGCCCATACAGCCTGCCCTTCATCTTCGAAGCCATGGACGCAGGCTGGCAAGGCAACTTCCCAGGTCAAGAACTGGCAAACGCACCTTTGGCCGCCAACTATTTCAACATGCGCAAAACCACGATTTATGGCGGCAGCAATGAAGTGCAGCGCAACATCGTGGCTCAAGTAGTTTTGGGTTAATTCCAATTAACCTGTTCGCAAATGGGTGGACAAGGGCTATACCTTTGATCGCCGCCGTGAAATTACACACGCTGGTGGCTTTGACCGCGCAGCCTACACCGAGCTGGCCGAGCTGGGCCTGTGCGGCCTGTACATCAGCGAAGACCATGGCGGCATGGGCATGGGCCCCGTCGAGGGCATGGTGGTGATGGAAGAGTTGGGCCGCGGCATTGTGATGGAACCCATTCAACAAGCCCTCATTGCAGGCGCGGTGTTGGAAGGCTATGCACCTGACGCCCTCAAAGCCGATTGGTTGCCCAAGATTGCCGGTGGCGAAGCCATCGTGGTGTTGGCCCAGCAAGAACGCAAATCTCGCTACAACTTGAGCAAATGCGATACACAAGCGCAGCAACAAGATGGTCAGTGGAACCTCACCGGCACCAAGAGCATGGTGGCCGTGGGTTTGTTCTTGGTGGCCAAAGGTGCCAAGGGCGCCAGCGCTGCTGGCTACGTGACGCAAGACGGTGGCCGCGCCGCCGAATTAACACTGAGCCAAACCCCCGCCGCATTGGTCACCTTGGACGGCTTGACCGCCTTGAACCACGCCGTCGATATTGGCATTGCCTGTGCATGTGCTGAAGGTGTGGGCGTGATGGACAAAACCATGGCCATCACCGTGGACTACATGAACACGCGCAAGCAGTTCAACACCACCATTGCCACCTTCCAAGCGCTGCGTCACCGCGTGGCCGACATGAAGATGCAATTGGAGTTGGGCCGCTCCATGAGCTATTACGCCAGCTTGAAACTCAACACCCCCGCTGCGGAGCGTCATCAGGCCATGGCCCGTGCCAAGTTCCAACTGGGCACTTCCATGCGTTTCGTGGGTCAGCAGTCTGTGCAGTTGCACGGCGGCATTGGCGTGACAGACGAGTACATCGTCAGCCACTACTTCAAGAAATTGACGCAGCTGGAAATGACCTTTGGCGACACCTTGCACCATTTGGGCGAAGTGTCCAACACCATGCAAGAAACAGCTGGCGTTTTTGCCTAAACCGCCCAAGCTGCCATCGCGTTGTTTGCGCAACGCGATGGCTTGGTCACAAACCGCCCTCGTGGCGGTTTTTTCATGACC
>RFXS01000018.1 GCA_009921465.1 Betaproteobacteria bacterium
AACAATGGGCTCCAAGTACAAGTCAAGTTCTTTGGGCGAATACGCTTTTGCAAATACAGCAAACCCATCGGCCAAGGCCATGCTGCAGCGCTCGGGGTGACGCGCTGCAAATTCAACCGCTATAGAAGCACCGGTGTGTCGCCCATAAGTGGCGACTTGTGCAATGCCCAAGGCGCCCAAGGTGTCGGCCAAGGCATCGGCAAAATCTTCTACCGATGGGCTATCAACGGGCAAGGGATCTGACAACCCAAAACCGGGTGTATCAAATGCAAAACAGGTGAATTGCTGGGCAAAAATGTCCATCAATGGACGCATCACTTTGGATGAACAGGGCGACGCATGCAGCATGGCCACCGACGGTCCTTGACCCGCGCGCAAATAATGCACGCGGCGCTGACCTACAGTCACAAAATGTTTGGTGATCTTCATAGCCCGAACCTTTAATAGCTTTTGGGCAAACCCATGCGCTCACCCAAAAAGTTTTTGACCATTTCATTGGATATGGGGCTGAAGGGCCCCAAGCGGGTATCGCGAAACAAGCGCTCCATGGGGCTTTCTTCAACCAGGCCGTAACCACCCAAGATGCGCATGCATTTGTCTGTGGCACGCACCGCGGTCTCTGTCGCGGCCAGTTTGGCCATTGCCGCTTCGGTGGCGCACTCGCGTCCCTGGCTGAGCAACCAGGCCGCTTTGTAGGTGAGCAAACGGATTTGCTCCAACTCGGTGGCCACCTCGGCCAAAGGATGCTGTACCGCTTGAAACTGGCCAATAGGTCGGCCAAACGCCTGTCTGTCCAAGGCATATTGCAGGGCTTGCTCTAAAGCGGCACTGGTGATGCCCACATACATGGCCGCGCACAAGATGCGTTCTTCGTCCAAGCTGGCCAACAGGTGGTACCAACCGCGACCACGCTCACCCAGTACCGCTGACTCTGGGGCTTTGGCATCGTCAAAAAAGACCTCACAGGTACATGCGGCGCGCATGCCCATCAAATCCAAGCGCCGCACCGACACGGCAGGCTGTTGGCGCGGCGTGAGCACCAATGACATGCCTCGGGCCCGCTTGCCTTCGGTTTCGGGCTCTGTTCGGCACAGGACCAAAATGGCGTCGGCATCATCGGCCAACGAGGTATATAACTTTTGGCCACGCACCGTCCATTCGCCGTTGCTCAAACTGGCCCGTGTTTTCAAACTCAACACATCGGTCCCGCCGCCGGGTTCGCTCATGCCAAAGCCCATTAAAAATTCACCTTTGGCCAAACGTGGCAGGTAATGCGCTTTTTGTTCTGGGGTGCCGACTTCCATGAAGACACGCGCGGTCATGGAAGTCAGCAGCCAATCGGTGCCCAACGAAGGGAATCGCCGCGACAACTCCTCACACAAGATAGTGCCTTGCATGATGTCGCCGCCTGCACCACCGTACGCTTCAGGCAATGAAATGCCCATCCAACCTTGGGCCGCCAATTTGGGCCAAATGCTGCGTGGAATTTTGCGTGCGCGGTCGTACTCGCGAATGGTTTTTTCAGGCAGTTCGGCGTCCAGAAAATGGCGCACACTGTCACGCAGCATTTGGTGCTCGGGGATGGTATCGAAATTCATCTGCCTGTCCTTTTGAATCTGTAGATTGCTCTCATGCGCATGAGGGCGTGAAATCCAACCATCCATTGACCTTGGCGTAAATCAAAGCTCCATGCGGACTGGCCATCGCAGCTTCCACGGTGCCAGCAGGTTGGTGCACAAAAACGCCAGGACCCATCGCCTCATCCCCCCACTGCACGCCACCTGAAAGCACGAACATCTGCCACCACACGGCATGCGAACCGGCTGAGGTTTGCTGGTAACCCGGTGCCAAACGAAACAGCACAGTTTGTTGACCTGTCAGCGGGTTGCGGCTGAGCACACGCACCGATAGATGCTCCAAATCGAAACCCATCAATGGTCCTTGGCTGCGCGCATGCGCTGCGCCTGGCTGCCAGACCAATCCGGGCGAGGACACTTTGCACACCCGTCCCCGTGTGCCCAAGGATGCTTCATTCATGCTTGGGATCAAATGATGGCTACCGGCCAACTGTGCAGGGCACACATGGCGGCTGACCGGTCCGCTTTCATTGGATCGCCCTTCAAAACCCAGCAACAACTCCACCCCCGGCTGGGTGCGCGCATGGTGTATCCAGCCAGGCGGTCGCCAAAAGTAGTCGCCCTCATGCAGGGTTCCCTCACCATCGAGAACCACCTCGCCACCGAGCAAAAATCCTTCTTCCACGGAATCATGGCAACAATGCGTCAAATCGCTATATCCAGGCTCGAGCTGAACCAGATCCAATCGGCGCGTGCTGTCACGGTCGAGGTATAAGTTCTTTTGCCGATACTTGGCAAAGTTCGCCTCCACTTGATCGGCGGGTCCCAAGTTGTCCCGAAAAGCTGGCGCCAAGGTGCGCAAGTAATCCAAGCCACTTTCCCAGGGCACTTTTTGTGTCTCTATCACCAACGCGTGATGTAAGCCCATGGTCATGCTCTAACCATGCGGGACGGGCTGCCCATCGGCGGAGACCGGCTCACCCAGATACACCTGTTGGACCACCGCGCTGGCCCGCACCTCTTGCGGCAGACCCACAGCCAATACCTTGCCTTGGTGCAAAACCGTGATCCGACTGGCCACGGCAAATACCACCGCCATGTCATGCTCGGTGAAAACGCACGAGATACCCAACTGCATGGCCACTTGGTGCACCAACTGTATGGATTCCAAGCGCTCTTGCGCTGCCATGCCAGCGGTGGGTTCATCGAGTAATAACAATTTGGGCTGACCCGCCAAAGCAATGGCCAACTCCAGGCGTTTTTGATCGCCATGGGCCAGTGTGCGAGCGGTTCGCGCCCACTGCGCAGCCAATCCCACGCGCTCGAGTAACTCTTTGGCACGGACCACATGTTGCCCTGCGGCAGCCATCCAGCATTGCCAGCTTTGATGGGCATGTGCCGACAATGCCACTTGGACGTTTTCTAAAACGGACATGCCATGAAAAACACGTGTGATTTGGAAGGTGCGCCCCATGCCCAATCGGGTCAATCGATGGGGGGCAAGGCCGGTCACGTTGCGCCCGTCAAACCAGATGTTGCCCTCATCGGCCTTCAACAACCCTGTCAACGTGTTGAAAAAAGTACTTTTCCCTGCCCCATTGGGACCGATGATGGCGTGGAACTCCCCAGGTTTGACTTGCATATCGACGCTTTGCAAAGCCTGCAGGCCGCCAAAGCGTTTGGAAATGCCTTGCACTTTCAGCACAAAATCGGTGCTGCTGGCACTCATGCATCCACCTTTTTGAATCGGCCCACCAACCCGGTAGGCATCAGCAACACCAACAGCACAATGATGATGCCCATGGCCAAGGGCCAGTACTCTGTTTTGCCACTGATCATCACTTCCAGCACCACATAAACGGCGGCGCCAACAGCTGGCCCAAAAAAGGACTGAACACCACCGAGCACAGCCATCACCACTGGCGTGGCACTGGCCGTCCAATTGAGCCAAGATGGAAACACATTGCCAGTAGAAAAGGCAAACAAAGCGCCTGCCAGTCCTGCAAAAGCAGCACTGATCACAAAAGCCACCCACTGGTGTTGGCGCACATGCACACCCACGTATTGCACGCGCAAGGGGTCATCTTTGAGGGCGCGCAAGGTCAAACCAAATGGCGAGTGGACCAAGCGATGTAATAAATAAACGCTGGGCAGGCACCAGGCCAATGCATACCAGTAATAGCCCAGGGGCGTACCCAACTCACCAGGGGGCTTAAGGCCTGTGATGCCATCGTCACCCCCTGTCAAACCCGAGGCCTTCAAGGCCACGGTGAAGAGCAGCATTTGAAAAGCAAAGGTGAGCATCGAAAAATAGATGCCCGAACGACGCACCGAAAAATAACCGACCAAGCCCGCCATCGCAGCCGATACAGCCATGGCCACCACAGGCGCGAGAGTGAACATCCAGGCCACATCCAAACCACTGCGCTTGAAAAAAATCGCTGCGCTGTAAGCGCCCACCCCAAAAAATGCCGCATGACCAAATGACAGCATCCCACCAAACCCCAAAAGCAGGTTAAAGCTCATGGCATAAAGGGCAAAAGCCAACACCTCGATGGCAATGAAAATCCAAAAATCACTGAGCGACCAAGGCAGCAAGACCAGCAAGGTGCACACCAAGGCAACCCATTTGCGCTGCGCTGTCATTCAGGGCTCCCAAACAAGCCCCAGGGCCGAACAATCAGCACCACGGCCATGCACACAAAAGTCATGACCACAGACCAACCCGGGAAAGCCAAGACACCATAGGCATTGATCACGCCGACCAACAGGGATGCCACCAAGGCCCCCATCACGCTGCCCATGCCACCTATGACCACCACCACAAAAGCATCAATGATGATTTGGACATGCAAGCCTGGACCCACCGATACCACGGGTGCAGCCAGCGCACCACCCAGACCCGACAGTGCAGAACCCAGCGCGAACACGCTGGTGTACAGCCAACGCGTATTGACCCCCAAAGCGCCCAACATGGCCCTGTCGTTGGTGGCCGCGCGGATAAAAATGCCCCAACGGGTTTTGTGCAGCAAGACCCACAAAGCCAGCGCCACCACCACGCCAGAAAAGATAAGAAATAAGCGGTAATTCGGAAAAGTGATGCCCAGGGTTTGTGCAGCCCCAGATAACGCCTGCGGCGCTGTCATGGACCGGTCTTCATTGCCCCAGATCAGTTTGACCACATCCCCCATGATGAAAACCAGGGCAAAGGTGATCAACAGTTGAAACTCATGGGGAGCGTTGTAGATCCGGCGCAATAGACCCCACTCAATCAAACCACCCACCACCGCCAGAACCACCGTGGCAGCCAGCAATACCAGTGCAAACATGCCCCCACCCTCGCCCCACTGTGAAGAGAAGCTGACAGCCACAAAAGCCCCCAACATGAATAACACGCCGTGCGCAAAATTGAGGATGCGCTGCACGCCAAAAATAAGCGACAAACCAGCAGAGATGAGAAACAACAGCATGCCATTGGAAACCCCAGCGAGCGTTTGCCGCGCCAGAACTGTGGGCTCGAGCATCCAAGCAAAGTGTTGCGAGAAAAACTCAATCATGGCGACGAAGATGTGGCTTTTGTTGGCATGGAACCAGTTTGCCAGAGCCACCGACAAGTTGCAATCACTATTTGTCCGGACAAAAGAAAATACATGCACCAAATGCGGGTTTACCCGGGCGCACCTGATCGGTGCAAACCTCACATCAACGAAAGATCAGGTCATCAGCGATTGACAAGCACAGGGGTATCACCGCAGAATCAAGCACGCATTAACCGAGGAGAAATCTTGTGCACCCTTTGATCAAAAATCGTTTGTTACCCGCCCTGGCCCTGGCTGCGGCACTGATCTCACCCGCGGCACACGCTCAAGCGGCCAGCGGCAACGACCCCATCAAACTGGGCCTGATCGACATTTACAGCGGTGGCTTTGCCTTTATTGCCGACTCCATTCGCACAGGCTTTCAAATTGCAGTGGACGAGGCCAATGCCGCAGGCGGCCTCAAAGGGCGCCCCTTCCAATTGGTCAGTGCGGACATGGGCGGCCAAGTCGAGAAGGCCGTGACCGAAGGCCGGCGCATGATCTTGGAAGACAAAATCAAGTTCGTGACTGTGGGCATCCACAGCGGTGCAGCCATTGCCGTGGGCAACCTGGGTAAAGAGCACAAAGTATTGGTGACGGGTGGATTCGCCACCACCAAGCGGCTCACAGGTGAGTCAGGTCACCCTTATATCTCGCGTGCCAATTTATCGACTGTAGAAATTGGCAGCGTGATCGCTGAATACATCAAAGCCAGACCCGATATCAAGCGCATTTCAACCATTGCACCTGACTATGAATATGGTCAACAATTCATTGAAGATTTCATGCGCGCGCTCAAAGCAGTTCGCCCTGACGTGGTCGTGGTACGACAAGAATGGTCCAAGCTCGGCGCCACCGATTTCTCAGCCCATGTGACAGCTTTGCAAGCCCAGCCCGTTGATTTGATTGTCAATGGTGGCTTTGGTGCAGACTTGGTTAACTTGCTCAAAGCCGCCAAAGACTTTGGTTTATTTTCTGGTAAAACTCAATTTTTCACCCATGGCTTGGACTTGGTGAAAATGAGTTCGGTCAAAGACTTGCTGCCTGCCAACACGGCTGGCACGATTTGGTATCCGTTTTATGCACTGAACTCGGCCAAGTCCAAAAGCTTTGCTGCCGAAGTTGAAAAGCGGATGAAAACCTACCCCACAGGCCCCACCACCGTGGGTTACTCTGCGGGGAAAATGATTGTCGAGTCGATCCGCAAAGCGGGCACTGCCACCGATGTGGAGAAGGTCATTCAAGCGATGTCCACCATCAGCTTTGAAGGCCCCACGGGCAAGACCAAGGTGCGGGGTTGTGACAACATGGCATTGTTCGATTTTTATGTTGGCACAGTCAAGCGCGATGCCGCTTTGCCCGATGGCATTGGCGTGACCGATATCAAAACGTATCACACCGAAGACTACGCGCGGCCTTGCCAAGAGTTGTTGCGCTCGCGGGGCAGCTGAACCCATGACCTTGTTGCGGGTTGAGGGCCTGGAGACTGCATACGGCGACAGCCAGGTTCTGTTTGGCATCTCTTTAGAGGTTCGAAAAGGCGAAGTGGTGGCCTTGCTGGGCCGCAATGGCGCGGGCAAAACCACCACCTTGTCCTCCATCATGGGTTTGGTGCCACCGCGCAAAGGTGATGTCTTTTTCAAGAACCAATCCATTGCACGGCTGGAACCATTTCAAATTTGTCGTGCGGGGTTGGGCTATGTGGCAGAGGACTGCCGCTTGTTCACCTCATTGACAGTGGCTGAAAATTTAGAAACTGCACGCATGAATGCGCGCGACGGCAGCTCACCATGGGGTCTGGCGCAAGTGCTGGATTTGTTTCCCGACATCCGCAACTTTTTGGACCGCAAAGCAGGGGCCTTGTCCGGCGGGCAGCAGCGCATGGTGGCCATTGCGCGCACCATGATGGGCAATCCCGATTTGATTTTGTTGGATGAGCCTTCTGAAGGCTTGGCGCCGCTGGTCATTGAATCCATGCTGCTGCGGTTAAAGCAACTCAAGTCTGCCGGCCAAACAGTGCTCATCAGTGAGCAAAACCTGCGCTTTGCCAATGAACTTGCCGATCGGGTTTACATCATCGAAAAGGGGCAAATACCTTATCAAGGCACGCCCGCTGAACTCAACAATTTGCCAGAGGTGCGCCAGCAATACCTGATGGTTTAAGGGCAAAGCTCAAGGCTTGAAGTCTGAACGCAACAGACTCATGTGGTAACTGAAACGTCCACTGGGGTGCAAGCTATCAGAGATTTCAAGTAACAAGTTGTGGGCATCGAAATACAAGCGCTGCATGCGCAAAGCTGGGCTGCCCACAGGGCACAACAGCAAAGTGGCATCTGCCGAACTGACTGAACAGGCGTCGATGCGCTGCTCGATGCGCGCCACTTTGATGCCGTAAATTTCCTCAATCCAACGGTAGACAACGGCGTTTTTCCGCCGCTTCATGGCAGGAATGATTTTTTGAAATGCAGGATTCAGATACACCCGCGTCAAGCAAACCGGTAAAGTGTCCTCACCCTTGCTGCGCCGCAGACCCATGCCAAAAATCCATGTTTGTCCCGAGGTCAACTGGGTTTCACCCACATTCAAGGTTTGGTCCAGTTTGAGGGTTTCCCAATGGGCAATTTCAAACCGGGTGGACTCGGCATATTGGAGCAAATCGTCCACCGTCTCCAGGGTCTGCACATACGGGGTACGCCGGTTTTGAGAGGCCACCACACTGCCCACCCTGGGGCGACGTGTCACCAAACCTGCATCGGTGAGCATGCTCAGCGCATTGCGCGCAGTGAAGCGACTGACGCCAAACAAATCGCACAAAGCATGCTCGGTGGGCAGCAGTTCGCCAACTTGGTACACCCCATCGGTGATGTCTTGGCACAACTGGTTAAAAACGGCCAAATAGCGCGGCTCACCAGCCGAAATTTGCGCGACTTTGGTGGTGGATTTATTGCGCTTGGGCGACTTGGTATTGGCCATGAGTGAAAGTTGACAGCAGTTCAGATACCCAGTAAATTCGTTTGGTTATTTTGTCTGGACAAATGATTTTTCAGTCTCAGGTTTACCCTTGGGGTATGGCAGTTTAAGAAATCAGATTGCACCAGACAAGACTTTCAGACACCACACGCCATCATAAATAAGGAATCACCATGTCAGACATCGACGCCGACAACGAACAAGAACAACAAATGCTGGATGCCATTGAAAAATGGCTAGAGCGCGACGTTCGACCCCATGTGCTTCGACTTGAGCACGCAGACGAGTATCCCATCGAGATGGTCGAGCAAATGAAAGAGTTGGGTTTGTTTGGGGCCACGATTGGCGTCGAATACGGCGGATTGGGTCTCAAGGCTGGCACCTACGCCAAGATTGTCGAAAAAATCGCGGCCACCTGGATGTCGCTGTCGGGCATATTCAACAGCCACTTGATCATGGCCGCATGCGTGGAGCGCAACGGGACCGAAGAACAAAAAAACCACTACCTGCCCAAGTTCGCCACCGGCGAAATTCGCGGTGGGCTTGCATTGACCGAACCGGATGCAGGCACCGATTTGCAAGGCATCAAAATGCGCGCCAAAAAAGATGGCGACCACTACATCATCAATGGCACGAAAACATGGATCTCCAATGGCATCCACGGCACATGCTTTGCATTGCTCGTCAAAACCGATGCCAGTGCCGATCCGGCACACAAAGGGATGTCTTGTTTCATCGCCGAAAAAGGTCCGGGTTTCACCGTCTCCAAAAAGCTAGAAAAACTCGGTTACAAGGGCATAGACAGTGCTGAATTGATTTTTCAAGACTACAAAATACACGCCAGCAAATTGATCGGCGCAAAAGAAGGCCGCGGCATGCAAACCGCTTTGGGCGGCTTGGAGTTGGGCCGCATCAACGTGGCTGCACGGGGCTGCGGGATTGCTGGCGCAGCATTAATGGACGCCGTTAAATATGCCCAAGTGCGCCACACTTTTGGCAAGCCGATTGCAGAGCATCAAGCCATTCAACTCAAATTGGGTGAAATGGCCACGCGATTGCAAGCGGCGCGATTGCTCACCTATGATGCTGCACGCATTTACGACAAAGGTGAACGCTGCGATATGGAAGCCGGTATGGCCAAGTACTTTGCATCCGAAGCAGCCTTGGAAAACGCCACCGAATGCTTGCGCATCCATGGCGGGTATGGCTACTCCAAGGAATACCACGTTGAACGCTATTACCGCGACGCCCCATTGATGTGCATAGGTGAAGGCACCAATGAGATGCAGCGCATCATCATCGCCCGTCAAATGATTGCCAGACACCCTGCTTGATTCAGGCATTTGCGATCTCATCGAAAGGGTATTTGACCCTTTTATGACGCCGGATATGGGCTTGTCTTCATCATGCTGACACACAGTTGATTGAGCATATGAAAACTTTTTTCAAAAGGAGTTTTCTATGCATCCCCTCTCAAAGGTGTTATCGATGTGCTTTGCCATGGCCTTGCCCATGGCGATCCACGCACAAACCGAATTCAAAGCAGAACTGACGGCCCATGCCTTCATGCCGGCACTGACCTTGATTCCAGCCCCCAAGGACGCCCCCATCAACTTGCAAACCAGCGGCAAGTTCACCACAGGTCAACGTGTGGAAAAAATAGGCAGCGTCGAAGGCAAATCCTTTGACCGACCCACGGGCGTGTTTTTGCCCTTCAAAGGTCAACCGATTCAAGGTCACTCGGGCATCAAGAAAATGCCAGACGGGAGCTTTTGGCTGTTGACCGACAACGGTGCGGGCTCCAAGGCCAATTCCCCCGATTTCATGCTGTACTTGAACCGCTACAAAGTGGATTTCAAGTCGAATAAATTTACCCGTTTGAACACCATTTTTTTACATGACCCCGATAAAAAAGTTCCGTTTCATATCGTGACCGAGGGCAGCCAAAAACGCTATCTGACTGGCGCAGATTTTGATATTGAAAGTTTTCAGTTTGCCGATGGTGCTTTGTGGATCGCCGATGAGTTTGGCCCTTTCCTGATCAAGGCGGACATGAGCGGCAAGGTCTTGGCCGTTTTTGAAACCCTGGTCGATGGCAAAGTGGTGCGTTCACCTGACCACCCCAATGTCACCATGCCGGGCGTGCCCACCGGCTCCACCCCCTTCCAAGTGCGTCGCTCCAAAGGCTATGAAGGCATGGCAGCTTCCAAAGATGGAAGCAAACTTTATGCATTGCTCGAAGGCGCCTTGTGGGACGACGCAGCCAAAGCCTACGAGATGATCGATGGCAAGCAGTACCTGCGGGTTTTGGAATTCGATGTGAAGTCCAGCCAGTGGACGGGTCGCCATTGGAAGTACGTGATGGAGGCCAATCACCATGCAATTGGCGACTTCAACATGGTGGACGAAACCACTGCGCTGATCATTGAGCGGGATAACGGCGAAGGCGTTCCAAGCCGCGCTTGCACCGACGGCAAAAAAACCGACTGCTTTCACGACCTGCCCAAGTTCAAACGGGTTTACAAAGTGGAAATGACCGAGGCCAATGTGAATGCAGCCGTTCGCAAAGTGGCTTATGTGGACCTGCTCAATATTGCAGACCCGAACAAAATCTCTCGCAAGCCCTTGGAAAATGGCGTTTTAAGCTTTCCTTTTTTCACCATTGAAAACGTGGATGTGATCGACGAGCGCCACATCATTGTGGGCAATGACAACAACTTGCCGTTTTCCACCAGCCGCGACCCCAACAAGGCCGATGACAATGAGTTGATCATTTTGAATGTGGGTGACTTTTTGACCGTTCGCTGAGCGTTCGCCCCACCCAAGCCCGAGCCACTGGCGCTTCGTCAGTGGCTTATTTCGCCATGCTTTCACCATCATTTCACCGATGTGTCACATTGATGCCATATAAATGCACCTCTTAGTCAGGATCCACGCCATGTCCAACAAACACATTGACCCGATTTTCAACACCTCCACGGCACCCCACTTTCAAGATGTTTTGACGGCATCATTGGCCAACCCCAAGCGGCGAAGCATGCTGCTGGGGGGATTGGGCTTGGCGGGCTTGAGCGTTTTGCCAGGCTGCGCCACTTTGGGTACTGGGTTGGGACCTGTCCCCACGTCCCTGGGTTTTCCAGCGGTGCCCAAAAGCCTGCTGGACAACGTGATCCTGCCGCCAGGCTACCAGTACAGTGTTTTACACGCCACTGGCGACGCCATGGACAGCAGCACGCCGGCTTACGCCAACAACGGCAGCGAAACCGATGATTGGTCGCGCCGCATTGGCGATCACCATGACGGCATGGACATTTACTACATCGATGACCAAGGCAAGTATTCTGAAAAAGAAACCCGACGCGCAGTTTTGTGCGTCAACCACGAAAGCTCTGCGGACGCCCACTTTCTGCACCCCAATGGGCAAACTTCTCAGGGGGTGAGCGGCAAGAAGTTTTCGCAATTTGGCGAATGGGATTTGGGCTCTCGGCCCGAATTGGAAGTGCTCAAAGAAATCAATTTGCACGGCATTTCCGTGGTTGAAATCAACAAGGCACCGACCGGTTGGCGCGTCAATGTCAGCTCTGCGCTGAACCGCCGCATCACCCCACAAACCCCCATGCGCATCAGTGGCCCGAGGGCTTTGATCGAAGACATCAGGCAAAAAATGGTCACCCGCTGGGACACCTCGGGCTCCATGAGCCGGGGCACCCTGAACAACTGCGGTCACGGAAAAACCCCGTGGGGAACGTACTTGGGCTGTGAAGAAAATTGGGCGTTTTATTTCCAAACCACGGTTGGTGGAAATTTGACCGACCTCGAAACCGCCTCGCGCAAGCGTTACGGCTTGCCCGCAGCGCCTGTTGCCGCCAGCGTGAAAAAAACCACCGGCCAAGGTTGGCACACCGTGTCCAACACCGATGACCGTTTTGCACGCTGGAACCTGGCGGCCATGGGTGCGAATGCCGAAAAAGATTTTCGCAACGAAGCCAATACCTTTGGCTACAACGTCGAAATTGATCCGCTCACCCCCAACGCCACGCCTGCCAAGCGCACGGCCATGGGTCGCATCGCCCATGAAGCTGCCGTGTGCGGCCTGCCAGCAGCAGGCGAGCCCCTGGCCTTTTACATGGGCTGCGACTCACGCAATGAATACATCTATAAATTTGTCAGCACCGCACTTTGGGATCCGAAAGACGTTGGCGCAGGCTTGGTCGCAGGCGACAAGTACCTCAGCGAAGGCCGCTTGTATGCAGCCAAATTCAACGCCGATGGCACGGGTGAATGGCTTGAGTTGAGCATTTCGGACCCCCGCATTGCCAAATATGCGGCGTTTACATTCACCTCGCAGGCTGACATTTGTGTGAACACCCGCCATGCCGCCGATGCCGTGGGTGCCACCCCCATGGACCGGCCCGAATGGGGTGCCGTCAACCCCCGCAACGGTGAGATTTATTTCAGCTTGACCAACAACAGTGCCGCCAACCGAACACCGTTCAAAGTCGATGCCGCCAACCCGCGCGCTTATATGGACATGGACGGCAAAAAAACCGCTGGCAACCCCAATGGCCACATCATCCGCTTCAAGGAAAGCGAAAAGCGCTCATGGTCAAAGACCTTTGCCTGGGATATATTTTTGTTTGGCGCTGAAGAAGACGCAGGAGACGCTAACTTGTCGGGCTTGACGGCCAGCAACTCTTTCTCTTCACCAGACGGTCTGTGGTTCAGCAAGACCACGGGAATTTGCTGGATTCAAACCGATGACGGCGCCTTCACCGACGAGACCAATTGCATGATGCTCGCAGCCATTCCCGGCCAAGTGGGCGATGGTGGCAAAGTCATTGCCAAAAACAAAATGGTCGTCAACGGCACAGAACAAACCGGCACCCAAGAAACATTCATCTCGGCTGCATTGGGAGAGGCCAAGCTCAGACGGTTTTTGGTTGCACCCAAAGGCTCTGAGGTCACAGGCATCACAGAGGCCGATGGGGGACGCACCTTGTTTGTCAACATCCAACACCCGGGCGAATTGTCTGCGCCACTGTCATCAGGCAAACCACTCGAGAGCCTTTGGCCGGGCAATCAAGGGGTTGGTCCGCAGGGTCGCCCGCGCTCGGCCACGATCGTCATCACCCGCCAAGATGGCGGCGTGATCGGTCTTTGACCGCAGGGCTCAAGAGTCTGGCTTGATGTTGGCAGCGCGAATCACCCGCGCCCATTTGACCGCTTCGCTTTTCATGAATTCGCCAAACTCTTCAGGGGTGTTGGCCGCTGGGTCAATGCCTTGCGAGACCAGTTTTTCCTTGATGTCAGGCATTTCCAACACCTTGGTGATTTCGCGGTTCAAACGCAAGATGGCCTCGCGCGGCGTTCCTGCTGGCACGACCATGCCATACCAATTGACGGCTTCCAAGCCAGCAGCAAACTCGCTGGTCGAGGGCACATCGGGCAAGATGGCCAAGCGCTTGGGTCCGGTGGTGGCCAAGGCACGCAAGCGACCGGTCTTGATGTGCTGCAAACCAATGGCCACCGTGTCGTAACCAAGTTGAACCTGGCCGCCAATCAAATCGTTCATGCCCGGTGCGCTGCCTTTGTAAGCGATGTGCACGGTTTGAATGCCCGTCACGTTGTTGAGCAACTCTCCGGTCAAATGGGGCAGGCCACCGTTGCCGCTGGAATAAAAATTAACCTTGCCTGGATTGGCCTTGGCATAGGCCACAAGCTCTGACAAATTCTTGACCGGCACACTGGGGTGGGCATACACCAAAAAAGGCAAAGAGGCCACCAGCATCAATGGCGTGAAATCCTTGTCCATGTTGTAAGGCAAGTTGGGCATGAACGCGGGGTTGATGCTGATGTTGCCGGTGGTCCCAAAAAAGATGGTGTGCCCATCGGCCGGGGCCTTGGCCACCAAATTGGTCCCCAGCACACCGGCCACACCTGGTTTGTTGTCGATGATGACCGGTTGGCCCAAGGCCTCTGACAACTTGGGCGCAATGGTTCGGGCCACGATGTCAATGCCCCCACCCGGTGGAAAACCAATCACGATGCGCACAGGTTTGGTTGGGAAGGCCTGCGCCCACGATGAGGTCATGGTGGTGGCCAGGCCCAAACTCGCAAGGAGACTGGCCAACATAAAGCGTCGGTGTTTGTTCAAAGGCATGGTGTTGATCCTGATCATGAATGGCGTTGACAGAGATTTCCAAATACTGGGATAATTTTACAAATTAAACCACACCAAGGCGGCTCCCTATGCGCACCAATATCCATGTTTACGCAGGCACCGCCGGGCACTCGGCTTGGTTCAGCGAAGACGCTGGGCAAACATGGGTTCACCCCAACAGCCACAGCGGAATGTACCTGGAGGCCAGGGTGTGGTGCATGAGCAGCCACCCGACCATGCCTGAGCATGTTTTTGCTGGCACCGACATGGGTGTTTACCGCTGGGATGAAGCCCCTGCACGCTGGGTGGCACTGCCCTCGCCCATGTCCGATGTCTGGGCTTTGGCGCAAGACCCGACCAATGCGCGTGTGCTGATCGCTGGCACACGTCCCGCAGGTTTTTTCAGGTCCACAGACGCGGGCCAGCATTGGCAAGCGCTGCAAGCACCGGGCATCAGTCAGTTTTCAGACATCAACATGGGACCGACCCGCGTAACGCAAATATTGTTTGACCCGGTGGTGCCCGGCGTGGTGTGGGCAACGGTGGAAATTGGGGGCATCTACCGCAGCGCCGACCATGGTCAAACCTGGTCGTTACACGAAACAGGCTTGGTGTCTGCCGATGTGCATGGCATCGCGGTGGTCCCAACACCCGGGGGCAGCGGCAGTTGGGTCTATGCCACAACCAACCGGGGCTTGCACCGCAGCATTGACCAAGGTCAGACCTGGACCTTCCAAGAATTGAAATCGCCTTGGCAATACACCCGCACCGTGATCCCCCGCTTGGACAACCCGGCCATTGTTTTCCTCACCAATGGCAATGGCCCCCCCGGCAATGACGGCAAACTTTTGCGCAGCCGCAACCACGGTCAAGATTGGGAAGAGGTGAGCCTGCCTGGGGAAATCAACAGCACCGTGTGGTGTGTGGCCATGAACGCCAGCGACCCCTTGCTGATTTTTATCTGCACCAATCTTGGACAACTTTTCCGCAGCACCGATGGCGGCGAGCATTTCGAGCGACTGCCACACGAATTTGGAGAACTGCGCACCTTACACTGGCGTGCCCTGCCAGATGGCGCGCGCCAAGCACCGCACGCCATCACACGACCCCAGATAAAGGCGCGTGAACTCGCTGCCATGGGCGCTTAATCAACAGCTTCAATCAGGACCCCCATGAGCCAAGCCCTTCACATCGGATTGATGGTGCCCGTCAACAACACCACTTTTGCCCAAGAGGTGCTCAGTTGGTTGCCCGCAGGCTCTCGCGCCACCACATTGCGCATTCCACGCGGCAAAGGCATGTTGACCACTGAAACATTGCCCGCCTACAGGGCCGCTGCCCTGGAATTGGCCAGCCAGTTCAAAAACAGCGATGTGGATGTGGTCGCCTATGGTTGCACCGCTGCCGGATTTATTTTTGGCCCCAAAGGGGATGCCGATTTGGCCCATGAGCTGCACCAAGTCACAGCCAAGCCAGTGGTCACCACAGCTCGCTCGATGGTGCTCACCTTGCAAGCGGCGGGTGTGAACGACATTGCCTTGATCACACCTTACCTGGAGGCGGTCAATACCCAACTCAAGGCCTTTTTGGCCGATGGCGGTATTCGGGTGCGCCGCTTCAATAGCTTTTTTGCAAACGACGTCGATGCCCTGGGTCGGATCACGGCCGCGCAAGTTCAAGAGATGGTCATGCAAACCAATGACGATGGTTGCCAAGCGGTGTTCATTGCTTGCGCACAATTGCCCACGGCAAGCATCTTGGATGAACTGCGCACCACCTTGGGCAAGCCCGTTTTTTCATCCAACTGGGGCACCACCCACCAAGCCCAACTGTCCCTGGCATGAACCCAGGACAATTTGAAGTTTCAACCTTTACCCATCCAACTCCCATGATTTTTTTACCTTTGCGCTGGCTGCACCACACCTGTGTTTTATTGGCCTTGTCGGCTGCTTCTTGGGTGTCTGCACAAGACTTCCCCAACCGCCCCATCCGCTTGGTTGTCCCCTACGGACCAGGTGGCGTGACCGACATCAATGCGCGCACCTTGGCCACTCGGCTGGGTGAAATATTGGGCCAGTCGGTGGTGGTGGACAACCGAGCTGGTGGAGCCTCGCTCGTGGGTTCTGACGCCGTGGCCAAAGCCAAGCCCGATGGCTATACCTTGCTGCTGACCTCCACTGCGCTGGCGGCCAACCACATCTTGTTCAAAAAAATTCCCTATGACCCGGTCAAAGACCTGATGCCGGTGAGTTTTGTCTCCACTGTCCCCACGGTTTTGGTGGTGCACAACAACGTCCCGGCGCAAAACATCAAAGAGTTGGTGCAACTCGCACGCAGCAAACCCGAAACCATGAACTATGGTTCTGCAGGCAATGGCAGTGGCAACCACCTCACCACTGAGGTGTTTCTCAATACCACGGGCTTGAAGGTTCAGCACATTCCCTACAAAGGCGGTGGTGCGGTGATGGCCGACTTGGTGGCAGGCCAAGTCACTTTTGTGTTCGCCGTGCTGCCCACAGCATTGCCCTTTATCACCTCAGGCAAGCTGCGCGCTTTGGGTGTGAGCAGTGCGCAACGCAATCCCGCCTTGCCCGATGTGGCCACTGTGGCGGAGTCAGGCTACCCAGGTTTCAACGTGGCCGAGTGGGTGGGCGTTTTTGCGCCTGCGGGCACGCCTGCAGCGATTGTTGAAAAACTCAATGCGGCCATCAACCAGACTCTCAAAAGCCCCGATGTGGTGGCGCGATTCAAATCGCTGGGCGCTGAGATTGTCGGCGGCCCGCCCAGCATTTTGGACACTTACTTTCGCTCTGAGGTCAATAAGTGGACGCGCTTGGCCGAGCAAGTGAAGTTTGAAGCCGCCGACTGATATCCAGCCATGAGCAGCACACCATCCACACCTGCGGCCACATCGGTGCGCGAACTGGCAGAATTTTTATGGGAGCAGTCGCCAGGTCACTTTGACGGCGCCTTGTCCAAAATTTTGGTCAGCGCTGCGACCACGCCTGGTGCCCGATTTTTGGATTTCCGCATCTCCACCTATGCCCCCAAGGCTTATGTGCAAAGCCATGTGCACCCCAATAAAGAGCAAATTTATTTCTTCTTAGAAGGCGAAGGATTGCTCGAATTGGGGACCGAGAAGAAAGTGGTGCGTCCACAGCAATTTGCCTTCATACCGCCGCATTTACCACACGCATTGCACAACACCGGTAACGGCCAATTGGTGTTCATGGTCATCACCACGCTGACCGAACGCGGCTGATCTGCCCGCGTTCAGCCCACGGCGCGCGCGCGCAAAGACACGCCCAATTCGTGCGATGCGATGCGCTCGCTGGCCGACTTGGCCGCCTTCATCACCAGTTTGGCCATCGCCGGTATCTCGGCGGCAGGCAAGAATTTTTTTTGTGTGGCCAGCCCCAAACTTCCCAACACATGCCCGGCTTGGTTGAACAAGGGGGCGGCCACACCCACAATCCCCCGTGAAAATTCGCCCGAGGTCACGCAGTGTCCTTGCAGCCGAATGCTGCGCATGGCCTGGCGAAAGGCCGCCCAGTCTGCTCCCAAACCCGCTTGGGCCACGGTTTGGGCTTGTTTGGCATACAGGTTGCGTAATTGATGGGGTGGCAAATGCGCCATGATCACCTTGGATGCAGCGCCATGGAACAAGGGTCGCTTTTGACCACGGCTGAACAAACCCGGTGGGGCATTGGGGCTGATTTCTTCCCGCACACACATCACCGTGTCACTGTAGAGCATGCACAACAAGGTGCTGTGACCGGTGCGATGGGCCAGTTGCTTCATGGGCGGACCGGCGGCCATGTAAATCGGGTCGCGCATGCGGACCTGGCGGTCCAACTCGATGACGCGCGGCCCCAACATGTATGCGCCTTGGGCCACTGGCGTTAAAAACCCCGACGCTTGCAACACCTTCAGGTAGCGGTAACAGGTCGAACGGGTGCTGCCGGTGGCTTGCATCATGGCCTCGGTAGACCACACCGGCTTGTCAATAGAGAACAAGTCCAGCAAGCCCAACATGCGCTCCAAACTGTTACCTGCGGCCTCGCTCATGCACGCTCCCTCGGGTTTGGGGCCTCAAAGAACCACGGCATCAATGTCATATTTGAACAACCACTCATAACGGTCTTTCACCCGCTCTTCGCTCCATTCACGCGCCACATAGTCGGCGGCCCCTTGGGCATGTGCCAAGGCGGGGTTGTGAAAGCGCTGGGTATTGGCCGCAGACCCCTGCACCACGCGGGCCGTTCGCTCTTTGCGCACCGCCTCGTAGCGCTCAAACGCCTCGCCAGGTTGGGTCGGGCACAGGGACAAAGCACGTGCCAACATGTAGCCATCTTCAATCGCCATGGCCGCACCTTGGGCCAAAAATGGCAAGGTGGGATGGCACGCATCGCCCAACAGGGTGACAGGCCCGCGGCTCCAACGCGACATTGGGTCGCGCACTTTGAGTACCCATTTAAAAGGCACTGCAATGGCTTTGATCATGGCTTGCACTTCTTCGTGCCAACCCACAAAGTCAGCCAAGCACTCTTCGCGGGAGCCGCGCTCAGACCAGGACTCGATCTCCCAGCGGTTGCCCTCAATGGCGCCGACAAAATTCATCAGCGAACCTTGTCGCAGTGGGTACTGCACCACATGCGCACCGGGCCCCACCCAGTTGGTGCCATAAGGTTCGCGCATGTGGGCGGGCAACAACTGTGCATCAATCACCCCGCGCCACGCCATGACACCCGAATAGCGCGGATCGTCCTGGCCAAACAAGCCCTCTCTGACTTTGGAGTGCACCCCATCGGCGCCAATCACAGCGTCGGCATGCAGCACCCGTTGGTCGCTCAAGTGCAATGCAACCCTGTCGCCGTGCACCACCATGCTGTGCAATTTGGCATTGAGTACCAAGGCGTCGGGTTGCAAGGCCCGCACCGCATCGACCAAGATTTGGTGCAAATCGGCACGGTGCACCGTGAGATACGGGTAGCCATACATCTCACGCGAAACCGTGCCCAAGTCGAACAAGGGCCAGGTTTGGCCGGTGTTCCACAAGCGCACCCGCTTGCCCAAGGTCTCACACGTCACCGTCTCCAATGGGGCTTGCAACCCCAATCGGTACAGCACGCCCACCGCGTTGGGGCCGAGCTGAACCCCTGCGCCAATTTCGCCCAACTCTGCGGCTTGCTCGAGCACCGTGACACGAAAGCCTTTTTGCAGCAAGGCCAAGGCCGCGCTCAGCCCGCCCAAACCTGCGCCAATGATGGTGATGTTCATCCGTCAACGCTGGGTTTGAACATGCGCACCAAGCGCGTCCACTTGGCCAGTTCGGCCTCGATGTCTTGACGGAATTTTTCGGGCGAGCTCTTGACCGGGTCCAAGCCCGTGGCGGTGATGTCGCGTTGCAATGCGGCATCGTTTTCACAAGCCATCAAAGCGTCCGACAAGGCCTTGAGCACCTCGGGCGGGGTTTGAATGGGGGCCACCAAGCCGACCCAGGAGTACGCCTCGAATTCACCTCCAATGACCTCGCGCACCGTGGGCACACCAGGCAACTGGGGCGCACGTTGTCGCCCGCCAGTGGCCAAAATTTTCAGCTTATCGGTTTTGATGAAGGGCGTCACCGATGGCACGGTCTCCAAGGTCATGTCGACCTGGCCGCTGAGCAAGTCATTGAGTGCGGGTGTGCCGCCTTTGTAGGGCACGTGCAGCATGTCAAATCCGCCTTCGCTTTTGAGCCACTCGCCCACCAAGTGGTTGAGCGACCCATTGCCCGCCGATCCATATGACAGCTTTTGCTCTTTGGACAATGCGATGAACTCTTTGAGTGAGTTGGCCTTGATGCCACTGCGTCCCACAAATATAACCGGGCTGCGCGCCACCATGGCCAATGGGGCAAATGAGGTCAACGAACCGTAGGCGAGCTTGGGGTACAGGGTGGGGGCGACGCCCAAGCTGCTGGTGCTGCCCCACAGCAAGGTGTATCCGTCGGGTTTGGCATTGGCCACATAAGTGGAGCCTGCAGTGCCGCCCGCACCGGGTCGGTTTTCCACCACCACGGCTTGCTTGAGTTGGGCCGACAACGCTCGGGCGATCAAACGCGCGCTGCTATCGGTCGGCCCACCGGGTGGAAACGGCACCACCACAGTGATGGTTTTGCTGGGGTAAGTTTGCGCCCCAGCCCACGGCAATGCCAATACGGCGGACAACAACACACACAAGCCGATCAGACGTTTGCCAGCGGCAATATAAACGAGGTTCATGGTTTACTCTACCTTGATATTGGCTTTTTGAATGGTGGCTTTCCACACTCGGATTTCGTCGTCCACCTTGCGCGATTGCTCGGCGGGGGTGGAGGTAACCGCCCGTGCACCCTGGGCAATGAATGAGTCGCGCAAGCGGGGCTTTTCAGCGGCCTTGGCAATCTCTTGGTTCAAACGTTGCAGCACCGCTGCGGGTGTGCCCGCCGGCGCAGCCACGCCCCACCAGTAGGACATGTTGTAGTCACCAAAACCTTGTTCGGCAAAGGTAGGTACTTGGGGCAACAAGGGGCTGCGCTCTTTGCCCGTCACACCAAAACCTTGTGCACGACCGCTGCGCACATGGGGCATGCCACTGGCCAAACTGGCAATGGTGATGTCCAGCCGCCCAGCAATCACCTCTGCAATGGCCGCGGCCACACCCTTGTAGGGTATGTGTGTCATCTTGGTGCCCGTCACGCTCAAAAACAACTCGGTGGCCAGGTGAGCCGACGAGCCTTGTCCGCCCGATCCAAACATGAAATCCATGGGCTTGGCGCGCGCAGCCTCGACCAATTGGGCCACCGATTTGGCCGGCAAATCCGCGCGGGCAATCATGATGGATGGGGACTCGGCGATCAGGCTGATTTGGGCAAAGTCCTTTTGCGGATCAAAAGGCAAGCGCGGGTACAAGCCAGCGGCCATGACAAATGAGTTATCGGTCAATAGCAAGGTGTGGCCGTCGGGGGCAGACTTGGCCACCGCATCGGCCCCAATGGTGCCGCCCGCGCCACCTTTGTTTTCCACCACCACTTGCTGACCGAGCTGATCGGTCAACTCCACGGCCAAGGCGCGGGCCGACAAATCGGTGAAAGAGCCCGGTGCAAACGGCACAACGATGCGCAATGGTTTGCTTGGCCAGTTGGCCTGAGCTTGGGCCAGTGGCACCATCCCACACAGGGCCAGGCCCAAAAACAAGCCATTGAAGCGGCGGCGGTTGAAGCACATAGATCTTCCTTTCAACAAACAATCATTCCACAAGCATCATGCCAGAGACAAGCGATGCCAATCACGGCGCAAAGCCTCGCGTGCATGGGCGTCTAGCCAGCGCACAAATCCATCGTCGATTGGCAAGGGCTGCACATCCATTTGGGGCAAGTGCTGACTTTGCCCTTGGTCGCTGAGCGGAAACAAACCATCCGCGTGCATACATGCCTGACCGGCGGGGGACAGCAAGAAATCCATAAAGCAAGCCGCTTGCTCGGGGTGTGGTGCGTGGTTGGGAATCAATGCCACGCGCGACACACCCAAACGCGCTTGGTCGCTGGTGCAAACGGCCAATTCGGGATGCGCTTGAACTGCGCGGGCTGCAAAGGCGCCCAGCACGGGAAAAGCCAACACCGCGCGCTGTGCCACCAAAGCCTGTACCAGTGGCGGGTTGGATGCATGCCCTTGCACCTGCAGGTCAGCCGCCAACCGAATGAAGCGCTCAAACACGTCGGCTTGGTCGCGCGCGACCAGCATGGCCAAAAAGCCCATGCCATTGGCCTCGATATCCAGGCACGCCATTCGGTTGCGCAGCAAGTTGGGCTGACGCTCAATGACATCGGCCACCTCGGCCAGCGTGTTGACCCGTTGATCGGGCCCGATGTGCTGGGTGTGGCGCAAGCTCACCAGGGGTTCGAGCGTGGTGCAATAAGCCATGCCTTGGTAACTGGCCCAAGCTGGCAAGGTCTGGGCATGGGCACTGCGGTGCACCTGGGCGTGACCTTGCTGCACCAAGTTCATTTGCAAGTCCATGGCAGAACTCCAAATCACATCGGGCGGTGGTAAGCCCTGGCTGTGCAAACCCAGGTATTGGGCGTGCAACTCTGTGCTCACACCATCAACAAACTGCAACTTCACGGTGGGGTGGGCATGGGCAAACCCCGCCAGCAGGGCTTGGCAAAAAGGCTTGAAAGCGGCCGAGTAAACCACCAAATTCGCGGCTGGGTCGTGGGGCACGGGGCGTGGGGTTTGCATGAACTACGGATGGGTGGCAATCTGTCGCGCATCCTACCCTGTGCGCGGGTTTTGCTGGGTCTTTTGGGGCGCGAAATCTGCTATCTTGGGCGGTCTTTGAAAATCCACAGGCGTGCCGCGTGAACCCAGAACCTTTGACCTCTTCCCAAAACGGCCCGCTGCGTGGCTTGCGCGTGATCGAACTGGGCCAAATCTTGGCCGGCCCTTTTGCCGGGGCCATTTTTGCCGACCTCGGTGCTGAGGTGCTGAAAATAGAGCGCGTCGATGGCGGCGACGATGGGCGTCGCATGGGCCCGGTGTTTCGCGGCGGCGATGCGTTGAACTTTCATTTGTTCAACCGTGGCAAAAAGTCGCTGGCGCTGGACCTCAAAAGCAAAGATGGTTTGGAGGCCTTTGAGCGCTTGGTCGACAGTGCTGACATTTTGATCCACAACCTGCGACCCGGCGTCACCCAAGACATGGGCATCGATGGGCCCAGCCTGTGTCAGCGCCACCCCCGCTTGATTTACGGTGAAATTTCCGCCTTTGGCCACACCGGCCCCATGCAACTGCGACCCGGTTACGAGCCATTGCTGCAAGCCTACAGCGGTTTGTCCAGCACCAACGGTGGGCCGGACGACCCACCCATGCGCTTGGGTGCCTCGGTGGTGGACCAGGGCACCGGCATGTGGGTGGTGATTGGCACCTTGGCCATGCTGCAGCAACGCCACATCACCGGGCGCGGGGGGGTGCTGCATTCGTCTTTGCTGGAGACAGCGCTGACTTGGAACGCACAAAAGTCTGAGTCCTACATCCATGAGGGTCTGCCACCCATGCGCCATGCGTCGGGCCACAGTGGCTTTGTGCCCTATGAAGCCTTTGACACGCTGGACGGTCCGTTGCTCATTTGCTGCGGCAACGACCGCTTGTTTGCCAAACTGGCCGCTGTGGTGGGCCAAGCCCAGTGGGCCAACGATGATCGCTTTGCCACCAATCGCGCACGCATCACCCACAAAGATGCATTGCTGCTGGAATTGCGCGCCATCATGCTCACCCAAAGCCGTGCCCACTGGCAAGACCATTTTTTGGCCATCGGCGTGCCCTGCTCACCCGTGCACACCGTGCCCGAAGCGCTGGCGCAAGAGCAGGTGAAAGCCCTGGGCCTGCGCGTGCCCGTGCCCGGGCAAGGCTACGCATTGCACGGCCTGCCCTTGTTGTTTGACGGCCAGCGCTTGCCCTTGGGTGGGCCGGTGCCAGATTTGGGTCAACACAACGCCGAGTTCCATCTTCCCCCCACAAAGCCTCCCCATGACTGACTTTCCCTCGCGCATCCACATCCACGAAGAAGGCCCCCGCGAGGGCTTTCAAATCGAACCCGGGCCGATCACCACCGACGACAAAGTGCGCTTCATAGAAGCATTGGCCCAAACTGGCTTGCGCGAGGTGCAAGCGGTGTCTTTCGTCAATCCACAGCGCGTGCCAGGCATGTCCGATGCCGAAACAGTGGCCCACCGTTTGCGCTCCTTTGCTGGCGTGATTTACACCGCTGTCTGGCTCAATTTGCGTGGTTTGGAGCGCGCTTTGACGACCCCTTTGCACGTGCCCGGTCGTTTGCAAATCAGCGCCTCTGAGCCCTTTTCCATCAGCAACACCGGCAAGAACACGGAACAAACCCTGCAAGAGCAGCGACTGGTGATTGCCTACTGCCTGCAACACGCCATACCCATCGAGTCGGCCATCGTGATGACTGCATTTGGCTGCAACTTGGCCGGTGCCATCACACCTGCCACTGTGCTGCTGCGCATTGAGCAGTTGATGGGCGTGCTCACCGAACATGGGCTGAAGCTGCCCTGTTTGCGCTTGGCCGATACCGTGGGCTGGGCCCACCCGCGCGCCATCACCGAGGTGATTGGGGCGGTGCGCAACCGTTGGCCGGACCTGCCCTTGAGTTTGCACCTGCACGACACCCGTGGCACAGGCTTGGCCAATGCCTATGCCGGGATGGCGATGGGGGTAGACCGCTTTGACAGCTCATGCGCGGGTTTGGGCGGTTGCCCTTTTGCTGGTCACCAAGGGGCTGCTGGCAATATTTGCACTGAAGATCTGGTCTTCATGTGCGAAGAAATGGGCATCGAAACCGGGGTGGACCTGGACGCGTTGATCGAATGTGCCCACATGGCAGAGGCCATTGTGGGTCACCTGCTTCCGGGCAAGCTCATGCGCGGGGGCAGCTTGTCACGCTTTAAATCTCACGGAGTAAACCATGCTTGAAATCACACCCGCTGCCGCAGCGTTGCCAATACCTGCATGGATGCAACGCTGGGCACTTGCGTTTGCTAGT
>RFXS01000171.1 GCA_009921465.1 Betaproteobacteria bacterium
CAGCCACGAGTTGGGCCAACTCAGCGGTGCTGGCAGGCGCGCCCCGCTCTTGTCTGCGAGCCACAATCGCCTTTGCAATCTGAACAGCAAACCGTTCTTCGCCATGGTCACGAATCACCTCCATGATTTCTTGCTGTTGTGCTGTGGCCAACCACTCGTGCACGCTGCGCCCTCGGGTCGGGTCCATGCGCATGTCCAATGGGCCGTCGTGGCGAAACGAAAAGCCGCGCTCGGCTTGATCGATTTGTGGCGAACTCACACCAATGTCGAGCAGCACCCCGCTCAAACTCGCCACCGGCCATTCGCGCAAACTTGAAAATGCCGCGTGCCGGATGGAAAACCGCGTGTCTTGCAGCAAGTCCTGTGCAGACTGAACTGCTTGCGGATCTTGATCGAAAGCGCTCAAGCGCCCGTTGCTGGACAAGCGCGCCAAGATCGCGCGCGAATGCCCACCTCGCCCAAACGTGCCATCGACGTAGTGGCCCTGCGGGTCGTGCACCAAGGCATCGACCGCTTCTTGCAACAAAACCGTGGTGTGGGTGCATGTCAAAGACACCGTGCTCATTCAGAAAGAAAAGTCCTTGAACACATCGGGCATCTCACCTTGCAAGGCTTGCGCCTGCTGGGTTTCGTAGGTGGCCTTGTCCCACAGTTCAAAGTGGTGGCCCATGCCCAGCAGCAAAGTTTCGCGTTGGATGCCTGCGGCCTCGCGCAACTCAGGTGAGACCAGCACACGCCCGGTGCCATCCATCTCGACATCCATGGCGTTGCCCAAAAAGTGGCGCTTCCACCACTGCGCGCTCATGGGCAAGGCGGCCAATCGCTCGCGAAAGCGCTCCCACTCGGGGCGCGGGAACATCATCAAACATCCATGGGGGTGACGCGTCAGGGTGAGCTGGCCCTGCGCCATGGCAGCCAGCACCTCGCGGTGGCGCGTGGGCACCGACAAACGGCCCTTGGCATCCAGCGTCAACGATGAAGCACCTTGAAACACAGCAAGACATCCTTGGAAACAGGCAAAAAGCAAAATGCAAATACAAATGCATTTTTCACCACTTTATTGCACTTATTTGCACTGTAGCAGGATTTACCCAGATCTCCAAAGCATTTGTGTTTTTTTCAATTAAATCAAGTACTTAGAGCCGTTTTCGCGTGGACTTTCGAAGAGAAAAAGTTGTTTTAAATTAGCAACTTAGGAAGAACTTCCAATGTTGATTATTAAGAGTTTGCCCGGCCAAAAAAAACAGGCCCGCAGGCCTGTTGTGGTGCACACGCCGCAGTGGCGGCCCCTGGGGTTGGTCAATCGCCAAACATTTTCTGTTTGAGTTCGCGCCGCTGCTGCGCCTCCAGCGACAAAGTGGCGGTGGGGCGGGCCAGCAAGCGGCCCACGCCAATGGGCTCACCGGTTTCGTCACAGTAACCGTAATCTTCGCTGTCAATGCGGGAGATGGACTGCTCGATTTTCTTGAGCAATTTGCGCTCGCGGTCACGGGTGCGCAACTCCAGGGCATGCTCTTCTTCAATGGTGGCGCGATCGGCCGGGTCGGGCACCACGGTGGTGTCCTCGCGCAGATGCTCGGTGGTTTCACCGGCACTGTTGAGGATGTCTTGTTTCAACTGCACCAGCTTGCGGCGGAAGAACGCCATCTGAACGCTGTTCATGTACTCGCTGTCGGGCATGGCCGAGACGTCAGCATCGGTCAGGCTCTCCAGCGGTTTGGTTTTCCAATGGTTGGCCAATTTGGGGTCTTTGTGTGTGTTCACTGGGGCAGCGGCAATGTGCGTGGGGGTGATGATGGGCGAATAGCTGGACTTGGCAGCGGTCGAGGG
>RFXS01000172.1 GCA_009921465.1 Betaproteobacteria bacterium
TTCGCGTGCCTTCAGGATCAGGGCCTTGGCCTCCTCCTCGGGTTGGCCGGTGATGGCGGTCAGCTCATCCACGGCCAGGTCTGCCAATTCGTCTCGGGTGTTGACACCGTTCTGCGCCAAGGTGGCGATCAGTTCTGCATCAAGCCCTTCAAGATCACGCAAATCTTGCGAAACCTCTTCTATGCTTTCTTCACGGGCAATTTCCATGGTCAGCAAGATGTCTTTGGCGCGCGATCTCAGTTCATTGACGGTGTCTTCGTCAAAGCCTTCAATTTCGAGCATCTCTTGCAAGGGCACATAGGCCACCTCTTCCAAACTGGTGAAACCCTCTGCGATCAAGATGTCAGCAATTTCCTGATCCACGTCGAGCTTTTCCATGAACAGCGTGCGCAGGTAATCGGTTTCGTTGGCTTGCTTTTGGGCTGATTCGTTGGCGTCCATGATGTTGATCTTCCAGCCCGTCAAGTCAGAAGCCAAGCGGACGTTTTGCCCACCACGGCCAATGGCAATGGCCAGGTTTTCCTCGTCCACCACCACATCCATGGCATGTTTTTCTTCGTCAACCACGATGGAGCTGACGTTGGCTGGGGCCAAAGCGCCGATGACAAACTGCGCCGGGTCTTCGCTCCACAGCACGATGTCGACACGTTCTCCGGCCAATTCATTGGTAACGGCGTTGACCCGGGTGCCACGCACACCAACGCACGTGCCGATGGGGTCGACCCGTTTATCGTGCGAGAGCACCGCAATTTTGGCCCGTGAGCCTGAATCGCGGGCACAAGATTTGATCTCCAGCAGGCCTTGCTCAATCTCGGGGACCTCTTGGCGGAACAGTTCGATCATGAACTCTGGGGCCGAACGCGACAAGATGATGGGCGCCCCGCGCAATGTCAGGTCCACCTCCATGATCATGGCCCGCACACGGTCGCCATTGCGCAGGTTTTCCTTGGAAATCATCTCGCCACGGCGCAAGCGGCCTTCCACCCTGCCGCTTTCAACAATGATGTCACCCTTGTCCATGCGCTTGACGGTGCCCACAAAAATTTTGTCGCCGCGCGACAAGAAATCATTGAGCAGCATTTCGCGCTCGGCATCGCGGATTTTTTGCAAAATCACCTGCTTGGCAGCCATGGCACCGATGCGCCCAATGGGCACCGACGCCACACCCTCTTCAATGTACTCACCGACCTCCACGTCCGAGACGCGATCGGTGGCATCCATCAACAGCTCTTCAGCATCGGGGTTTTGTAAGCCAGCCTCGTCAGGCACCACCATCCAGCGGCGAAACGTTTCGTAATCACCGGAATCGCGGTCAACGGCAACGCGGATGTCCACATCCCCTTGAAACAACTTTTTGGTGGCTTGGGCCAAGGCCAATTCGACCGCCCCAAACACCACATCTCGCTCGACGTTCTTCTCTCGCGAGATGGCATCTACCAACATCAGCAACCAATACCTAGATGTGACAGTGTCTCAGGCCCAACTGGAGAGCCAGGCTTTTGGCAATGTGACGGTGAGTGCCGAGGTTACCAGCGCGGCCAGCGGTAATACGTCGCTGACATCGTCTTTGGTGGTGAAATGGAACTATGACTTGCCACTGGCTCAGTTGGCCAGTCTGAGTCAGGGCTTTCAGATTGAAGGCAACGCGAGCGGCGGCAAGCTCGGTCTTTCGAATGAAAACCAAGGCGCGCAAAACGTCGGCGACGTGAACGGTGATGGCTTTGATGACATCGAGTTGACGGAACTCACCGGCACGCGATACGTCGTCTATGGTGGCAATCGCCTGGGGGCGGTGAACGTGTCGCAGATGACCGCGGCAGGCAACAGCTT
>RFXS01000173.1 GCA_009921465.1 Betaproteobacteria bacterium
CAGACTTTGAAAAACGACCCACAATAGGGTCGTTTTTCATTGGTACATTCCAATATCTTTATTTCAACCTTGTACAGGAGTTCACCATGATCAAAGTCGGAGACGCCCTCCCCGCCGCCACCCTGATGGAGTATTCAGAAGTCGAAGGCAATGGCTGCAGCATTGGCCCCAACCCGGTCGATGTGGTCAAGGCATCGGCAGGAAAAACCATTGCACTGTTCGCCTTGCCCGGCGCTTTCACCCCCACTTGCTCCGCCAAACATGTGCCCGGTTATGTGACGCATTTCGACGATCTGAAAAAGGCCGGCGTGGATGAGATTTGGTGCGTCAGCGTCAACGATGCATTTGTGATGGGCGCATGGGCCCGTGACCAGCACACCAACGGCAAAGTGCGCATGTTGGGTGACGGCAGCGCTGACTTCACCAAAGCCACGGGTTTGACCCTGGATTTGACCGCGCGTGGCATGGGTTTGCGCAGCAACCGATACTCCATGCTGATCAAAGACGGCAAGGTCGCCACGTTGAACGTGGAAGGCCCCGGCAAGTTCGAGGTCAGCGACGCCGAAACCATGTTGGCCCAAGCCAAAGGCTGAACAAAGCTTGTGCGCCATTTGAGCGCATGATGCAAAAAGCCCCCGCCAGGGGGCTTTTGTTTTGGGCACGTCAAAGCGTTAGCGGTGTGGGCGCTTCAAAGATCGACTTTCAGGTAATGGGCCCCAGCAATGGGGTTGTGGTAGTAGGGTGGGATTTCCTCAAAACCCAACTCCAAGTACAGCGAGCGGGCGGCCTCCATATCGTCCAAGGTGTCGAGCAACACATGGCTGTAGCCGGCTTGGCGGGCCAGGTCAAGCGTGCGAGAGGCCAGCTCTCGTCCCAAGCCAAAACCGCGAAAGGCATTTCGCACGTACAAGCGTTTCATCTCGCTGGCATTGGCGTAATCACTGGCGTCCAAGGGGCGCAAGGCACAGCAGCCGGCCACCAAACCATCCACAGTGGCCAGCAACAAGGCGCCGCGCGGAGGGGCATAGTCACCCGGAAGCAAAGCGAGCTCTTGCTCAAACCCTTGAAAACCCAAATCAATGGACAAAGAATGGGCGTACTCTCGAAAAATAGAGACAACCTGTGCGAGCAGGTCTGGGGTGTCGGGACGGATGATCTGGATATCGGCCATGCGCATCTGAATTCAGGGGCTGTTGGGCAGGGGCAGATTGACCAGCCAGCCAACCAAGCCTGCGCAAACCAAAAGCACCAGCAAGGCCCGAAACCGTTGGGCAGCGCGGTCTTGAGAGGAAGTGGCTTCAAAAGGGAAAACCTTGTCGCCACTGAACATGGCTGTCACCAAGTTTTCGCCAAAACGCCAACGATGAAACACCATGGCCAACAGGTGCAAGGCAAACCACAGCAACAGCAGTTTCTTGCCCACCGCTTTGTGGTACCAAGTGGCCCAGGTGACCGATGCACCGGAGACCCATTGGCTGAAGGGGCCGGTGAAAGAAATTTCGTCATCGGCCACCATGCCCGAGGCAATTTGCAATGCCAACAAGACCAAAAAGGCAGCCCATTGCGCTAGGGAGCCTTGCTTGGCAAGCAGGAAATACCCGGCCAGCGCCGCCACCACCAGCAGCGCGGACGCGACCAACTTGGCCTTATCCCCTGCGGTGCTAACGGTTTGAACTTGTGTTGTGGCCATGATCTCTTCGTATTTCAGTGCAACTATCTATTCGCATTTCGCGCCCTTAAGACGCTGAAGCCCGCTACACCGTAGCGGGCCTGTTTACCACCAGCGCTTCAGGTGGCAGGGGCAGT
>RFXS01000174.1 GCA_009921465.1 Betaproteobacteria bacterium
TGGGGCTTTTTTTGTGGCGCGCCTATTTTTCGCTGGTCAAACGTGAGCATGTCATCGCTCACCAGTTGGGTCGATTGCTGGTAGGTAACCCAGCCAGTGACAAGTTGCAGCAAAGCCAGTGCCAACGCAATCAATAGCGCTGGCCGGGCATTTCTCCATGTGTTGTTGCGATCCAGCATGTGCCTGCTCAGGGAATGGCCAAAAACTTCTCCAGCCCCAGGTCTTCCAGCACCTTGTAGTGTTTGAGGTAATTGACCTGAACGGGTTTGCTGATGCCCACCGCGTCGAGCAACTTTCTGCCTGCATCGTCTTGGGTCAGTGACGCAAAAGCTTTGAAAAAACGCTCACGGGTGGCGGCTGGCACACCGGGGTGTGTCACCACGGGGTGGGGTTGGTAGCTGGCTGTTTCGTGCAGCACCCGTAGTTGCTGTCGAATTTCGGGCAACTCGCTGTCCAAGGTGTTGTTCACGCCACCGCCACCGGCCACTTCGCCTTGGATCACGGTACGGTACACATTGCTGTGGGTTTTGACAAACTGGGTTTGGGTATCGATCTTTTTCTTGGCCAACTCGGCGCGAATCAACAAGGTGGCCGCAAACGCATTGGGTGCCGGAAACGCCAAGGTTTTGCTTTGCAGGTCTTGCAGTTGACGGATGGGGCTGTCTTGGCGCACCACCAAAATGCCTTTGAGCATCTCTTCACCATCAGACAGCAAGGGGAGATAGCGCTGCTTTTTATGTGCCAATACCGCATGGTAAGGATTGACAAATGCAAACGCCGGTTCGCCTAGAAACAATTTTTGTTCAAACTCGGGGATGGATGGGGCGACGCGCAACTCAAAGCACAGCCCGCTGGCGGTGCCCACCCGCTGCAACAGGGGCGACCAACTGCCGTAAATCCGCGCAGCGGTGAATTGCGGCACCACATCAAAAACGTGAACCCGCGCGGCCTTGGCGTCGCCCAGGCAAGCGGCGTTGACGCTGGTGCTCACCAGGCCCCACAAAACACCCAAAACCCAAGCCTTGTATGGCCCGCAGCAAATCCGCATGATCACTCCACCGTTAAGGCCGTGATTATTGGGTGCGCACCGCCAAATCGGTGTGTCAATTTGGTTTTTTTGGTTGTGGATGCCCCGAGTCCGTTGGCCTTTAGTACCTTTGGGTGCTTTCGGATCCCCGAAGTTGCGCTGCCTAGTTGTAGAAGTAACCTGTGCAAAGCGCGCGCGCCACAGCAAGTTCTCGATCGACCTACAGGCCTTGAAGAAATATTCCTTTGAGGTTATATTTGGCGCATGACTTGGGATGTCGAATACACCGATGAATTTGGCGACTGGTGGACCGGTCTGACGGAAGCCGAGCAGGTTTCTGTGGCGGCTTCGGTCCAGTTGCTGGAGGCGCGTGGTCCGTCGCTGGGCCATCCGCACAGCAGTGGCATCAATGGCTCTAGACACGGGCATATGCGTGAGCTTCGAACACAGCACGCCGGACGTCCATATCGAACGCTCTATGCCTTTGACCCGCGCCGCATGGCGATTTTGCTGATCGGCGGTGACAAAACCGGCGACGATCGTTGGTATGAAGTTCACGTCCCCATCGCCGATCAACTGTAAGACGAACACCTGGAACAACTTCGACGTGAAGGAGAACATTGATGGCCAAGAAATTTTCTGAACTGCGAGCGGCCATGAGCCCTGCAGCACAAGTCCATGAGAAGGATTTTATCGTCACTGTCGATGCCCGGCGCAAAGAGGTTTATTGGGCTCGCTATAAA
>RFXS01000175.1 GCA_009921465.1 Betaproteobacteria bacterium
TCAACGACCGTCACCTCATTTCAGGTGGCCAGCCTGCGCAGGTGTTTGCCCAGGCCTTGCGCGACATCGCCGCGCAAGCCTGACCACTGATCAAGCCATCTCTGACACGGGTCTCACGCGCAGGGATACGGGGGACTTGGCGTTTCTGGCATCAACCACACTGTTGGCCACAGACACAGCGGTGGCAGCAGACAACGTCCAACCCAAATGCCCGTGACCGGTGTTGTAAAACACGTTGGGGGTTTTGCCTGAACCGACTTTGGGCAACATATTGGGCATCATGGGGCGCAAGCCCGCCCAGGGTGTGAACTGTCTGGTGCTGATACCTGGGAAACACTGCGCCACCCAATCCACTAAGGGTTGAATGCGGTCCGCACGGATGTCCTTGTTAAAACCATTGAACTCGGCTGTTCCTGCCACTCTGAAACGGTCCAAACCCAACCGACTGGTGACCAATTTGGTGGCGTCATCTAACAAGCTGACTTGCGGCGCACTGGTCTGACTGTGCGCATCGTTCAAATGCACCGTGATGGAATAGCCTTTCACCGGATAGACGTTCACCCTGTCTCCCACTTGCGAAGCCAGTTCACGGCTGTTGGTACCACAGCACACCACGGCAGCATCCGCTTGAAACGCCACCAACTCATCCCCGCGCTTGACCTGCAGTTGTACGTGATCACCATTGGTTTTCAAATGCCTGACGTCGCTTTCATAAACAGTTTCAACACCCATGCGCCCCAGCGCTTTGGACAACCCATACGTGAATTTGTGAATGTCACCCGTGCTGTCGCTTTCGGTGAAAAAGCCGCCATAAAAATCGCCTTGCAATGCAGGTTCAATTTGCTGCATCTCCAAAGGCGACACGGCTCGACGCTCCAAGCCGCCTTTTTGTAGCAAGGCACTGACTTTGGCGGCATGGTTAAAGCTTTGCTTGTCGCGATAAATGTGCAAAATGCCTTCGCGCTTTAAATCAAAGTCGATGGCCTCTTGTTGTGCCCATTTGAACAAATACGCCCGCGCTGCGATGGCCAGTTGCGCGGTGTAAATGGTGTTGGCCTCGTAATGGGGCAGTTGCGCGACGAATTCGGTCAGCCAAGACCATTGGTGCCAACTGGCTTGGGGGTGAAACAACAAGGGCGCATCGCGCCGCGTCATCCACTTCAATCCCTTGACCAAGGTGGACCAGTGGTTCCAGACCTCGGCATTCGAAGCCGACAGCTGTCCGCCATTGGCATAAGACGTTTCCATGCCCGCGTAGCGGTGGCGTTCAAATAAAGTAACGGAGAAACCTTGTTGGGCCAAGGCATAAGCCGTGGTGACACCAGTGATGCCACCACCGATGACGGCGATGTGTTTCATGAAGCAATCCTCAAAGAGTCCATTGAAGGGAGACGCACGGCACCTTGCTATGCATCACCCCCTCTGTGCTGGACCTGAGAGATTCACGCGTCGCACTGTGGCGATGGCTTGCTCCTTCGGTGTGCAGATTGACCAAATTCTGCAGCTCTTCAGAGATCTGACTTGTCACCGGTCCTGGGGCCTGAGAGATTCCGGGGCGGTTGCTCCTTCGGCGGCGTTGTGAGACACACTCTCCCGGTGACGAGCATGCATCATAGCGATGCTCAAAACACTAGAATCTCACGTTGCTCGGGCTATCCCGTCCTGCTCATTCACGTCTGCCAAGCACATGTCCCTCACTCCTGCACAACCCGGCTTAGAAAGCCTGTCCAAATCCTTTGAACC
>RFXS01000176.1 GCA_009921465.1 Betaproteobacteria bacterium
GCCTTTATAGCGTGGCCATGTACAACTTGGCCTACTTGGCCACTTGGTACCTCAACAAAGGCGTGGTCACAGGGCGTCAGGCGCGCTCAGGTCATCCTTCGTTGGTGCCCAGCGAGTTGTACCGCACCCAGGATGGTTGGATGTTTGTGATGTGCAACAAAGAAAAATTTTGGAGCGTGTTGTGTGAAAAGATCAATCGCCCTCAGTGGGTGAATGATGAACGATTTGGCAGTTTTGCAGCCCGATTGAAAAACCGCCATGAACTTAATTTGGCTTTGGACGAGGTGCTGCAGCAGCAAACCACCGCCCATTGGTTGCATGTGTTCGCGGGTCAGGTGCCGTCATCGGCGGTCAATGATGTGGCACAAGCCTTGGACAACGACTTTGCTCAGGAGATGGGCGTGGTTGTCAGCATGGACCACCCGCAAGGTCCCATTCGCACCCTGGCTTGCCCCATCACAGCCGGGCCCGTTGCATCGGTGGCCGCGCCCACCTTGGGGCAGCACACCGCACAAGTGCTGCTGCAAGCGGGATTTACCGATCAACAAATTGAAAAACTGCGCGAACTCGCGGTGATTTGACCCCATGAGAAGTTATTTATTTGTTCCCGGCGACCGTGCCGAGCGTTTCGACAAGGCCTTGGCCACCGGTGCCCATGCGGTGATCATTGACCTGGAGGACGCTGTTGCACCTGAGGCAAAGCTGTCTGCCCGTGCTGCCATCGGCCAATGGTTGCATCCTGATAAACCGGTTTATCTGCGCTGTAATGCGCATGGAACGCCTTGGTTTGATGGCGATTTGGATTTGCTCAGTCACCCTGCTGTGCGCGGCCTGGTGTTGCCCAAAGCCCAAGAGCCTGATTTGCTGATCCAGTTGGCCAAAAGCCTGCGCCCCGATCAGCAATTGCTGCCCATTGTCGAAAGTGTTTATGGTTGGGACCGCGCACGGGAACTGGCCAGTGCCCCCCAAGTGGACAGGCTCATTTTTGGCTCGGTCGATTTTGCGTCAGACGCAGGCATCGGCAGTGACGGCGAAGAGCTCAATGCAGTTCGCACCCATTTGGTATTGGTTTCGCGCTTGGCGGGTGTGCGCGCACCCGTGGATGGTGTCACCTTGGCTTTTGGTGATGACCAAGCCTTGGCCGCCGATGTGATCCGCGCTCGCCGCATGGGCATGGGTGGCAAGCTGTGCATCCACCCCAAGCAAGTCGCTGGAGTCAACCATGGTTTTGCACCCAGCGCCACCGAGTTGCAATGGGCCCAGCGTGTGCTGCAACAAGTGCACCAACACGGTTTGGGTGCGATAGCGGTCGACGGCAAGTTGGTCGATCGGCCCGTGTGGTTGCTCGCACAAAGCATGGTCTCCGATGCGAAGGCCTCAGGCACCTTGCCTGCAAGCGCAAAGGACACACCATGAACACGCCGGTTCATGCCTGTATCGCTGGCATATACGAGCACCCCTTGCGGGTGGCCCCAGATCATTCTGTCGCTCGTTTGCACGCCGATGTGGCGCACGGTGCATTGCGTGATGCCGGGTTGACCATCAATGATGTGGATGCCTACTTTTGCGCAGGTGATGCGCCGGGTTTGGGTCCGACATCGATCATCGACTATTTGGGCTTGAATCGCCTCCAAGTGGTGCAGACCACCGAGTTGGGTGGCGCCTCTTACTTGTCGCATGTGGGTGAGGCGGCGGCGGCAATTGCGGCAG
>RFXS01000177.1 GCA_009921465.1 Betaproteobacteria bacterium
AACAGATTTACAGTCTGCCCCCTTTAGCCACTCGGGCACCCCTCCGCCGAACCGCGCACTATAGCATATTTTCACCTTTGAGCGCCATTGCTGGGGCACCTGCGTCCCCATCTGGGGCCCAACCCCAGTGCCAGTCGATGCCTTGTCCTTGCAACCATTTTTGGGTTGTCGAAAAATGACCACAACCCACAAAAGGCGCAGGCGGACGGCGCGCCGAAAGAGGCGAAGGGTGGTTCGCCATGAGCACCAGGTGTTTTTGCCCGGCTTGTCGAGCCGCGCATTCAATGGGCGCGGCCTTGGATTGGGCATGGGCACCCCATAAAAGATAGACGCAAACGGGGGCTGATAAAGCAATAGCATTGATTATTTCGTCAGTGAGCGCCTCCCAACCTTTGCCCGCATGGCTGCCCGCATGGCCCTGGTCCACGCTCCAGCAGGTGTTGAGCAACAACACACCGCGCTGGGCCCAACCGATCAGCGATCCATGCGAAGGAGCGCCCAAACCCACATCACGGCGCACCTCTTGCACGATATTGCGCAATGAAGGGGGTATCTTGACACCGGGTGCGACAGAAAAAGCCAACCCCTCGGCTTGCCCCGGGCCGTGATAAGGGTCTTGCCCCAAGATCAGCACTTTCACAGCCCGCAACGGGGTGTGACGCAGGGCCCGCAGTGGGTCACTGGGATAAACCACTGCCCCCTCGTTGAGGCGTTGACGCAAAAAAGTGGCGAGCGAATGGCCTGTCGAACTGCTTGAAAAAGCCTGCCACAGCACTTGCCAGGCCGGGTCCAAAGGCGTTGCGCCCAACTCACCGGGCAACACACCTTGCGCGTCAGGCGGCCAATGCCGCAAACCCCCTGAATGCAGGGGAGGTTCATCCCACAGCGGTGTTTGCATATTGTGTGGATGCAAGCGCCCTGGGCCTAGGCTTGAAACAATTCCGCCAGCGCCAAACCCGGGTCGGGCGCACGCATGAAGGCTTCGCCCACCAAAAAAGCTTGCACCCCCGCTTGACGCAAGCACAGCACGTCTTCGCGGGTTTGAATACCACTCTCAGTGACCAACAAACGGTTGGCAGGCACCTCTTTGAGCAAATCCAAGGTGGTCTCCAGGGCCACGTCAAAGGTGTGCAAGTTGCGGTTGTTGACCCCCAGCAACGGCGTGTTGAGCTTCAAGGCGCGGGTCATTTCGACGCGGTCATGCACCTCGACCAAGACGGCCATGTCCAGCGCATGGGCCACGGCTTCCATATCGGCCATTTGGGCGTCGTCCAAACAAGCGGCGATGAGCAAAATGCAATCGGCTCCCATGGCCCGTGCTTGATAGATTTGGTAGGCGTCGACCATGAAGTCCTTGCGCAGCACCGGTAAATCGCACGAAGCGCGCGCTTGTTTCAAGTCGTCCACCCCCCCTTGGAAGTAAGTGCGGTCGGTCAACACCGACAGACAAGCGGCACTCATGGCACCATCGCCTTGGGCATAACTTTGGGCAATGTCAGCCGGCACAAAGTCGGCCCGCAACACCCCTTTGGAGGGGCTGGCTTTTTTGACTTCAGCGATCACAGCGGGTTGGCCTGCGGCAATTTTGGCGCGCAATGCCCCCACGAAATCGCGCGTGAGCACCCGGCTTTCGGCATCGGCACGCATTTGTATCAGCGACTTGTTGCGCATGGCGCTGGCGACCTCTTCGTGCTTGGTGGCCACAATTTT
>RFXS01000178.1 GCA_009921465.1 Betaproteobacteria bacterium
CTGCCACTTCTCGGTGGTGAAGATACCAACCAGCAAACCCACGACCAGCATGGCCCCGGAGTACCCCACCATTCGCCGCGGGCCATAGCGCAGCATCAGACCACCGGCGAAGGGCGCGATCAGCCCGAACAAAGCGAGGCGAAGTCCGAACGGTGCCGAGATCTCGCCAATCGTCCATCCCAGTTCGCGGGACATCGGAACGACCAGAACGCCGGGCACCCCCATGGCCGCCGAGGAAAACAAGGCGTACAGAAAGGCCAGCGCCGCCATGGCCCACCCGTAATGAACACCGCGGCCTGCCAAGGCCCGGGCTAAACGGGTTCGTGAATCAAGGGTGTTCAACATGGGGGTTCCTTGCGCCGCTGGGCACCAGACTAAAGTCACTGTGTGTTGCCAATTGATGACGGGGTATGGTTCGCAAGGTTCGTTGCAAGGGTCATGACCTGAGGTCAAATGCCGACAAACCCGGGCAACTTGGCCGCCTTGACATCGAAGCTTGCGGTGGCACGACAGCCGAGTCGACGGTTTCTGGCGCCAATCAGACAGTCTGCAAAATCTGCATGGGCGTCACGCCAGACGAAAAGCGCTTCCTCGACCGCAGGCTCATCCTCAAAATGCACATCGCTTGCATCCAGCAGTGCGGAAATGGTTTCCATCACCTGTTGTTTCGTTAAGCTGTATCTGCTTCGCAGCACCCATTCGGTCTCCAGCAAAACCAATTGGTTGATGACAACCCGGTTTCCAGAAGACACTTCTTGCGCTATCAGTGAGCGCGCTTTTTCAAACTGCGCTGGGTCGTCGCGAACCAAAAAGCGCACCAGGACATTGGTGTCTACACCTAGCATCACCGCGACAACTGCTCGGTGGTTAAGGGTTTTCTTGACTTTTTGTACAAAGCGCCCGCGAGTTCGGTGATGCTCTTGGACTTTAAGCGCATCACCACTGTGGCGTCGGGCATCAGGGTAAAGGTCATGCGGTCGCCAGCCTTCATGGCAAGACGGTCTCGAATCTCCTTTGGGATGGTGGTTTGCCCCTTGCTGGTGAGGGTGGATTCGCTGGACATGGCTACCTCCTTTTTCCTTTTTAAATTAATTTTAGTAAGGAATTAATTTTTTGGCAATCAAGGCATCTTTCAAGGCATCTGGACGGTCGCTCTCAAGCCCCCGAGGGCACCAAAAACTCGCGGCTGATGTGCAGCCCCAGGTCATTCACCCTGTCCAGAAACTGGGTGAGGTAGGCGTGCAGGCCAGTGGCCAGGATTTCGTCAATGCGGCCGTATTTGAGTTCGGCACGCAGCTTGCCGGCGCGGCGATGGGTTTCGCCACTTTGCTCGTTGCTGACCAGGCCCAGGTTGCTCACCACTTCGTTCAAGCTAGCGTGCAGCGAGCGTGGCATGTCGGGGCGCAGGATCAGCAGTTCGGCCACGCGTTCGGGCTTGATCACGTCCCGGTACACCTTGCGGTAGACCTCAAAGCCTGAGACGCTGCGCAAAATGGCGCTCCAGTGGTAGAAGTCGTACTCTTGGTCTTTCTCGCTGGCCGCGCCAAAAAAGTCACTTTGCACCGCGTGAAACTTGACGTCCACCAGACGGGCGGTGTTGTCGGCTCGCTCCAGAAAAGTGCCCAGGCGCATGAAGTAAAGCGCCTCGTCCATCAGCATGGTGCCAACGGTAACGCCACGGGACAGGTGGGAGCGGAACTTGACCCACTC
>RFXS01000179.1 GCA_009921465.1 Betaproteobacteria bacterium
ACTCCATTCCACAAAAAATTCGGCCCGCACCGACTTGCCACGGGTGAGCGCGTAGCCTGACCATTGTGGCCGGGGCTTTTCACCGCTGTCGCTCTTCTCAGCAAAGGGCGGTGGGACTTCAAACCACCACAGGTCGTGCTTTTGTGTTTTGCGGCTGAGCAAATGTGTCCAGCCCGCATGCAGATGACCAAATGGCACCCGAGGAGCGCGGCCCAGTGGATCAATGACCATCGCACCGGCCTCGGCCTCTTCGGGGGTGACTTTGCGCACCAGGTGCTCTTTTTGGCACTTGAACTGATCGGATGGATCGTTTTCAGTAAAACTGAATAACGCTCGTTCATAAGGCGGCTTTCCCCAGTCTCGGTAGCCAACAAACAAAAGCAGCGGCCACACCAAGGTGCTCAACCCAAAGCAAAGCGCCGCTTGCCCCCAAGCTTTGAGGTTTTCAAAGTTGGGCTTGAAGTACCCCCGCCAAGTCAGTGCTTCGCGGTACCAATCAAAGTCCATGGGCCGGTGGCACATGTAAAACATCATCACCGATGCCACCACCCCAGCAAAGATGGACACGCCAACATAGGCCCACAGCCAGGGCTCGATCTGTTGCCACATGTCAGCGCTTTCTGGATTTGAGGATGAGTTGAAGCAAAAGGCTCAGTGCTGCGTAAAACATGGTTTATTCCTTACCAAAAATGGTTGCGGCGCGCACGCCATAGCCCTGGGGTGCTTGCGGTGCTGCGGTGCCGTTGCGCACCGTGCGCTCACCCGTCACCACCCCTTTAAGCACATCGATGAAAAGATCTTCCTCGTACACGCTGCCATAGCCACCGTGCACGTACTTGAGTAAGCCCCCCTGGGGGCAGCGCAATTCGCCACTGAACCAGTGGGCAAACACACCGTCGGGGTACTTAGGGAACAAAGCCTCTAAGCCCACCTCTTGGATATCGTCGTTGACCTCGACGGAACCGGAGAGCTTGATCAAATACAAGCGCCCTTCTTCAATCGCCCAGGTGCCCACATAGCCACGCCACAGGGCAGTGCTGCGTGCGACAAATTTGAGGCTTAAGTCGTTGTTGCTCACAAACGGGCCCAGCGGCTCATCGCACAGGGTCAATTCCAGGCCTTTGTGGCGCAGGGTTTCAGGGATTTGTGCGGTCATCGGGTCTCCAGTGGATTTATCCAATGTAGAGACGCACAAGCTCATGCGGTGACCTCGCCAATGGTTAGCCCTTGGGTTGTGGCTAATCCGCACCCCTGTATGCAATAACAGCCGGTTGGTTCACGCCATGAGCTTGCGCCTGCTCATCCTTCACCTCCCACGTCCTTGTTGTACCCATCCATGCAAAACCACAAAACCCGTGAAGATTGGCTGCTGGCCGCCATTGAACTGCTCAAACCCTTGTTTGCCGCCAAGGGCTACACCCTGCCGGTGTGTCAGGTGTCATGTGGCTTTACGAGCACTGGTGTGCGCAGCGGCCACATTGGGCAGTGCTGGTCCACCAAAAGCGCGGGTAACGGGGTGAACCAAATCTTCATCGCACCCACCTTGGGAGATGCCTTCAATGTGATCGACACCTTGGTGCATGAACTCATCCATGCAGTTGACGACTGCGAGCACAAACACGGCAAAGAGTTCAAAAAAATGGCCCTCAAACTCGGCCTCAAAGGTCCCATGCGCAGCGCAGGTGCGGGGCCAGAACTCAAAGTGGTGC
>RFXS01000180.1 GCA_009921465.1 Betaproteobacteria bacterium
TACGCCACCCCCACGTTCACAATCGCCAATACCTGCCGGTCATCGTTGGATGCGCCTACGTCAATTTGTGCATTCGCAACCGATGCCACCGCGCCCCAGCCCTGGGGTGCGGTACCAAAGTGCCCAGACACGAAATAAGACTTTCCATCGCTGGTTTTAATTTGGGGACTGCCCCTTCCATCGCCCAGGCCACCATAGGAAACGAATGGACCCTCGTTGCCAAACACATCATTGCCGTTGTCAGCAATGTTGGGCAAATTGACCTCTCGCAAATCCACAAAATCTATGGTTTTAGCGGCACCAAAGTAGTTGGTCAAATTGGCCAGGTCAGAGAAATCAGCCACTGACCCGCCGAGTCCAAACTCGCTTCTGACGGCAGCCAAACGCTCGTCTTTGGTGCTGTCATTGGCCAGCACCGCTTGGGTATGGTCAAAGGACCAAAGTCCACGAATGAGCTTGCCCTTGAGGCTTGCTGTTTGCAAGGTATACACCCATTCGTTGTCGCTATTGAGGCCACCCTGGTACCAGCCCTGCTGAGTGTTTTGCCACGAACGCAGAAGCGCATTATTGGCAGCATTTTCTTCGGTAGTGCCACCTGTGAACACCGTTGAAGGGTCGCTTTGCATGCTTCCAAGTTGAATCTTTTTCCATTCAAAGCCGGCATTCCATGCCACAGACGGGTCGGCCATCACGTTCACACGCAAGAACTCATAGCGCGGCGCGTCACTTGCCAAAACAATTTGGTCTTGTACGGTCAGTTTATTGAGCACAACGTGCTTCATGCCACCGTCACCAATGGGCAAATCAGACAGCGCTTTGGCCGCATCAGGCCTCATCGCGGCCAATTGCTCACGGAACATTGAGCCCACTTGGTTGGCCGTGAAACCAGCGACTTGACTGGTTGTGAATGCCGCCATCTGCTTGAGGTTGAGCGCCCAAACTGTGTTGTTTTGAATGGCCTGAATTTGCAGAGTGCTCAGCGCCACAATACCTGCTGTGCTCAAGCTTGCGATTTGCGAGGTACTGAGCTTGGATATGGCATCGGTTGTGAGGCTGGCCACTTGGTCCGCGCGCAGCGCAGCAATATCGCTTGATGTGGCTGCACGTATCTCTTCATACCCGATCCGCTTCAATGCTTGCTTTTGCGCATCGGACAAATTCGCCTGCTGGGTGCTTGTGAATGAGTCCGATATCTTGTAGCTAAAGCCTTCCAATTGCTCGACAGTCAAACCAGACAATTGCATGGACTGCAGGCCAGCCACTTGACGGCCATCCAAAAGGTTCAGCTGAACGATGCCAAAGCCACTCAATTGCGATGGGCTCAATGCACCAATTTGTGCTGCGCTGATCTTTACAAATTGACTGGATGTCAACGCATTCAATTGATCGGTGCGCAATGCACTGACCTGCACTGTGGTTAACGATGCCAATGACTGAGGTGCAATGGCATTGATCTCGCCAGTGGTCATGGCTTGCAAATCTTGTGTTTCTAGGGCTTGTATCTGCGATGGTGTCAGCGCAGCGACTTGTGCGTCACGCAAATAACCAATTTGCCGGGTCGTCAGCGATGACACCTCAGAACCTGTCAATGCCTGAACCTGAGCCGTTGACAAGGCACGCAACTGCTCTGTCCGCAGGTTGCTGAACTGATTCGTTGTCAGCGCCGCCAATTGGGTTTTGCTCAGGGATGAAACTTGGCTGGATTCACC
>RFXS01000019.1 GCA_009921465.1 Betaproteobacteria bacterium
TTCTGGAATTGCGGCTAATAGTAAATTTCGAATGTCTGCTACGGGATACGTCCCAAGCTCGAACGACACAACCTGGGGTGGCGTGCTCGACTATTGAAAAACTGGGTGATTTTGTCGGTGATAGCCCTTGTGTTCAGCGGGTCGGGTTGTTCCATAATTGACAGCAACCCGAGTGCCGTCGAATCGCCGTCCTCCGTCACGACCGAAGAAGTCGGACCCGAATCGGGGCTGATTCCCGGCCCAGAGACGTGCGCGAAGTCACCATCAAACGGGCACCGGCCTCCCCCAATGCATGGGCCAATTGAAGCCCCAAGCCGCGGGACCCCCCCGTGACCAAGGCGGTTTTGCCATGCAAATCGAACAATTGGGTGACGGTACGGGTCATGAAAAGGCTCCGAGAGAAAAGATTTCAAGTTCAAAAAAGTGAGATGTCATTGTGCCGTGTGATCAAAAAGCAGCCTCAGGCATGTGCGCAAACGTGCTGTCGCATTGGTTCACCACGCCCAGCCAAGCGCCAATTTTGGGCAATTCGTAATGAAAGAAAAACTGGCAAGCGCGCCGCCTTCCTTCGTGCGCATCACCTGGCCCTTGGCTGGCCAAGGCCACTTGCAACCACATCCAAGCGATCACGGTGTGGCCAAAGGCCTGCATATAAGGCACGGCATTGGCCAGCGCCACAGCCGGGTCACGCCCTGCCCATGCCGCTTGTGTGGCCTCGTTGATTTGATGCACGGCTTGCTTTAAAGCTTGGGCATGTTGGCCAAGTTCTTCACCCATGTTTTGCGCTTGCCCAGCGCTGGCCAACATGTGTTGCGACAAGCATTTCAAGCCTCGTCCGTCCTCCAGCAGCACCTTGCGCCCAAGCAAATCCATGGCTTGGATGCCGTGGGTGCCTTCGTGGATCATGTTCAAGCGTTGGTCACGCCAATACTGCTCGACGGGAAAGTCGCGGGTGTAGCCATAGCCGCCGTGGATTTGGATCGCCAGGCTGTTGCCCTCCAAGCACCATTCGCTGGGCCAGCTTTTGACAATCGGGGTCAGCACCTCCAGCAGCCATTGGGCCTCGGATTGTTGGTCTGCGTCACCTGTGTGCAAGTCGTCCACCAAATGGGCGCAATACAAGCCCAATGCCAAGGCGCCTTCGCCATAGGCTTTTTGCGCCAACAGCATGCGCTTGATGTCGGCGTGCTCAATCAGGCGCACTGGGGGCTGCGATGGGTCTTTGCCCGCTGGGCCCACGGGTCTGCCTTGGGTGCGGTTTTGGGCGTAATCGAGCGATGCGTAGTAGCCCGCCAAGCCCAGCATGGTGGCGGCCAAACCCACACCAATGCGGGCCTCGTTCATCATGTGGAACATGCATTGCAAGCCTTTGCCAGGCTCGCCCACCAGGTAACCAATGGCGCCTGCACTGCCGCGCACCGGGTATTTGCCTTCGCCAAAATTGAGCAGGGTGTTGACCGTGCCGCGCCATCCCAGTTTGTGGTTCAAACCCGCCAAGGCCACGTCGTTGCGTTCGCCTGTGAGTTGGCCCTGGGTGTTCACCAATTTTTTGGGCACGATGAACAAAGATATGCCCTTGGTGCCGGGGATGGTTTTGCCATCGGCACCCGGAATTTTGGCCAGCACCAAATGGATGATGTTCTCGGTCAGTTCGTGGTCGCCGGTGGAAATCCACATCTTGTGGCCCTTGAGCCGATAGCGCGGCCCCAAAGGGTCTTGGGCGTGGTCGTCGCCATCGGGCGTGGCACGGGTGGCCACATCCGACAATGAAGAGCCTGCTTGCGGCTCGCTCAGGCACATGGTGCCTGCAAAACGGCCGTTGAATTCATTGAGCGCAAACACCTTCTTTTGCGTGTCCGTGCCATGCGCCATCAGCAAATTGGCGTTGCCCACTGTGAGCATGCTCACGCCAATGCTCACCGACGCGCAGGCAAAAAAAGCATTGGCGGCGGCTTCCACCGTGTAGGGCAGTTGCATGCCGCCGATGTCAAAGTCTTGTGCGGCGCTCAGCATGCCACTGGCCGCATACGCATCCAGCGCCTCTTGGGTACAGGCGGGAAGAATGACTTTTTCGCCATCAAACGCCGGTTCTTGCACGTCCACGGTGCGGTTGAACGGGGCATATTTGTCACGCGCGATGCGCTCACAGGTATCGAGCACCGCGTCAAAGGTATCGCGGCTGTGGTCTGAAAAACGGCTTCTTGCGCTCAAGCGATGAACCACAAGCCAGTCGTACAGCAAAAAGTCAATGGTGTCTCTGAGGGCCATGGCCTGACTTTAAAAGATAAAACCCGCCACGCTGGGCGGGTTTGAGGGGGTCGTTGTCCGATGGGTGACTTAAAGCACCTCGAAGATGCCGGCCGCACCCATGCCGCCACCAATGCACATGGTGACGCACACGCGTTTGGCACCACGGCGCTTGCCCTCAATGAGTGCGTGGCCAGTCAGGCGTTGGCCGCTGACACCATAAGGGTGACCCACGGCAATGGCGCCGCCATTCACATTGAGCAACTCGGGGGGAATGCCCAATTTGTCACGGCAGTACAGCACTTGAACGGCAAAGGCCTCGTTGAGTTCCCACAGGTCGATGTCTTGAATGCTCAGGCCCAGGCGCTTCAACACTTTGGGAATGGCATACACAGGTCCGATGCCCATTTCATCGGGTTCGCAACCTGCCACGGCGAAGCCCAAAAATCGGCCCAGGGGTTTCAGGTTGTGTTGGGTGGCATAGGCTTCGCTGGTGATCACGCAAGCCCCAGCGCCATCGGAGAACTGGCTGGCATTGCCCGCGGCGACAACCCCGCCCGGCATGGCGGGTTTGATGCTGGAGATGCCCTCGGCAGTGGTGCCCTCGCGCAGACCTTCGTCCACACTGACGGTGACTTGTTTGGTCATCATGCCCATGACCTTGTCCACCACACCCGCTTGCACGGTGATGGCCGCAATCTCATCGTTGAACTTGCCAGCCGCTTGCGCGGCACAGGCTTTTTGCTGGCTGGCCGCACCGTACGCGTCCATCACGTCACGGCCGATGTTGTAGCGCTTGGCCACCTGTTCGGCGGTTTGCAACATGTTCCAGTAGATCTCGGGCTTTTTCTTGTTCAGTGCAGGGTCCATCAGCATGTGCTGGTTCATTTCCTGTTGCACACAGGAAATGCTCTCCACGCCACCCGCCACATACACATCGCCCTCACCGGCCATGATGCGTTGCGAAGCCAGTGCGATGGTTTGCAAACCCGAAGAACAAAACCGGTTGATGGTCAAGCCACTCACGGTGACTGGGCAGTCGGCCATGAGGGCGATTTGTCGGGCGATGTTGGCACCCGTGGCACCCTCGGGGTTGGCGCAACCCATGATGACGTCTTCGACGGCAGAGGCCTCAATGCCAGCACGTGCAATGGCGTGTTTGACGGCGTGACCACCCAAGGTGGCACCGTGGGTCATGTTGAATGCGCCTCTCCAGCTTTTGGCCAAGGGCGTGCGAGCAGTTGAAACAATGACAGCGTTGGTCATGATGGTTCCTTAATTGAATGTTTTGCCGTCGGCCGCCAGACGGGCCAATAAGGGTGCGGGTTGCCAAAATTGCGCGTCGTCATGGGGATTGAGTGCAAAACGTTTCATTGCTTGCACCACATTGAACAAGCCCAATTGGTCCGCATAGTTCATGGGACCGCCCCGGTAAATGGGGAAGCCGTAGCCCGTGATGTAGACCATGTCGATGTCGCTGGCCCGCGCGGCAATGCCCTCTTCCAAGATATAAGCCGCTTCATTGACCAGCGAGAACACCAAACGCTGCACAATTTCTTCGTCGCTGATTTTGCGCGGCGTGATGCCCATGGCAGTGCGGTGCTGAGCGATCATGTCTTCCACGTCTTTGTTGGGGATGGCGTCGCGCTTGCCCGCCACATAGTCGTACCAGCCCTTGCCCACTTTTTGGCCAAAACGACCTTGCTCGCACAGCAAGTCGGCGGTTTTGCTGTACTTCATGTCGGGCTTTTCTTGGTAGCGGCGTTTGCGAATGGCCCAACCAATGTCGTTGCCCGCCAAGTCGCCCATGCGAAATGGTCCCATGGCAAATCCAAATTTTTCCACCGCCTTGTCCACTTGCTGGGGTGTGCAACCTTCTTCAATCAAAAAACCGGCTTGGCGGCTGTACTGCTCGATCATTCGGTTGCCGATGAAGCCGTCGCACACGCCTGACACCACCGCGGTTTTCTTGATCTTTTTGGCCACACCCATCACCGTGGCCATCACGTCCTTGCCCGTCTTGGCGCCCCGCACCACCTCGAGCAGTTTCATCACATTGGCCGGGCTGAAAAAGTGCAAGCCGACCACGTCTTGTGGCCGTTGCGTGAAGCCGGCAATGGCATTGACATCCAGTGTGGAGGTGTTGGACGCCAAAATCGCACCGGGTTTCATCACCGAATCGAGCTTTTTGAACACCGTTTCTTTGACGCCCATTTCTTCGAACACCGCCTCTATGACCAGGTCGGCGTCACGGATCTCGTCGTAACTCAAGGTGGTGCTGAGCAAACCCATGCGTTGCTTGAGTTTGTCTTCTTTGAGCTTGCCTTTTTTGACTTGGGCTTGGTAGTTCTTTTCGATGATGGCAAGCCCACGGTCCAGGGCATCTTGCTTCATTTCCAACATCTTGACGGGAATGCCCGCGTTCAAAAAATTCATGCTGATGCCGCCACCCATGGTGCCCGCACCAATGACCGCCACCGACTTGATCTCGCGCACGGGGGTGGTGGATGGCACGTCTTCGATTTTGGATGCCGCACGTTGGGCCACAAACAAATGGCGCAGTGCACGGCACTCGGGGGTCCACATCAAATTGGTGAAGATCTCGCGCTCAGCACGCATGCCTTCATCAAACTTCATGGTGGTGGCGTTTTGCACTGCTTCTATGCATTTGAGCGGTGCTGGGTACTTGCCCTTGGTCATGCCATTGACCATATTGGTGCTGAACTTGAAAAATGCTTGGGCGTTGGGGTGTTTGCAAGGCAGGTCGCGCACCCGCGGCAAGGCCATGCCTGGCACATGGTTTTGCAACACCTCATGGGCAAAATCGGCGGCCTCTTGGGCCAGGCTTTGGGGGGAGCTGGCCATTTGATCAAACAGTTTTTGACCCGGCAGCATGGCCAACATCTCGCTTTTGATGGCCTCGCCGCTGACGATCATGTTCAATGCCGCCTCCACGCCCAGCACACGCGGCAAGCGCTGCGTGCCACCCGCGCCAGGAATCAAGCCCAGTTTGACCTCTGGCAAAGCCACATCACAGCCGGGGGCAGCGATGCGGTAGTGGCAGCCCAGGGCCAACTCCAGTCCACCGCCCATGGCCACGGTGTGGACCGCTGCAATCACTGGCTTGCTGGCATTTTCCAGTGCCACGATCACACTCAATAAGTTGGGTTCTTGGATGGCCTTGGGTGAGCCAAACTCTTTGATGTCTGCGCCACCTGAAAAAGCCTTGCCTGCCCCGGTCAAAACGATGGCCTTGACTTGGTCATCGGCCAAGGCCTTTTCAAGGCCTGCCACGATGGCCAGCCGCGTGCTCAAACCCAGGCCATTGATGGGCGGGTTGTTCATGGTGATCACAGCCAAGTCACCTTGGACGGTGTAGTCAGCGCTCATGGAATCTTCCTTTGATAAAGTTCTCCGCCCAAAGCGGTGGTGTCAGGTCAAGGATACCAAAAAAGAACGACCGTTCTTTTTTGTCGAAAGTCTGTGAATCGGCCATCACACTTCGAGCCATTCTCGGCGCACATCGGGTTGTTCGGCGAAGGCTGAAGGCGAGCCATCAAAGACCACCTCGCCGTGGCCCATGACCAAGACGCGGTCCGAAATGTCCAAGGCAATGGTGAGTTTTTGTTCGATCAACAAAATGGCAATGCGCTGGCTTTGAAGTGTTTTCAAAAAACCAGCCACCTGGTCAACGATCAATGGGGCCAGGCCCTCCGTGGGTTCATCGATCAGGATCAAATCCGGTTCGCCCATCAAGGTTCGGCAAAGGGTCAGCATTTGTTGCTCGCCCCCAGACAAGACGCCTGCGGGCACATGCTGGCGTTCGCGCAATCTTGGAAACAATTGGTACATGTCCTCGAACGACCATTTGCCGCTTGCGCCCGGGCGTTTCTGACCCAGCATCAGGTTTTGATGCACCGTCAAGCGCGGAAAAATATCGCGGTTTTCGGGCACATAACCCAAGCCCAGGCGGGCGATTTCATGGGGAGGCTTGCCCAGCAAAGTCTGGCCGCGCCAGCGCAACACACCACTGGCCTGCACCAAACCCATGATCGCCTTGGCCGTGGTGCTGCGCCCTGAACCGTTGCGCCCGAGCAAACAGACAATTTCACCCTCCCCAACGGTGAAATTCACACCGTGCAAGACATGGCTTTTGCCGTAGTGCGCGTGCAAGCCAAGGACCTCAAGCATGGTGGGTTGCCCCGGATATGTGTCCACCCAAATATGCGGCTTGAACCTGTGGGTTTTCGCGCACTTTGGTCGGCGTGTCATAAGCCATCACCTGACCGTGCACCAACACAGCGATTTTGTCGGCCAGCTCAAACACCACGCCCATGTCATGTTCAACCATGAGCAAGGTTTTGCCATGGGTCACCTGTCGGATCAGGTCAATAAAGTGGCGTGTTTCGCTGCGGCTCATGCCCGCAGTGGGCTCATCGAGCAGCAACACCCCAGAGTTGCTGCCCAGTGTGACGCCCAATTCCAAAGCACGTTGTTCCGCATAGGTCAGGTTCATGGCCATGCTGTGGCGTTTGTGGCCCAAGCCCAGTTGATCGAGCAAGGATTCCGTGCGCTCGTTGGCGTCTTTCATGCCCGATAAAAGCTTCCAGCAACTGTAGCCGTGGCCCAAGGACCACAGCACGCTGCAACGCAGGTTTTCATACACCGACATGCCCGCAAACAAATTGGTGATTTGAAAGCTGCGCGCCAAACCCATGCGGTGGATGGCGTGCGCAGGCAAGCCATCAATGCGCTGGCCATGCAATTCGATGCGCCCTTGTTGGGGTTGCAACTTGCCGCTGATGAGGTGAAACAAAGTGGATTTGCCAGCGCCATTGGGGCCGATGATGGCCACCCGTTCGCTGGTTTGCACCTCCAAATCAACCCCTTGGATGACTGCCGTGTTGCCAAAGCGCTTGTGCACGCCACGCAGGCTCAAGGCGGCTGTCATGTCTTGCCCTGTCGTTGAAGCGGCTCGATTTCAGCCAAAGCTTGTTGCCAGCGCCGTTTAAAAAAGGCCAAGCAGGCCAGACCTGAGAACAAAGCCAATGCAGCCGCCAACCAAGGCAAGGCCTGTTCGGTGTCCCATGGCATGCCCAGCCAGCGCATCGGCTGACCGGTCGTGGTTTGCAGTTGTTGGTGATAAAAAAATTCGATGGCACTGGTCGCCCCCAAGCAGGCCAATACAGCACTGGCCAGCATTGCCCCATACCAACCCCACAAACGAGCACAGGCATGAGCGGACATCCAGCGCAGGTGCCACACGCCAATGCTGGCCAGACCACCGGGCGCATACATCACCATGCCGACAAACAGCAAGCCCAGGTACAACAGCCAAGCGGCAGACCATTCGGACAACAAAACGCCAGACACCACCATGCCCACCGCACCGATGATGGGGCCAACAAAAAAACCAGATCCCCCCAAAAATGTGAACAACAAATAGGCCCCAGATCGGGCCGCGCCCACCACCTCTGCGGTGACAATTTCAAAGTGCACCACGGCCATGCCACCAGAGACACCGGCAAAAAAACCAGCGATGATGAATGCCAAGTAACGCACACGCTGGGGCTGGTAGCCAATGAAAGACAAGCGTTCGGCGTTGTCACGCACGGCGTTGAGCAAACGGCCCAGAGGCGTTTGGGTGAAGGCGTACATCAAGCCCACACACACCCAGGTGTAGGCCCCTATCAAAAAATAAACCTGGGTTTGCGACTTGAAATCCACGCCCCACACTGGCATGCCCTGAACGCGGTTGCCAGACAATCCAGCCTCGCCACCAAAAAAATCCGAAAACATCAGGGACATGGCAAACACCAATTCGGCCAAGCCCAGGGTGATCATGGCCAAAGTGGTGCCCGATTTGCGGGTCGTCACAAACCCCAAAACCACTGCAAAGCCCATGCCGCAAATGCCCCCCACCAAAGGGATCAGGCTGATGGGCACCGGCCACCCGCCAGCGCCCGACCATTGCAGCACGTGCATGGCCATGTAAGCCCCAAGCCCCGTATAGACAGCATGGCCAAAGCTGAGCATGCCCCCTTGGCCAAGCAAGATGTTGAAGGACAGACAAGCCACCATGGCAATGCCCATTTGGGTCAACACGGCTTGCGAAAAAGGGCTGCCAAAGAACCAAGGTGCAACTGCGATCAAAGCCGCAAAAAACACCATCCATCGACCCGCATGGTTGGGTTGGGCTCGCGCAGAGTGCCCAGTGGTGGGGCGGTTCATGGCTCAGTCCTCACGGGTGCCCATCAAGCCCTTGGGCCGGATCATCAACATCAACACCAAAAACAGGTAAGGCAAGATGGGGGCCGCCTGAGACAAGGTCAAATTCATCCACGACCCAGAGGCCATGCTGGCACTTTGGGGCAAGCCCAGCCTGAGCCACAGGTCAGTCAGGGACAGGTCAACGGCAACCGCCAAGGTTTGGACCGTTCCGATCAACACCGAGGCCCAAAACGCACCAGCCAAGGAACCCAAGCCACCCATGACAATGACCACAAAGGTCACCGATCCGACCGTGGCGGCCATGGATGGTTCGGTCACAAAGGTGCTGCCCCCAATCACCCCGGCCAAAGCGGCCAAGCCCGTGCCCACGCCAAACACCACCATGAACACCCGCGGTACGTTGTGCCCCAAGGTTTGCACCGCTTGCGGATGGGTCAATGCGGCTTGGATGACCAAGCCCACGCGGGTGCGGGTGATCAGCGCCCACAAGCACAGCACCATGGCCACGGCCACGCCCATCATGAAAGCACGGGTGGCGGGGAATGGCGAGCACACCACCGCACCTTGGCAGAAGGCCTCGGGGGCCGCACCCCACAGCCATTGAATGGTGCTGGCCCCACTGCCACCGACCAGGGTGAAAGCCGGGCCTTGCAACCAAGCAGGGGGCGCAAATGCCACGGCTGAGCGGCCCCACAGCAGTTGTACCACTTCCAACACCACATAGGCCAGGCCAAAGGTGATGAGCAACTCTGGCACATGGCCATGGGCGTGAACGCGGCGCAACAGGTATTTTTCAAATGCCGCGCCCAGCAAACCCACGACCAAGGGGGCCAACACCAAGGCAGGCAAAAATCCCCACAGCTGGTTCAGGCTGTAACCCAGATATGCCCCCAGCATGTAAAAACTGGCGTGGGCGAAATTGAGCACCCCCATCATGCTGAAGATCAAGGTCAGCCCGGCGCTGAGCATGAACAGCAACAAGCCATAGCTCACCCCATTGAGCAAAGAAATCAGAAAAAACTCCATGGCTAAAAACCAAAACCTGCGGTGAGGTGATCCATCACCCGTTCAAGGCAAAGGGGCATTGCGTTGTGTCAGGGGGTTTTCATCTGGCAACTGGTGGGGGTGCTGGAGATGTATGGCTCGAAGGTTTTGACCGGCACCAAGGTCATGCCGGTGTTCTCCGGGTTGTAAGGGTATTTTGGATCGGCCTTTTGCCAAACCGACATGAACAGGGTTTGCTGCAACTGGTGGTCGAGTTTGCGCATTTCTACTTCGCCGTTGAAGCTTTTGATTTTCAAGCCGTGCATCGCTGCTGCGACCTTGACCGGATCGGTCGACTGGGCCTTGGCCATGGCAGCGCTCAGGTAATTGAATATATGGATGGCCGACCCGGTGTAGAAATCGTCCTTGTATTTGGTTTGAAACTCTTTCATCCATTGGGCCATTTGGCCGCCCATGTTGTAGTGGTTATAGGCAATTTGGTACACCCGGCCCTCGCCACCTTTGCCCAAGGCCGTGGGGGTGCCGGTCACGCCTGTGTAGTAGGTGAAAAACTTGCCATTGAAGCCCCCTTCGTTGGCGGCCTTGATCAACAAGGCCAGGTCAGAGCCCCAATTGCCGGTGATCACCGTGTCGGCCCCAGAGGCCTTGATCTTGGCAATGTATGGGGCGAAATCACGCACCTGGGCCAAGGGGTGGAGGTCTTCGCCCACAAATTGGATGTCTGGGCGTTTGCGGGCTATGGTTTCTTTGGCGTACTTGGCCACTTGGTGACCATGGGAGTAATTTTGGTTGAGCAAGTAGATTTTTTTGATCTCTGGCAGGTCTTTCATGAAACTGCTCATGGCCTCCATCTTCATGGAGGTGTCGGCGTCAAAACGAAAATGCCAGTAACTGCATTTGCTGTTGGTGAAGTCGGGGTCTACTGCCGAGTGGTTGAGGTACACCACCTCCTTGCCGGGGTTGCGTTCGTTGTGCTTGTTGATGGCGTCGATCAATGCGCCGGCCACGGACGATCCGTTGCCTTGGGTGATATAGCGCACGCCCTGGTCCATGGCCGCTTTGAGGGCATTGAGGCTCTCTGCAGGGCTTAATTTGTTGTCTATGCCAATGACTTCAAATTTGACGCCCGCTGGGTTGTTTTGGCTGAACTTGTCGGCAAAAAATTGAAAGCTCTTGAGCTGATTGGAACCGACCGGTGCCATCAAGCCCGACAAGGGGTCAATCCATGCCACTTTGACGGTTTCGCCTTTTTGCGCATGGGCAAGACCGGCCACCCACATCACCCCCAAGCACATGGCCCAACGCATATGGATCGACATGAAAATCTCCTGTAACGGTTTAATCACAATGAATTACTATTTTCCGTGATGAATGCCACCCTTTGCACCGGGGTAAGCCCTGAGCAACGCAGTTCAGCCATCAGTCCAACGAGGGCAAGCGATAGTCTTTCAACTGTTCACGCAAATGGGTTTTGAGCATTTTGCCGGTGGCCCCCAAAGGGATGGCTTGGACAAACACCACATCGTCAGGAATTTGCCATTTCGCTGTTTTGCCTTGGTAAAAAGCCAGCAAGGTGGCCGCGTCCAGTTGGCTGTCAGGTTTTTTGACCACCACCACGATGGGGCGCTCGTCCCACTTGGGGTGGGCCACACCGATGCAAGCGGCCATTTGCACACTGGGGTGCGCCATGGCGATGTTTTCAATGTCGATGGAGCTGATCCATTCGCCACCTGACTTGATGACGTCTTTGCTGCGGTCGGTGATTTGCATGAAGCCATCGGGGTCGATGGAGGCCACGTCACCAGTCGGGAACCATCCATTGACCAAGGGACTGGGGCCTTCTTGGCGGTAGTACTCGGCCAAGACCCAGGGCCCTTTGACCAGCAAGTCGCCAGTGGCCTGGCCATCCCAGGGCAACTCTTGTCCGTCTGGGTCGATGATCTTCATGTCGATGCCATAAATGCATCGGCCTTGTTTGAGGCGAATCTGCGTTTGGATCTCGGGGTCAAGGCTCAGGTGCTTGTTTTTCAAAGTGCACACCGTGCCCAAGGGGCTCATTTCGGTCATGCCCCATGCGTGCAAAACCTCGACCCCATAGTCATTCTTGAAGGCGTGGATCATGGCTGGCGGACAGGCGGAGCCGCCGATCACGGTGCGCTGCAAGGTGCTGAACCGCAAACCTTTGGGGGCCATGTGGCTGAGCATCATTTGCCACACGGTAGGGACACCGGCGGCAAAGGTCACGCCCTCGGTTTCAATCAGACCATAGACGGATGCGCCATCCAAGGCCGGTCCAGGAAAAACCAATTTGGCCCCCACCATGGCGGCACTGTAGGGAATGCCCCAGGCATTGACGTGGAACATGGGCACCACGGGCAAGATGCTGTCGCGCGCTGACATGCACATCACATCGGGCAAGGCGGCTGCATAGGCGTGCAAGATGGTCGAGCGGTGGCTGTACAGCGCGGCTTTGGGGTTGCCGGTGGTGCCACTGGTGTAACACATGCTGGAAGCGGAGTTTTCATCAAATACAGGCCATGCATAGGTGCTGCCATGGGGTGTCAGCCACGACTCGTAGCTGCTCAAACCTGGGATGCTGGTTTGCGCGGGCAAATGCGCATCGTCACACAGCGCTATCCAGTGCTTGACGGTGCTGCACTGGGCGTGAATTTTTTCGATGATGGGCAAAAAAGTCATGTCAAAGCACAGCACCTGGTCGTGTGCGTGGTTGGCAATCCAGGTAATTTGATCCGGGTGCAGCCGTGGGTTGATGGTGTGCAACACGCGCCCTGTGCCGCTGACCCCAAAATACAGTTCCAAGTGACGATAGCCGTTCCACGCCAAGGTGGCCACGCGGTCCCCAAAAGCCAGGCCCATGCCGTCCAAGGCCTGGGCCACCTGGCGCGAGCGTTGGGCAATGCCAGCCCAGTTGGTTCGGTGGACATCCCCTTCGACCCGGCGCGACACCACTTCCACGTCTCCGTGGTGCTTTTCGGCAAATTGGATCAAGGAAGAAATGGCCAAACCCTGACCTTGCATCAATCCCAACATGGCGTATCCCCTGCGTATGAGTCTCGAAAGACATGTATTTTGCATGGATTCAAAAGCGACAAAGGCCTCAAGCGACGGGTTGATGACGCACCCTACTTCCAGGATGCCCCGCCAATCACAGGTCTTTTTTCAAACACCGACAATCCAGCACATGCCCGATATGACCAGCGAAGTCGCCACCAAGCCCGTTGACGCCCAAGAACACCCCCTGCCCTGGGCCAGTGGCTTGCAGGCTTTGGGCGCGCCCTATTTCACACCGACCCTGCCCACACCCATGGGCCCAGCCCATTGGGTTTCACAAAACCGAGCTTTGGGGCGGGAGCTGGGTTTGCCAGACAGCTTTTGGGACGACCCCATGAGTTTGCAGGCCATGAGCGGCAACGCTGTTTGGCCCGGCTCAAAGCCAGTGGCCAGTGTCTACAGCGGCCACCAATTTGGGGTTTGGGCCGGGCAGTTGGGTGACGGGCGGGCTTTATCCTTGGGTGAACTGGAGACCCCCATGGGCCGCCAGGATTGGCAACTCAAAGGGGCTGGGCCCACCCCCTACTCGCGGCGTGGTGACGGGCGCGCGGTGTTGCGCTCGAGCATCCGCGAATACCTTTGCAGCGAGGCCATGCACGGATTGGGCATCCCCACCACCCGGGCGCTGGCCTTGTGTGCCTCCCATTTGCCGGTTTGGCGCGAAACAGCAGAAACAGCTGCCGTGGTCACACGCGTGGCCCCAAGTTTCATCCGATTTGGGCACTTTGAGCACTTTGCCGCAACGGGGGACACCGGTGGATTGAAAGGCCTGTTGCAATCTGTGATCGATCAGTTCTTTCCCGACATCGCCCGACAACATATGCCCATAGAACAAGCCACACTGGCTTGGCTCCAAACCGTGACCCAGCGCACCGCCGAGTTGATGGCCCAATGGCAAGCCGTTGGGTTTTGCCACGGGGTGATGAACACCGACAACATGAGCGTTTTGGGTCTCACTTTGGACTATGGCCCGTTTCAGTTTTTGGACGCTTACGACCCCGACCACATTTGCAACCACTCTGACCACCAAGGCCGCTACGCCTACCAGCGTCAACCCCAGGTGGCCTTTTGGAACCTGTTTTGCTTGGGGCAAGCGGTGGCCACTTTGGTGGGCGAGACAGAGCCTGTGCTGGAAGCGCTCAACACCTATAAGTCGGCATTGCCAAACGCATTGCTGACCCGTTGGCGGCAAAAGCTGGGTTTGACCATGGCCGAAGGCGCAGACGCAGAACTGGTCGAATCGGTGCTGGATTTGCTCAGCACGGGGGCGGTGGACTTCAGCATTTTTTGGCGCCGCTTGAGCCATGCCGTGGCCCAATCTGCACGACCTGCCCAGGCAGAACATGCCTGGACACCGGTGCGCGATTTGTTTTTGGACACCCGAGCCTGGCTGGACTGGGAAAACCGGTACACCCAACGACTGGGCGGGCAAGACCGCGCCCAAACCGGTGTGGCCATGCTGCAAGTCAACCCCAAATACGTTTTGCGCAACCACTTGGGTGAGACCGTGATTCAACGTGCTCAAACCGGCGACTTCAGTGAAGTAGATAATTTGCTGTCTTTGTTGCATCGTCCCTTTGATGAACACCCCGAATCGGCACAGCTTGCCGGTTTTCCGCCCGACTGGGCATCTTCTATTGCCATCAGCTGCTCCTCATGAAAATTCAAAAAACCGACGCTCAGTGGAAAGAATGGCTGGCCCAAAAAGGGGCCGAACCCTTGGCCTTCGCTGTGACGCGCCAAGCCGCCACTGAGCGGCCCTTCACGGGCAAATACGAAACCCATTGGGAGAGCGGACGCTACCAATGCATGTGCTGTGGCCAAACCTTGTTTGCCTCGCAAACCAAATTTGACGCCGGTTGCGGTTGGCCCAGCTTTTACCAAGCCATTGATGAATCTGCCATTGACGAGCACGCCGACCGCAGCATGGGCGTGTTGCGCACCGAAACCGTGTGCGCGCAATGTGGTGCCCATCTGGGCCATGTGTTTCCAGATGGCCCTCAACCCACCGGATTGCGCTATTGCATGAATTCGGCAGCCCTTGAATTTGTGCCCGCCGATCAGGATAAAAAATGAAGCTTTTGCTCGACTTTTTCCCCATCGTGCTGTTTTTCGGGGCTTTTAAGCTGTGGGGCATTTTTGTTGCCACCTCGGTGGCCATCGTTGCCACCTTGCTGCAGTTGGGTTGGATGCGCTACCGAACGGGACGCACCGAACCCATGCAGTGGCTCAGTTTGGGCGTGATTGTGGTGTTTGGCGGCGCTACGCTGGTGGCCCAAGACGAGACCTTTATCAAGTGGAAACCCACCGTGCTTTATTGGGCCATGGGAGGTGCTTTGCTGGTGGGGCAAGTGTTTTTCCGGCGCAACTGGCTGCAAAGCCTGATGAAAAGCCAAATGGCTTTGCCCGACCACGCTTGGCTTGTCATGTTGTGGAGTTGGAGCGGGTTTTTTGCCATCATGGGGGTGATCAACCTGTGGGTGGCTTACCACTTTGACACCGACACCTGGGTCAACTTCAAGTTGTTTGGTGGCATGGGTTTGATGCTGGTGTTTGTCCTCCTCCAGGCCATTTACCTGGGGCGCTTCATGGACAAGGGCGAAGAGGAGCAAACCACGCCGGACACGAAACCATGACCGCACAAGCCGCAGATTTGCAGCTTCGCTTAACAGAATGTCTGCATCCCTATAGCCTGCAAGTGATCGACGAAAGTGCCGACCATGCAGGCCACGCCGGGGCCAATGGCCTGGGGCATGGAACCCACTTTCGGGTGCGCATTGGCAGCGAGGTTTTCATTGGCCTGTCCAGGGTCAAGCGCCACCGCCTTGTGTATGATGCGCTGCAAGATTTCATCGATCAAGGCTTGCACGCCTTGGCCATCGAAATTGTCGACTCGCCCACCGCCTGAGCGGGTCTTCCCACAAACCTCCAAAAGAGAGCCTTTTTCCATGAAACAACCCTCCATCCGGTCTCTGGTGACCGCTTGTGCCCTGAGCACCTTGAGCATTGCTTTGTGGGCGCAAAACCTGGCCATCGTCAATGGCAAGGCCGTGCCCAAAGCCCGCGCCGACGTGTTGGCCGAACAGCTGGCCAAATCGGGCCGGCCGGTCACACCAGAACTCGAAGCGCAAATCAAAGAAGAGGTGATCAACCGCGAGATCTTCATGCAAGAAGCTGTGCGCCGTGGTTTGGACGCCTCTGACGACTACAAAAACCAGTTGGAGTTGGCCCGCCAATCCATCTTGATCCGTGAGTTGTTCAACGACCAGCAAAACAAAGACAAAATCACGGATGCCGACGTCAAGGCCGAATACGACAAATTCGTTGCCGCCAATGCGGGCAAGGAATACCGCGCGCGCCACATCTTGGTAGAAAAAGAAGACCAAGCCAAGGCCATCGTAGCCAGCTTGAAGAAAGGCGCCAAGTTTGAAGACCTGGCCAAAAAGCAATCCAAGGACCCTGGCTCAGGTGCCAATGGCGGCGATTTGGACTGGGCTGCCGCGGGCAACTACGTCAAAGAGTTCTCAGAAGCCATGGCCGCTTTGAAAAAGGGCCAGTTGACCGAAAAGCCTGTGCAAACCCAGTTTGGTTGGCATGTGATCCGTTTGGACGATGTGCGCGAAGCGCAATTGCCTAAATTTGATGAAGTCAAACCCCAAATTTCTCAGCAAATGCTGCAGCAAAAAATGGGTCAGTTCCAGCAAGATCTGCGCGCCAAAGCCAAGATCGAGTGATTTTTTTGACGGCACACTCACAATAAAAAAGGGGGCCAGGCCCCCTTTTTTCATGCGCGATCAGCCCACCCAACGTCGGGCGTTGTGCCAGATCTGCAGCCAGGGGCTGTGGCCGCTGGCATCTGCACCACACCAACTCATTTGAATGTTGCGAAACACCCGTTCAGGGTGCGGCATCATGGCGGTAAATCGACCGTCTGCGGTGGTGACCGCGGTCAAACCCCCCGGGCTGCCATTGGGGTTGAGGGGGTAAAGCTCGGTGCCCGTGCCTTGGCCATCGACAAAACGCATGGCCTGTTGCACCTGGGTCAAGTCGCCACGCAGGGCAAAGTTGGCATAGCCCTCGCCATGGGAGACCGCAATCGGAAGCCGCCAACCGGCCATGCCTTGGAAGAACAAGCTGGGCGAATCCAGCACCTCGACCTGGGACAAACGCGCTTCAAAGCGCTCGCTTTGGTTGGTGGTAAAGCGTGGCCAATGTTGCGCGCCGGGGATCAAATCCGCCAAGGCGGCCATCATTTGGCAGCCATTGCACACGCCCAGGCCAAAGCGGTCGGTGTTTTGCATGAACGCCTGAAATTGATCGGCCAACAGGGTATTGAAAGCGATGCTGCGCGCCCAGCCCACGCCCGCGCCCAAGGTGTCCCCGTAGCTGAACCCCCCACAAGCCACAAAACCAGCAAATGAAGACAAGCTGACGCGGCGTTGTTGCAGGTCTGTCATGTGGACATCGACGGCCTCAAAGCCCGCTGCATCAAAAGCGTAGGCCATTTCCAAATGGGAGTTGACGCCTTGTTCGCGCAAAACAGCCACTTTCGGCCGCGCCAGGTTCAGCATGGGCGCCTGGGTGTGCCCCGTGTCCTGTGGCGGTACATGCCAGTGCAAAGCGCTGAGCTGGGGCATGCCAGCATGTTCTGCGTCGGCACAAGCGGGGTTGTCGCGCTCGCGGCAAATCTTCCAGCTGACCGCGTCCCAGGTGAGCATCAGGTCGCCAATCTTGGCGCTGAAAATTTCTTTCGCGTCACGCCAAATGCTGAGTTCGCCTTTGCCGCGCGGCAAATCGGCCTGGTCAGGCCGGGTTTTGCCAATCACGTGGCTGTGCAGCGACAGGCCATGCGCACGCAAGATGCCCATGACGCGATCGCGCTCAGCGGTGCGAACCTGGATGACCGCGCCCAACTCTTCGTTGAACAAGGCCTGCAAACTGCGCTCGTGCCGACGCACCCCCACTTGCGAAGACCAGTTTTTGCTGTCCCCGTGGTCGGCGCGGCTGTCGACAATGCCGTCGCCTTCGGTGACCAGCAAATCGATGTTCAAAGCCACGCCCACTTGACCGGCAAAGGCCATCTCGGCCACGGTGGCCAACAAGCCGCCGTCGCTGCGGTCGTGGTAGGCCAACACCAGGGATTGGGTGCGCAAATCCTTCAAGGCAGCGGCCAGCGCCAATAAATCCTGTGCATGGTCCAAATCGGGGCATACCTCTCCAGACTGACCCAATACCTGGGAGAGCACACTGCCGGCCATGCGGCATTGCCCCCGACCCAAGTCGATCAGAATCAAGCTGGTGTCGGCCTCATCGGCATTCAATTGGGGGGTCCAGGTGCCGCGCACATCGTCAAGACTGACAAAGGCCGAAACGATCAAGCTCACGGGAGACACCACCTTGTGATCGTGCCCTTGATCGCGCCACTGCGTGCGCATGGACAAACTGTCTTTGCCCACGGGGATGGAAATGCCCAAGGCCGGGCACAGCGCCATGGCCACGGCTTGCACGGTTTGATAAAGGGCGGCGTCTTCGCCCAGCTCACCGCAAGCGGCCATCCAATTGGCCGAGAGTTTGACCTTGTCCATCTCAAACGGGGCGGCCATCAAGTTGGTCAAGGCCTCGGCCACGGCCATGCGACCTGCGGCCGGGGCGTTCAAACTGGCCAGGGGGGTGCGCTCACCCATGGACATGGCTTCGCCGGCAAACCCTTGGTAATCGGCCAAGGTGACCGCGCAATCGGCCACGGGCACCTGCCAAGGCCCGACCATTTGGTCGCGGTGGGTCAAGCCCGATACCGTGCGGTCGCCAATGGTGATCAAAAAACGCTTGGACGCCACGGTGGGGTGGCTGAGCACTTGCACGACCGCATCGGTCCATGCCAAGCCATCCAGCGGCAAGGGGCTGCCTTGCCAGTCATGGGTTTTCACGTCACGGTGCATCTTGGGTGGTTTACCCAACAAGACATTCAAAGGCATGTCCACTGGCGCTTGGCCACTGGCTTGGTGCAGGGTCAAATGGGCATCATCGGTGGCCACGCCCACCACCGCAAACGGACAGCGCTCGCGCGCGCACAAGCTGTCAAATTCATCCAAGGACGCCGGGGCCAGGGCCAACACATAGCGCTCTTGGCTTTCATTGCACCAAATTTCGCGCGGCGACAAGCCACTTTCTTCCAGCGGGATGTGGGACATGTCAAAGCGTGCACCACGACCTGCATCGTTGACCAGCTCGGGAAAAGCATTGGACAGACCACCGGCCCCGACATCGTGGATGGCCAAGATCGGATTGGCGCTGCCCAGCGCCCAGCATTGATTGATCACCTCTTGGGCACGGCGCTGTATTTCGGGGTTGCCGCGTTGTACCGAGTCAAAATCCAGGCTGGCGGCATTGGCTCCACTGGCCAAAGAGCTGGCCGCTCCACCGCCCAGGCCTATGCGCATGCCCGGCCCCCCCAATTGAATCAACAAGGTGCCTGCAGGGAAACGGATTTTTTCGGTTTGCAGCGCATCAATGACACCCAAACCACCGGCGATCATGATGGGTTTGTGGTAGCCACGCACCACACCAGCGACCACTTGTTCGTATTCGCGAAAGTAACCCAACAAATTGGGGCGCCCAAACTCATTGTTGAAAGCCGCCGCACCCAAGGGCCCCTCGGTCATGATTTGCAAAGCAGATGCCATGTGGGCAGGGCGGCCCACTTGACTGCCCCACAATTTGGAAACGGTAAAGCCAGTCAACGCCGCCTTGGGCCGCGAACCTCGTCCGGTGGCGCCTTCGTCGCGGATTTCGCCGCCTGCACCCGTCGAAGCACCCGGATAAGGCGAAATCGCGCTGGGGTGATTGTGGGTTTCCACCTTCATCAGCACATGGTGGGTGGCCTGGGTGGAGGCATAGCTGGACAAGCCCGGCTGGCTCAAAGCGCCCCAACGTTGCACCTGGTGGCCTGTCATCACCGATGCATTGTCGGAGTAGGCCACCACGGTGTGGCGGGGCTGAAGTGCATGGGTGTGGCGAATCATGCCAAACATGCTCAATGCTTGCGCTTGCCCATTGATGGTGAATTGGGCGTTGAAAATTTTGTGTCGGCAGTGCTCGCTGTTGGCCTGCGCAAACATCATCAATTCAACGTCAGTGGGATTGCGCCCGAGCTTGCCAAACGCTTGCACCAGGTAATCGATCTCATCTTCGGCCAGCGCCAAACCCAAAAGCTGATTGGCCAGCACCAACGCATTGCGCCCGCCTTGCTCAATATCGATGTGCTGCATGGCCTCGGCTTGCACAGGCACAAACAAGGCATGTGCTGGCACCAAACCAGACAACAGCGATTCGGTCATGCGGTCATGCAGGGGTTCGCCCAATTGTCGGATTTGATCGGCGTCGAGGGCTATCCCACCATCCAACACAAATTGGTATTGGGTCACCCGTTCAATGCGGTGCAAGGCAAATCCACAATTGCGCGCAATGTCCGTGGCTTTGGACGCCCAAGGCGATACGGTGCCCAAGCGGGGGCTGACCACCAAGTCGCTGGCATTGCCCTCGGCCCAGGCCATGGCCGGACCCAGCAGTTGGCTCAAGCCGCCCTTGGCAGTGGCGGACAAGGGCTCGTCACTGGCGACCAAATGGACATGGCGGGCCAACAAGCCTTGCACACCGGGATGGATGCTTTGAATGAGCGGTAGCAGATGGCGAATGCGAAAACCGCTCAGTGCGTTGTCGCCTGGAAATTCGGAAATATGCAGGGTCACACGGTGGCCTTGGTGGTCTGGCACCACACCGCTGACTGGGGTGCGGGCACGTTGAAGAATGAGGTCAATTTTACGTCACGGCAACCCACTGTCCGGGCTGAGATAATCACGCCCCATGAGCATCACCTACAAAGACACCGCAGGCATCGAAGGCATGCGCTTGGCCGGCCGCCTCGCCTCTGAAGTTTTGGACTTTCTGACCCCCCATGTGCAAGTGGGCGTGACCACAGGCGAAATCGACCAGTTGGCCCATGACTACATGACCCAGGTGCAGAAAACCATTCCGGCACCGCTGAACTATGCGCCATCGGGTTACAAGCCTTACCCCAAGTCAATTTGTACTTCCGTCAACCACCAAGTCTGCCATGGCATCCCCAGCGACAAAGCCTTAAAGCGTGGCGACATCATCAACATCGATATCACCGTGATCAAAGACGGTTGGCACGGCGACACCAGCCGCATGTTTGTGGTCGGTGAGGCCTCTATTGCCGCCAAGCGCTTGTGTCAATTGACCTATGACGCCATGTGGCACGGCATTGTCAAAGTCAAGCCTGGCGTGCGCCTGGGCGACATTGGTTTTGCGATCCAGCGTTTCGCTGAAGGCCATGGCTTTTCTGTGGTGCGTGAATTTTGCGGACACGGCATTGGACAAAAATTCCACGAAGACCCGCAGGTTTTGCACTACGGCAAGCCCGGTACTTTGGAAGAGCTTCAGCCCGGCATGACCTTCACCATCGAGCCCATGATCAATGCGGGGCGGCGCGACATCAAAGAGTTGGGCGATGGTTGGACCATTGTCACGCGCGACCACTCTCTGTCAGCCCAATGGGAGCACACCATTTTGGTCACCCCCACGGGCTATGAAGTATTGACCTTGTCAGAGGGCAGCCCCGCCCTGCCCGACTTTGTCGCCACCACCAGCTGCTGACCCTCCACCATGGTTTCCCATGACGCGCGACACCGGGTGGCCAAGAAGGCCTTGCTGGCGGACCTGACACAAGGCCCCATGAGCCTGCGTCGGGTAAGCCATTTCCTGCACGCGCTGTGCGCGCTCAACGATCAAACCTTGACCCAGTTGTTCATCCAATGTGGTTTGGCCGACACCATGTCCTTGGTCGCTGTAGGCGGCTATGGGCGTGGCGAGCTGTACCCCTACTCAGACGTGGACGTCTTGGTGCTGATCCCCGCCGAAGTGGCGCTGGAAAAGGACGATGCCTTGCGAGGCCAAGTCGAGCGTTTCATCAGCCAATGCTGGGACGCGGGCATGGAGGTGGGCTCGAGCGTGCGCACCATCGCCGAGTGTCTGCAAGAGTCGGCCAAGGACGTGACCGTACAAACCTCTTTGCTGGAAGCGCGCTGGGTGTGCGGCCAAGTGCGCTTGTTCGAGCAATTTCAACAGCATTTTGCGCAGGACATGGACGCGAAAGCGTTTTTTGTGGCCAAAACACTCGAGATGCGCCAACGCCACACCAAATATGAGAACACGCCCTATGCACTGGAGCCCAATTGCAAAGAGTCACCGGGTGGCTTGCGCGACCTGCACATTTTGAAATGGGTGGCCAAAGCCGCAGGCCTGGGTCACAGTTGGCCAGAGTTGGCGCACAGTGGATTGGTCACCGCTCACGAGGCACGCCAACTCACCCGCAACGAACAATGGTTGAGCTTGGTGCGAGTCTTGCTGCACCTGCAAGCCAACCGGCGCGAAGACCGTTTGGTATTTGACCTGCAAAGTGCTTTGGGTCTGCGCTTGGGTCTGGGCCAAAGCGGCGACGGAACGGTTCACGCCCGCCAAGCCAGTGAAGCCTTGATGAAGCGCTATTACTGGGCCGCCAAAGCCGTCACCCAGCTCAACCAAATTGTGGTGCTCAATTTAGAGGAGCAACTGATTCCTGGTGACCACACGCCACACCCCATCAACGAGCGGTTCGCCAACAAGTCAGGCATGCTCGATGTGCGCACCGATGGCCTGTACCTGCAGCAACCGCACGCCATCTTGGAGACGTTCTGGGTTTACCAAACCACCCCAGGGATCAAAGGCCTGTCTTCACGCACCTTGCGTGCGCTGTACAACGCCAGGCCGGTGATGGACGCCCAGTTTCGCCAAGACCAGGCCAACCACGCCATGTTTGTGCGCATATTGCAGTCGCCCTTGGGCATCACCCATGCCATGCGACTGATGAACCAAACCTCGGTGTTGGGTCGTTACCTTTGGACATTTCGCCGCATTGTGGGACAAATGCAGCACGACTTGTTTCATGTCTATACGGTTGACCAACATATTTTGATGGTGCTGCGCAATGTGCGGCGCTTTTTCATTGCCGAGCATGCCCACGAATACCCTTTTTGCTCTCAACTGGCCAGTGGCTGGGACAAGCCCTGGCTTTTGTATGTGGCGGCACTTTTTCACGACATTGCCAAAGGGCGCGGCAAAGACCATTCGGTGGAGGGGCGCAGTGAAGTTCGCCGTTTTTGCCGAACCCACCACATCGGCGCAGAAGACGCGGGCATGATTGAATTTTTGGTCAGCGAACACCTGACCATGAGCCATGTGGCGCAAAAAGAGGACCTCAACGACCCAGAGGTGATTGGCCATTTTGCGCAGCGTGTGGGCAGCGAACGCCGATTGACGGCGCTGTACCTGCTGACGGTGGCCGATATCAGAGGCACCAGCCCCAAGGTGTGGAACGCCTGGAAGGGCAAATTGCTCGAAGATCTGTACAAGTACACCGCCCGCGCCCTGGGTGGTCGAGCACCCGACCCCGACTCGGTGGTGGAGGCGCGCAAGCGTGAGGCGCTGGAAAACCTGGCCTTGCATGCCCTGCCCCACGAAGCGCACAAGACTTTGTGGGACTCCCTTGATGTGGGTTATTTCATGCGCCACGATGCCCAAGAGATTGCTTGGCACACGCGTCAACTGTCGCGTTGGTTGGCCCAAAACCCAGACCAAACACCGCCGCCCATGGTGCGTTGCCGCCCCTCGCCCACAGGCGAGGGCTTGCAAATTTTGGTGTTTGCGCCCGATGCCCCCGATTTATTCGCCCGCATTTGCGGTTATTTCGACCACCACAGCATCAGCGTCCAAGACGCGAAAATTTATACCGCCCCCAACGGCAGGGCCTTGGACACCTTTCAGGTCGTGACCCCGCACATGAGCGAGCATTACCGCGAATTGAGCACCATGGTCGAGCGAGATTTGGCCGATACCCTGGCCTTGGCGGGACCGCTTCCCGCGGCCAGCCATGGGCGTGTATCACGGCGGGTTAAAAATTTCCCGATTGCACCCCGGGTGAGTTTGCAGCCCGATGAAAAAGCGCAGCGCTGGCTGCTCAGTGTTTCGGCCAGTGACCGGGTGGGTTTGTTGTATGGCGTTGCCAGGGTATTGGCACGGCACCAAATTCATTTGCAACTGGCCAAAATCTCCACCCTGGGCGAGCGGGTGGAAGACACCTTTTTGATCGACGGCCCCTCGCTGCAACACAACCGCAGCCAAATTGACATCGAAACCGAACTGCTGCAAGCCCTCAGCGTATAGGTCTGCAATCAGTCGTCTTCCAAAGCGCTGATGCCAGGAAACAGCACATCGGTGTAGCCAAATCGGCTGAAGTCGCGCACCCGCATCGGGTACAGCTTGCCAATCAGGTGGTCGCATTCATGCTGCACCACGCGGGCGTGAAAGCCTTCTGCCACGCGGTCGATGACCAAGCCATGGGCATCCATGCCTTGATAGCGAATGCGCTGCCAACGCGGCACCACCGCTCGCAAACCCGGGACCGATAAGCAACCCTCCCAATCCTCGCTCTCTAGCGGATCCAAGGCGGTCAAAGTGGGGTTGATCAAGACCGTTACGGGGATGGGCGGGGCATCCGGGTAGCGGGGATTGACTTGACCGCTGCCAAATATCACCACCTGCAAGTCGACGCCGATTTGCGGTGCGGCCAGCCCGGCCCCGTGGGCATGGGCCATGGTCTCTTGCATGTCGCGCACCAAATCATGCAACTGTGGGGTATCAAACGCTGTCACCGCTTGGGCCACACGCAACAGCCTGGGGTCGCCCATTTTCAATATGTCGTGGATTGCCATGGTTTCTCCTGATCAAATTCAACGCGCCAGCCAAGCTGCACCGCGCACACCCGAGGCATCACCATGCTTGGCTTTGAGGACAGGCGTGCGAATGGGGCGGGTGAAGGTGTGTCGTTCCAGCAATGGGGGCATGGCGCTGTATATCTCGTCAATTTGGCTCAAGCCTCCGCCCAACACAATCGCATCTGGGTCCATGGTGTTGATGATTTGGGCCAAAGCTCGGGCCAAACGGTCCAAGTAACGCTGCCAACTGGCTTGGGCTTGGTGTTGGCCCGCGCGCATGGATGCCAAGATGTCGGGCGGCGTGCATGGCTGACCACTGTGTGCCAAATGGTCTGCCGCCAAGCCGGGGCCACACAGCCAGGTCTCCAAGCAAGCGTGCTGACCACACCAACAGTCTCGGCTGGGTTGGTCTTGGGCCCCAGACC
>RFXS01000181.1 GCA_009921465.1 Betaproteobacteria bacterium
TCATCCTTCAACAAAGCCTGCTGACTCCGCAGGCTTTTTTTTCGGGCTTCCATCAAGCTAAACCGCCCGTTGTTCCACAAACCCAACTTCACCGAATTGGGCTTCACCCCACATACATCGGCCACCGCCTCCAGACTCCAGCCTTCCATCAAAAGCCTTCGCCAATTCTCATAACGCCTTTGGGTCAACGTGGCACGATCCACCCCAAGCTCAATGCGCACAGCAGCCACTTCGGCTTTGTCAATCTTCATTTGTGCTGCTACGGCAACATCTCCAACGCCGCGCTCAATGCCCGCTACGACTTGTTTTTGGATAGCGGCAGATGGTCATGAACAAAGGGCCTGGTGTGTCTACAATGTAGACACATTCAAGGAGTTTTATATGGAAGCCGTCATCCGCAAATGGGGCAACAGTCCGGCACTGCGTCTGCCCAGCGCGGCTTTGAAAGAGGCCGGCTATGCACTTGAGCAAAAAGTAGAGTTGGTTGTTTCACGCGGTCGCATTGTGATCCAGCCCTCTGAGAACGTGAGTTACAACTTAGACGACTTGGTGTCGGGCATCACCGCAGACAATGCGCACGGTGAGGTCAGCGTGGGCAAGCCGGTTGGCAAAGAGGCCATGTGATGGCCACGCGCGGCTATGTCCCGGATGCCGGTGATGTGGTCTGGCTCATGTTTGACCCACAAGCAGGGCATGAGCAAGCAGGTCATCGACCGGCTTTGGTGATCAGCTCAGCCATTTACAACGGAAAAACTGGGCTGATGGTTTGCTGCCCCATGACCACCAAAATCAAAGGTCACCCCTTCGAAGTGGTGACCCAAGTCGACGGTGTTGACTGTGCAGTACTGTCCGACCAAATCAAATCAATGGATTGGAAGGTGCGCAAAGCCAAGAAAAAAGCCATCGCGCCAGCGGACGTGATGTCGCATGTGAGAGCCAAATTAAAAGCCTTGTTATTGATGTCTTGATCTAAACGGTGTGATCACTGCCACCAGCAACGCTGACTTATCAGTTTGGCATGGCTGTGCACCCCGCCGCCTACAATCGGCAACCCTGTTCCAGAACCCTTGATGCACGAGGGTAAAGAGCAGCCCCCACGGAGAACCGCATGCCCCCAACCCCATCCGCCCAATCCGCCGTTTCCCAAGACGAGGCGCGCAAAGAGTTGCGGCGCGCGGCGCTGGATTACCACGAGTTTCCCACCCCGGGCAAAGTGGCCATCCATGCCACCAAGCAGTTGGTCAACCAACACGATTTGGCACTGGCTTATTCGCCCGGTGTGGCCGCCCCGTGTGAAGAGATTGCCAAGGACCCCAACGCCGCGTTTCGTTACACCAACCGCGGCAACCTGGTGGCGGTGATCACCAATGGCACGGCCGTGCTGGGTTTGGGTGACATTGGCCCCTTGGCCTCCAAACCGGTGATGGAGGGCAAGGCGGTCTTGTTCAAAAAGTTTGCCGGCATTGATGTGTTTGACATCGAGATCAACGAGAAAAACCTCGACAAGTTGGTCGACACCATTGCCTCGCTGGAGCCCACATTTGGCGGCATCAACTTAGAAGACATCAAGGCACCGGACTGTTTTTATGTCGAGCGCAAGTTGCGCGAGCGCATGAAGATTCCGGTCTTTCACGACGACCAGCACGGCAC
>RFXS01000182.1 GCA_009921465.1 Betaproteobacteria bacterium
TACTGAAAAGCACGCGTTGTGTGCAATACATCAAACGCCCCCGGGCTGATATACGCGCGTCCTATGGCACCACAGCCCCGGTGCAATGGCGTGGCCAACAAGAGCGCATGTATTTTTATGACGGCCCCACCTTTGTGAATGGCCAATTTGAAACCGTAGCCAGCTATGCGAATGGTGACCCTATGGCGATAGTGCAGGGGGCCGTGGGTTTGGTCGGCTGCCATCTGGAGAGCCAAGCCCATTGGTACACCAAAAAATATATGCAGCCCCAATGGCACGCCAACGCGCACCATTTCTTGTTGGCGCAGTTTGTGGCGGATTATTTGCTGCACGCTCGGCAAATACCCTTGTTTTGAGGCACTTATTTTTGAATCTTGTGCCGCCCAAGCCTAGCCTTGGTGACCTGCGCCGAGTTGCAGCGCAGTGTTTATCGTGCTACTTGATTTCTTCCACTTCGACCATTACCTCGTTGCGCCTGAACATCGGTAGCGTCCATGGCGGGTCGTAGCGCGCCAGTTGGGCCGGTCCTAGCGCCTTCCGGTTCTTTTGCCCTATCCAGGCATTGAGTTCATCGGTTCTGGCCTGGATACGTGACACGGTGTTAAAGCCGGTAAAGCTGTTCACGGCAAACAATTTGCCCGGGATTTCCCGTAACCGCACGTCCGGGTTTTTCGGTTGGGGAATTGTTTGCATGGTGTACTGCGAGGGCATGACGAAGTGAACCCGCCATTGCTTGGACGCTGCCATGGTTTCAGCCGGTACCAGCGCCACCGGTGCCGTCATCGCAATTTTTTGCGATTGGGGCTCCATGGTGACTGGCGCCGTCATGGCAATTTTGCTGGAGTTGCCGCCAGTTTGCACTTGGTTATTGCCAAAAATGTAGTCGGCGATGCGTCTAAAGCCGAGACTGCCCGCATCATCCATGTCGCCGTCCACCACGGTTTCTGCAACCAGCATGGGCGCGTATTGGCGCAACTCAAACGTACCGGATTTACTAATCACTTTGAAGCTGGGTTCTTCGATGGCCATGGCGCTTTGGGTAACCAAGAAAAGTGAAACCAATAGGCCCGCGCAGCGCCGCAAATAGGCATTGGCTGGTGGGGGTGGTAATAGACGTGGCAGCATAACCGAAGCTTTCAGAGTTGGGGGTATTTTCACGCACCGCCGTCCTGCGCTGGAACTTGCGCTTGGCGGTGGGCGCTGGCTTGGGCGGCGATGCGGGCCCGCGCGTTGGCATCGAGCCGGGTCAGGTTTTTTAGTTGCATGGCCATACGCGGGTTTTGCTGGAGTAGGTCTTCATGGCGGGCCAAAAAATCCCAGTACAAGGTGGTAAACGGGCAGGCTTTGGGGCCGGTCGATTGGGCAGGATCGTACGCGCACCCTGCGCAGTGATTGCTCATGCGCTGAATGTATTTTCCGCTGGCCACATAGGGCTTGCTGGCCATGAGGCCACCATCGCCAAACTGGCCCATGCCCAGGGTGTTGGGCAGTTCCACCCACTCGACCGCATCCACATAAACGCTGAGGTACCAGTGGTGGACAGCTTGCGGTTTAACCCCTAGCAGCAGGGCGTAGAGCCCGGTCACCATCAGACGTTGGATGTGGTGGGCGTAGCCGTGCTCCAGCGTTTGCGTGATGGCGTCTTTGAGG
>RFXS01000183.1 GCA_009921465.1 Betaproteobacteria bacterium
GCCACCGGCCCCGGCTGGCAGACGAGGATGGCGGAGCGGCTGAGCAAGGTTTGAGCCTGATCACAAATAGATGCAGCGGTCCATTACAACCATCATGAGCCAAGAACAAGCCAACGCCATAAAACTTGATTTTGAAAGCATTACAAGCCCCACTGGTGCGAAAAAGGGCATATCGGCGTTGTAATGAGTGGCGAGCTTGTCATGAGCTTTGGGGAGACGTTTTAAGTCCGCTTCGCCATCGCCTTTGTTGCCGCGCTGGCCAGAAAGGGGGGTGCGGCGTATCACTTGGGTTGATATTGTGTTATTGGGCCCCTTATTCCGAAAGACCTGGCTTGCTCAAACTTGCCCAGTTGGATGGTAATTAACCACACATTCATTAAAAATTAGACTTATTGATGTAATTTAAATGTAGGTTGTTAATATAATGAAGCTATTGGAATTAATTTTTTTGACAGTCCAATAGGCATCTAATTGTTGCAAAGGAGATCAAATCGTGCCCTTTCAGTTGAATAAATCAGTGTTGTTGGCATTGCTGTTGTGCGCCCTGTTTCCGGTGGTTTACGGGCAAACAAAAGACAGCGGGAGCTTGGGGTTCACTGGAAACCTGTCCACCACCACCTGCGTGCTCAACATCGCTGACAGCACAGGCAACGCACCTGTGAGCAGCACTCGCGCTTTGGTGCTGGGCAGTTATGTCAGCAAGTCGGCCATAGTGGGCGGATCGGCCATAGGTCTGGGCAAATACGTGGTGATGACCTTGACCAGTCCCGATTCGACGCCCTGTCCAGTTACTTCTTGGAACATTTCTATGAACTTAACCCAAGACCAAATTTTTGCATTCAATGTGACAAGTAACGCCATAAAAAATAGCACGGCCATTGCCGATGGTGGTACTGACGCGGCGGTTGCGGTGTGGGGGGGTACTTTTTCAAGCCTCAATCGCTTGTTATTACAAACTGGTGGTCAGGCATTGTCTTCACAATCGGTGTCGCCCAGTACATCCATCTTATTTTGGGCCATCATGGTGGCCGGAACCACTTCAGTGAATATTCCAACGCCGGGAAAATACTACGCCACCGTGCCTTTGTCTGTGACTTACAACTGAAATATTTGTTGGGGCGAAGATGGTTGGGAGCTCCTCAACCCCTTATCACCATCCCCTTTTTGCATACGCCAAAGGCCTGCATGCTGGCAGCCCTTAACATCTCCCCCCATGAGTTGGCTAGACACAATCAAATGGGACGCGCAAGGCTTGGTGCCCGTTATCGCGCAAGAGCAAAGCAGCAAAGACGTGCTGATGTTTGCCTGGATGAACCGCGAAGCCCTGCAAAAAACCGCCGAACTCGGCCGCGCCGTGTATTTCAGCCGCTCGCGGGGCAAGCTGTGGTTCAAGGGGGAGGAGTCTGGTCATGTGCAAACTGTGCATGACATCCGCCTCGATTGCGACAACGATGTGATTTTGTTGACCGTCACCCAAGGCGGTCACGCCCCCAGCATTGCTTGCCACACGGGCCGACACAGCTGCTTTTACCAACGCTGGCAAACCAGCCCCGACGGCGGCCAGTGGCTGAGCGTCGAGCCGGTGTTGCAA
>RFXS01000184.1 GCA_009921465.1 Betaproteobacteria bacterium
TGCTGCCCCCGCACCCGCGCCAGCTGCCGCAACCAAAGTAACCTATGCCGCTGATGCATTCTTTGACTTTGACAAAGCCGTGCTCAAGCCTGAAGGCAAGGCCAAGTTGGATGACCTGGTCAGCAAGATCAAAGCCATCAACTTGGAAGTGATCATCGCTGTCGGTCACACCGACTCGGTGGGCTCTGACGCCTACAACCAAAAACTGTCGGTTCGCCGCTCAGAGGCTGTCAAGGCCTACTTGGTGACCAAAGGCATCGAGAAAAACCGTGTTTACACCGAAGGCAAGGGCGAGAAGCAGCCTGTGGCCGACAACAAGACCTCTGAAGGCCGCGCCAAAAACCGCCGCGTCGAGATCGAAGTCGTTGGCACCCGCGCCAACAAATAAACCTTCTGGTTTGGCCACCAACCCCGCCTTGGCGGGGTTTTTTTTCGCCCATCCCTCGCTGTGGGGCCACTTCCCGGACAATTCAAGCATGAGCAACATCAACGCCGATCCGGCCGAACTGGCCAAGTTCTCTGATTTAGCCCACCGCTGGTGGGACCCCGAAAGCGAGTTTCGGCCTTTGCACCAGATCAACCCTCTGCGGTTGGATTGGATTGCCAAATTGGTTTCCTTGTCCGGCACCCACGCCTTGGACGTGGGTTGTGGTGGTGGCATTTTGTCTGACGCCATGGCGCGACGGGGTGCGCAGGTGACGGGCATTGACCTGTCCACCAAGGCGCTCAAGGTCGCTCAGCTGCATGCCTTGGAGGCCCAGACCGTCGGCGTTCAGTACCGCGAAATCAGTGCCGAAGACATGGCCTTGCAGCAACCGGCCTCATTTGATGTGGTCACCTGCATGGAAATGCTCGAGCACGTGCCCGACCCTGCATCGGTGGTGCGAGCCTGTGCCACCTTGGTCAAACCTGGTGGTTGGGTGTTTTTTTCCACCCTCAACCGCAACCCCAAATCCTTTTTGTTTGCCATTGTGGGGGCCGAGTACATCCTCAACTTGTTGCCCAAAGGCACGCATGAATTTGCCAAATTCATTCGGCCCAGCGAATTGGCCCAAGCCAGTCGCCAGGCAGGGTTGGATTTGCACAGCCAACGCGGCATGCAGTACAACCCTTTGACCCGCCGCTATTGGTTGAACGGCGACACCAGCGTCAACTACATGATGGCTTACCGCAAACCCGCAGAGGTGGGTGGATGACGCCGCCGCGCCCAATCAAGGCGGTGTTGTTTGACCTGGATGGCACCTTGATCGACAGCGCACCTGACCTGGGCGCGGCAGCTGACAAGATGCGCCTTGACCGTGGCATGGCATCGCTGCCACTGTCGCATTACAGGCCTTTGGCCGGGTCTGGCGCGCGTGGCATGTTGCAGTTGGCTTTTGGCATCACGCCCGATGATGCCAATTACATCGCCATGCGCGATGAGTTTTTTGCCAACTACGAAGCGGCACTGACGGTGCTGACAAGACCCTTTGAGGGTGTGCCTGAGCTGATCCAAATCCTCTTAGATCGTCAAAACGGGTGGGGCGTGGTGACCAACAAAATGGAGCGTTTTACCCACCCGATCGTTCAAGGCATGGCCTTGTTCAAAAC
>RFXS01000185.1 GCA_009921465.1 Betaproteobacteria bacterium
CCAGGCTTTGAGCAGCGATACGATATCGGTTCTGAGCAGCGCAGACATCATTGCGCTCACGACGGCGCAAGTTCAGGCCCTGACCGCTAGCCAGGTTGTTGCGCTCACTACGGATGAGATCGTGGCCCTGGAGACATTGGATCTGGCCGCGCTTAGCACGAGTTCGCTATCTGCACTGGGCAGCGATCAACTCATTGCGATAACGACTGCCCAGGCGCAGGCCTTGACTACGCAGCAGGCAATTGCTTTGACGACAGCGCAAATAGTAGCGCTGGAGTCTTCTGACCTGGCATCGATTAGCACGAATAGCATTAGTGCATTGTTAACTCGACAAATTGTTGCACTAAGCAGTGATGAGATTGTTTCACTGACTACGGCGCAAGTTCAGGCATTGAACACACTCCAGGCAGTTGCACTGGGAACATCACAGATCGCATCGTTGGAGACACAAGACCTGGCGGTGATCAACACACGCAGCATTGCTGCGTTGTTGACAGCGCAGGTATATGCACTGACAACGGCGCAGGCGCAGGTTGACGACTTCGCAGGTCAGCGCCTTGTTGACACGGCAGTTGGTGGCTTTGAAGACAGAAAGTTTTGCAGCACTAAAGACGAGTCCGATTGCGAGTTTGCTGACGACGCAGGTAGCTGCACTGACCACTGGTGAAGTCATAGCATTGACTACAGCACAGGCGCAGGCCCTAGTCACGCAGCAGGTCACTGCGCTCGGTACAGCCCAGTTGGTGGTGATGGAGCTTGAGGACTTTGCGGCTATCAGTACTAAGAGCCTCGCTGCGCTACTGACGGCGCAGGTAGCTGCGCTGACCACTGGAGAAGTCATAGCATTGACTTCAACTCAGGCACAGGCATTGGCTACGCAGCAGGTCACTGCGCTGGGCGCAACGCAGTTGGTGGCGATGGAAACTCGAGACTTTGCTGCTTTGACAACGCAGAGCATAGTGTCTCTACAAACAACTCAGATAGCGTCGCTAATTACAAGCAAGATCGTTGCCTTGACGGCAGCGCAGACCCGGGCCTTGGCAACACAGCAACTCATTGCCTTGGGTACGACGCAGTTGGTTTCGCTGGAGACGGATGACGTTGCTGCTTTGAGCACCGCTGGTATGGCTGCCTTGGGTACGGCACAGGTAGTGGCACTCACTTCGACGCAGGCGCAGGCACTCACTTCGGCGCAGGCGCGTGCCTTGCAGACTAGCCAAGTCGCTGCGATGGTTACGGCCGACCTAGTGGTACTGAGTACGGATGCTATTGCGGCGCTGACTAGTGCTCAGGTTGTCTCCTTGCGCACGGATCAGGCGCAGGCCTTGACTACAAGGCAATCTGTAGCCTTGACGACCGATCAGCTATTGGCGATGGAGACGGCAGACTTTGCGTCCTTGAGCACATCGGCGATCCAGGCCTTGAGCAACGATACGGTGTCAGCGCTTAGCAGCGCTGACATGATTGCGCTGACGTCATCGCAAGCGCAGGCGTTGACGTCATCGCAGGTGCAGTCTTTGCAAACCAGCCAAATCGCTGTGATGGTTACGGCCGACATTGCAGCGCTCAGTACTGATGCAATTGCTGCA
>RFXS01000186.1 GCA_009921465.1 Betaproteobacteria bacterium
CCAGACGCTCGGGTGCGATTTTTGGTGGAAGTTGCGCAGGAGTAACAAGACTCAGCGCGCCACCACCGTCGGACTGCCTTGGGGGGCCGTTCGGTCGTCGGTCAGGGTTTTTAAAAAGCTGACCAGATCGGCCACGTTTTGCGCACTGAGCAAAGGCGCAGCCCCTGCCTGCTGACCAAACGGCGTGGTGTTGAGGACGTTGTTGCGATACGCCACAGGCAGATCGTTGAACTTTTGCACTGTGCCGTTGACCGTCGGATACCAGCGTCCTGGGTCAATGTCGCGGGTGGCGTAAAAACCCACAGCATCGTTGAGCGTGCTGACGCTGGCGTTGTGAAAATACGGCGCTGTCAATTCAATGTTGCGCAAGGTGGGCACTTTGAACTGGCCGCACAAGTCGGTGCGTGCACTCAAATCGGTGCGCTTGGGACCGCACAAGCCCATGTCAAAAAAAGTGGGGTCGGCGTTCTTTTGAATCAAGGGGTTGCGCGGTAAACCCAAGGCGGCATAGCTGAAGTTGGTGAACACGGGGCGCTCGCCATTGGGCCCGTTGCGGCTGGTGTGGCAGCTGGCGCAATTGCCTTGGTTGGGGTTGTTGAAAATCGCCAAACCGCGTTGTTCAGCTGCAGTGAAGGTGGCGGTGCCGTCAGCCACTTTGTCGAACTTGCTGTTGAACAGCAAATAGTCGGTGTCCAGTTCTTGGTAGGCCTGCAAGGCAGTTTGCAATTTTTCGAAAATTTGCTGATCCGTGGCCGCAGCGGGCACATTGAACTGGCTCACAAAATCATTGAAATACGACAAGCCTCTCACTTTTCGCGCCACGGCAGCGACATCGGCATTGGCCATTTCGGTACTGTCCAAGAGCGGGCCTGCCGTTTGCTCGGCGCGGCTGTTGGCGCGCCCGTCCCAAGTGAAGCCGCCAAAAGGCAAGCCATTGGCATCGAAACGAAAAGCGGTGTTGCTGGCCAGGTACAGCAGGCTGGGGCTGCTGCGAAAGCCTTGCTGGTCCATGTTCACGCCGCCGATGGGCAGCGTGGTGCCGGTGGCATCGGCATGGGCGTTGTCATCGGTGTGGCAGCTGGCGCAGGCCAACTGGCCACTGGCAGACAAGGCTTTTTCGGCAAACAAGGCCGAGGCCACGCTCAATGGGGTCGGTGGCGCTGGGGTCTGTGTATTGGCAGTCGCGCTACCACCACCGCACGCTGTGAGGTAGCCCAGTAGCATGAAGGTCGCCAAGAATTTGGAAAACACATTGAATGTCAAATCCATTCCCCTTTGGAGCTGTGAATGATTCGACAGTAAAGGACTCCTGGGCAACGATGTGCCTTTATTTGTGTGTGAAAGCATCATTTTTCCTAGGTATTTTTTGATGGATAAGTGCGTCGAAGGCCGACAGTGCAAAGCATGTCAGGACCGCCAGCGTGGCAGCCATGGCGTGTGTTTTTGTTGTTTTCACAACAGTTCTCCTGTTGAAGGTTTGACTCAAGGGCCGGATTGCGGAGGGGGTGGTGTGACTTTGCGAAGTTGGTTTTGCCCGGCAATGACTTGGTACTCCACGTC
>RFXS01000187.1 GCA_009921465.1 Betaproteobacteria bacterium
GTGGCGTTCTGACCCATGAGCTCAGTCTTGCGAACCTCGGTCCAGTACATCCAGATGAGCGAGACCCAGACCACGCCGTACATCAGCATGAATGCGCTGGAGCGGATACCGGTCAGGTCCAACAAGGCGCCAAACAAGATGGGCAGCACAAAGCCACCCAAGCCACCCGCCAGACCCACGATGCCGCTGATGGCGCCGATGTTGTGGGAGTAGTCGTCACTGATGTACTTGAAGACACTGGCCTTGCCAAAGGCCCAGGCAATTCCGAGCAAAAACATCAACGCGGTGAACAGGTAGACGTTCAGGCCCATGTGGTAAGTCGCTGGTCCGTTGATGGTCATGATGGTGAAGTCCGTCTGCGGGTAAGACAACAGGAACAGACAAATCCAGCTCACCCACAGCACCCACCAGGTCACGCTGTGCGCACCATATTTGTCGGACAAGATGCCCCCAAAGGCCCGCAGAACACCGCCTGGCAGAGAGAAACAGGCCGCCAACAAGGCCGCAACACGGATATCCAGCCCGAATTCACCCACGTAGTACTGCACCATCCAGAGCGAGAGGGCCACATAGCCTCCAAACACGATGCTGTAGTACTGGCAGTACTTGATCACCTTGGGGTCTTTCAAGGCCTTGAGCTGGTCCTTGAAGCTGACCTGGCTGGACACCAGGTGGGTCGGGTCGCTGTGGCTGAACATCAAGAACAGAACCAGTGTGCCCAGCATGATGGCCGCATAGACCTGCGGCACCATGGTCCAGCCGAAAGCCACCAGCAGCACCGGCGCTATGAATTTGTTGACCGCAGAGCCCGAGTTTCCAGCCCCATAAACGCCCATGGCCATACCCTGGCGTTTTTTGGGAAACCAGCGCGCCACGTAGGGCGTGCCCACCGAAAACGAGCCCCCGGCCAGGCCGACGAACAGGCCAATCGTCAAGAAATGCCAGTAAGCGGTGGCATAGCTCATCAGCCAGATGGCGGGCACTGTGATGGCCATCAACACAGCCATCACGACCCGCCCTCCGAACCGGTCGGTCCAGATGCCCAAAGGCACCCGGATCAGCGAGCCGGTCAGCACGGGGGTGGCCATCAACAGGCCGAATTGCGTGGCATTGAGGTTGAGCATCTTGCGGATCGGGATGCCAATGACGCCAAACATCATCCAGACCATGAAGCACACGGTGAACGCCAGCGTGCTGACGATCAGGACCGACCATGCTTTTTTCGACTGACCGATCTCCGAGGCCATAGGTGCTTCTCCAAAGGAATGCACACAATGTCGCCGCTATGGTGGTGGATCACCATCCACCATTGGCATGCCGCGACGGCCTCAAAAGAACTAGGACCCGCTAGAGCGCCCTAGTTCCTAAGTAGTAACAGCCCGTCAAAGGTGACGGGTGTTGATTTAGATCAAACCAATCGATGGGCGGCGGCATACACCGCCACCTGAACGCGTGAGCTGAGTTGGAGCTTTCGGAAAATATGCTGCACGTGCACCTTGACGGTGGTCTCGGCAATATCCAGTGCGCGGGCAATCAGCTTGTTGCTATCGCCGCGTGCA
>RFXS01000188.1 GCA_009921465.1 Betaproteobacteria bacterium
GGTTCCTTGTGAAGTCGGGGGATTTTCTATCAAAAAGGGTGGGTGACCTTGGCTCGGCTTTAGCAAGCCCAATGAGCAAGGGTGGCGGACTTATTCCGCTTTGATGCCCGCCTCACGGCTGAGTTTTTGGTATTTTTGCACTTCGCCCGCCTTGAAGGCAGCGAATTGGTCGGGCGAAAGGGCCGAGGGCGTGCGCGCTGTCTCCAGGTACAGTTTTTTCATGGCCGGTGCGGCGAGTGCTTTTTGCACTGCGTCGTGCACTTGGTCTATCACCGCGCGCGGCGTGCCCGAGGGCGCGTCCAGCCCTGTCCACACAGTGAACTGAAATCCAGGCAAGCTCTCGCCCAAGGTGGGCAAATCGGGGAAGCTGGGCAAGCGGGTGGGCGAGGACACGGCCAACGCACGCACCTTGCCGGCATGGATGTGCGGCACGGCAGAGGTGTCGGCAAACAAATAGTCCACCTGCCCCCCGAGCAAGGCCGTCAACGCTGGGGCCAGACCGGTGAAGGGGATATGTGTGGCTGAGGAGCCGGTCATTTGGTTCAAAAAAGCACCGGCCAAGTGCGGCAAGCTGGCCAGACCCGAAGACGAGTAGTTCATGGCGGCGCTGTTTTGCTTGAGCTTGGTCATCAGCTCGCCCATGCTGCTGATGCCACGGTCTGGCCGCACCACCAAAAACAGGGGGCTCTCAGAAGCCAGGGCAATCGATGTCAGATGGGTGACGATGTCATAAGAGAGGTTTTTAAACAGGGCCGGTGCAATGGCATGTTGGCTGGTGGACAGCAGCAAGGTGTAGCCGTCGGGGTTGGCCCGCGCCACGTATGCGGCGGCAATGGTGGTGCCAGCGCCGGGTTTGCTTTCGATGATCACAGGTTGGCGCCATATCTCAGAGAGTTCGCGCGCCAATGCACGCGCCAGCACATCTGCCCCACCGCCGGGGGGGTAGGGGTTGATCAGTGTCACCGGACGCGATGGATACGCTTGCGCCATGGCAGATATCGGTGCCAGCAAGGTGCACAGCGCCAACAAGCTGGCATGCAGAAGTGATCTGAGAAAACCCTTCATGGAGAACCCCTGGTGAATGTTCAGAGTTAAGCAGACAACACTTTAACCACACCCCACAAGCCACCCGCCCACAAACCTGCAATGGCCAAAAGGGCCAGGCTGAAGCCGCCGCCGCGCTTGGCGGGGTCTTTTTGATAGGCCAGCGCATACCAAATGCGACCAACCACCCAAGTCAAGCCCATCACAGCGGCGCCAGTGTCGCCATTGAAGGCGGCATACACCCACAAGGCGGGCAGCAGCATCAGGGCGCTTTCCATGGTGTTCATTTGCACCCGGTATGCGCGATCAAACATGTCGTTGCCCGATGTGGCCGGTGCTTTGACTTCATATTTAACGCGAGCGCGGCCCACGCCAATGGCAGTCCAAAACATCAAAGCGATGGCCATCAAGGTGATGAGGGCGGTGAGGGGAAGTGTGGTCATGGCATGTCCTGTGACGAAGG
>RFXS01000189.1 GCA_009921465.1 Betaproteobacteria bacterium
CATTGGTATCGGATGCTGACTGCACAGACAGTTCACGCATGCGTTGCAGCATGTCATTGACGTTGCTCAAAGCACCATCGGCAGTTTGCAGCAAAGAGATGGCGTCGTTTGCGTTGCGAACGGCCTGGTCCAGACCTTTGATTTGCGAAGTCATTCTGGACGCAATGGCCAAACCTGCGGCGTCGTCTTTGGCACCGTTGATGCGCAAGCCAGTGGACAATTGCTGCATTGCTGTGCTTGAAGCACGGGCGTTCGAGGTAAGTGCATTTTGTGCGATCAGTGCACTGGCGTTGGTGTTGATGACTGGCATGGTGTTTCTCCTTTAAAGAAAACAGTTTGGTTTACAAGAAATCAACATGAAGTCTTGTTAAACAATGAATCGGTAGCTGTTGAAAAAGCTTGAGAAGATTTTGAAACTTTTAATGCTTTAAACACGCGCACTGTGTACAAAGCCTTTGAAGCTGTTTAGGTGGTGGGCCATCTTGACTGCGGCTTCGCTGGGCAGCTGGCGGCCCACTTCGCCGGTTCTGATTTAACTTGACCAATGTGTTCACCAACACCTCGGGCTCTCGCAGATCATTGCGCAGGCCGCCACGGCCTTGCTGCCCCAGGCTAACCAGTCGCAGCAAAGCGTACTGACCCTGCTCAAGTAAACAGCGCACTGGCCTGGCCACCCGACGCTGGTCGGGTGGCAATTGAAAAAGCCGCCCTTCGAGGCGGCTTTTTTTGATTGGCTTACAAACCTATGAAAGACGGGATTCTGACCTGGGGTGGGCGGGCCGAAGGCTTAAATTTGGAAGGGTAGTGCGGTCAGTGCGTCAGACCTTTGTGTTGAGAAAAAGGCCCTTCATTTCGTCGATGCTGTGCGCCACCTTAATCACCACCTCGTTGGGGATCTGGCGCACCACTTCACCGGTGACCGTGTTGCGCACGGTCACGATAGGCCTGCCCAGGCTTTCGTCCACGGTAAAGCCCAGCCCGGTCTTTGACGCCACCATTTGGTGGTTCAGCTCACTGACCGCCTCTTGCACGTTTTTACGTGCCTTGGCCTCGTCAAACTGGATGTCTACCGGCTTGGGGGCCGCTATTTTGGGCGCCGCCGGAACGGGCGCCGCAGAGGGTGGAGGAGCTGCAGCCTTGTTAGAAGCTGCAGCCGGGATGCCGCGGTCGCCGCTGCTGATGCTTTGTAATTCGGAAGCCATGGTCCTTCGTCCTTTTGTAAAACTGCTGAGCCCACTGCTGGGGTCGGGGTTTTGTGCAACTGGGGTGTCGCAAAAAACAACTCAGCAATTTAGGAATCGGCACCAGAAGTAAAAACTTGAGCCACAGAACTTAATTTTTCGTGTAAGTCGCCATCATGCCGTCAAAGGTGGCGGTCAGACCCGTGCGCATGCTCTTGCTCTGACCCACGATGTTGTCCATCGTGCTGAGCTGTTTGGTGTAGCCGGCCAACATGGTGGTCAGCCGGG
>RFXS01000190.1 GCA_009921465.1 Betaproteobacteria bacterium
GTTGTAGGTTTTCACGCCCGCTGGGTAGGGGTGTTCGTAGTACCAAACGTGTTCGGTGGGTTTGCCTTTGGTGAAGAACAGCAGGTTGGTTTTGATGCCGGTGTAGGGCGCAAACACGCCATTGGGCAGGCGCACGATGGTGTGCAGGTTGCATTCGGACAGGAGTTGTTCTTTGATGCGGGTCTTCACACCTTCGCCAAACAGCGTGCCGTCGGGCAGCACCAGCGCGGCGCGACCGTTGGTTTTGAGGATGTGTTTGATGAGCACCAAAAACAGGTCGGCCGTTTCTTTGGTGCGCACATCGGCCGGAAAGCCGTGCTCGATGCCGGGCTCTTCGATGCCGCCAAAAGGCGGGTTGGTCAGGATGACGTCCACCCGCTCGGCGGGGGTGTAGTCACGCAGCGGGCGGGCCAGTGTGTTGCCGTGGGCAATCAGGCTAGGCACCTCGATGCCGTGCAGCATGAGGTTGGTCACGCACAGTATGTGGGGCATTTGTTTTTTCTCAACACCGCCAATGCTGTTTTGCAAAATGGTTTCGTCTTCGGTGTTGTGCACTTGGCGGCGCAAGTGCTCGATAGCGCACACCAAAAAGCCACCTGTGCCCGTGGCCGGGTCCAACACGCGCTCGCCCAGTTTGGGGTTGACCATGTCCACCATGAACTGCGTCACGGCGCGGGGCGTGTAGAACTCGCCCGCGTTGCCTGCGCTTTGCAGGTCTTTGAGGATTTTTTCGTAAAGGTCGTTGAACTGATGGCGCTCGGCTTGGCGGTTGAAGTCGATGGCGTTGAGTTTGTTGATGACCTGGCGCAGCAGCTGGCCGCTCTTCATGTAGTTGTAGGCGTCTTCAAACACGCCGCGCACCACATAGCCCCGGGGGTTGCGCTGGGCGTCGCCGCTCAGGTTTTTCAGAGTGGTGAAGAGTTGGTTGTTGACAAACTCCAGCAGGGCGTCGCCGGTGATGCCTTCGGCATCGGTGGCCCAGTTGCGCCAGCGCAGGGCTTCGGGCAGGGGGCTTTTGAAATCGTCGGTGGTGAGCTCCATTTGCTCTTCCAGCGCGTCAAACACTTTGAGGAACAACAGCCACGTGAGCTGCGAGATGCGCTGCGCGTCGCCATCCACGCCGCTGTCTTGGCGCATGATGTCTTGGATGGATTTGATGACGGAGGAGAGGTTGGACATGGTTTACAGGCGCGTCATGGCGAGGAACGAAGCGAGGTGGCCATCCAGTGAATGCTGGATCGCCGCGCTGCGCTCGCGATGACGCTTAAATGGTTCATGAAGGGTTGGCAGCGTACAACTCACGCTCCAGGGTTTGCAGGGCGGTCAAGTACGCGGGGCGTCCACCAAAGCTTTTGATCAGTTCGACCGGGCTGCCCAAGTCGGTGAAGGGCTGCACTTTGAGCACTTCATTGCTTTCGATGGTGGCAATGCCTTCGTCGGCGTATTTGTCGATCAGGGCGTCGATCACC
>RFXS01000020.1 GCA_009921465.1 Betaproteobacteria bacterium
AGACTGCCGCGGCAGTCTCAGCCGTGGGCTTGGCAACGCCGCCCACTTTTTTCTTGCCCGGCGCGATCATCATGATCATTTGCCGGCCTTCCAATTTAGGGAATTGCTCGACCACAATAAGGTCAGCCAATTCGTCCCGAATTCTCTGCAACAAGGCCATCCCGATTTCTTGGTGGGTAATTTCTCGCCCCCTGAATCGCAGCGTGATCTTGCATTTATCGCCCTCTGCCAAAAACCGTTTGATGTTGCGCAACTTGATGTTGTAGTCACCATCATCGGTACCTGGTCTGAATTTGATCTCTTTGACCTCAATGATCTTTTGCTTGGATTTTGCTTCAGCAGCCTTCTTTTGCTCTTGGTATTTGAACTTACCGTAATCCATCAAACGACAGACAGGTGGAACAGCAGTAGAAGCAATTTCGACCAAGTCGACGTCAAGGTCTCCCGCCATGCGCAAGGCCTCCATCAGACTCACAATGCCCAAAGCCTCGTTGTCAGGTCCACTCAAGCGGACTTCAGGGGCCATGATTTCCCGGTTCAACCGGTGCTTGCGCTCTTCGCGATGGCGGCGATCTCTAAATTCAGTAGCGATGGTTTCTGTCCTTTATTAAAAACCGTTTGCAAAAAACAAACGGCACACAACCGCCAAGTGCAACACACCCAGTCGCCATTTCAGAGAAATCAGCTTTTGAGGGTGATGTCGCCAGAGAGCATTTGTACAAATGAATCCAGAGACATCACACCGAGGTCTTTGTTACCTCGGGCGCGCACCGCAACGGCACCTGCTGCTTTTTCTTTGTCGCCAACGACCAAGATGTAGGGCAGCTTTTGCATTGAATGCTCACGTATTTTATAGGTAATTTTCTCGTTTCGCAGATCAGATTCCACCCTAAAGCCTTGATTCTTCAACCTTTTAACGACACTTTCGACGTAATCAGCCTGTCCATCGGTGATATTGAGCACGCTGACTTGAACAGGAGCGAGCCAAACAGGCAATGCACCCGCGTGCTCTTCTATCAAAATGCCAATGAAACGCTCCAGACTTCCAACAATGGCACGGTGCAACATCACCGGCCTGTGGCGACCACCATCTTCGGCCACGAACTCTGCGTCCAAGCGTTCAGGCATGTTGGGATCAACTTGAATCGTGCCACATTGCCACTCTCGGCCCAGGGCGTCTTTGAGCGTGTATTCAATTTTGGGGCCATAAAAAGCACCCTCGCCTGGAAGGTATTCAAACTCACAACCAGATGCCTTTAGGCCCTCGGCCAGCGCATGCTCAGCCCGATCCCAACTTTCCTCAGTTCCAATTCGATTTTCTGGCCGGGTCGATAAACGGTAAAGGATTTTTGTGAACCCGAAATCACGATAGACCTTTTGCAGCAAAGTGGTGAAGGCCATCACCTCCGACTGAATCTGCGACTCGGTGCAAAAAATATGGCCATCGTCTTGGGTAAAGGCGCGAACGCGCATGATGCCGTGCAAACCACCCGTGGGCTCATTGCGATGGCATTGACCAAACTCACCAAATCGCAAAGGCAGGTCTCGATAACTTTTGATCCCTTGCTTGAAAATCAAAATGTGACCGGGGCAATTCATCGGCTTCAAAGCGTAGTCGCGCTTTTCCGATTCAGTCACAAACATGTTTTCACGGTATTTATCCCAGTGACCCGTTTTTTCCCAAAGATGTTGGTCCAAAATCTGCGGCCCTTTGACCTCCAAATAACCATTGTCACGATACACGCGTCGCATGTATTGCTCCACCTCTTGCCACAGGATCCATCCTTTGGGGTGCCAAAAAACGGTCCCAGGAGAGTGTTCGTCAATGTGAAAAAAGTCGAGTTCCCGACCCAACTTTCTGTGGTCGCGTTTTTCCGCCTCCTCCAACATCGTCAGGTATTGCGCCAAATCTTCTTTGCTGGCCCAGGCGGTTCCGTAAATCCGTTGCAGCATTTCATTGCGGTGGTCCCCACGCCAATAAGCACCCGCCACCTTCATCAACTTAAAGTGCTTGAGCTTGCCGGTGCTGGGCACATGAGGCCCACGGCACAGGTCCTCAAAAGCACCTTCGCGGTACAAACTGACATCTTGATCAGCAGGAATACTTGAAATGATTTCAGCCTTGTAATGCTCTCCCAGGGACTTGAAATGGCTGACTGCCTCATCGCGTGGCAAAACTCGGCGCGAAATGGGCTCGTCCAGACTGGCCAAAGCAGTCATTTTTTTTTCAATCGAAACCAAATCCTCAGGGGTAAATGGCCGGTGGTATGAAAAGTCGTAATAAAACCCGTTTTCAATCACCGGTCCAATGGTGACCTGTGCATCTGGGTAAAGGGTTTTGACTGCATATGCCAGCAAGTGGGCAGTGGAGTGTCGAATCAACTCCAAACCATCGCTGTCTTTGGCGGTCACGATGGACAATCGGGCGTCTGTCTCCATCAAGTGACTGGTATCCACCAACTTGCCATCCACTCTGGCCGCCAATGCGGCCTTGGCCAAACCAGCACCAATAGATGCTGCCACCTCGGCCACCGTCACAGGCACAGCAAAGTCTCGGGCAGAGCCATCAGGCAAGAAAATCTGGGGCATGGGCAACTCGGTGAAGTAACGGTCTGGGAAACAAAACAAGCGCGGTGTTGGCCGCGCTGATGTTTTGATTTTCCCATAAAAAAAGCCCGCAAGCGGGCTCTTCCCATCTACGCCTTGCCCCTACAGGCGCTTGACGTGCTCAATGGAACTGCTCTTCCTCGGTAGACCCCGTTAACGCCGTCACACTGGACTTACCACCTTGTATCACGGTGGTGACATCATCGAAGTAACCGGTGCCCACCTCTTGCTGGTGCGAAACAAAGGAGTAACCACGCTCGCGGGCGGCGAACTCTGGTTCTTGAACCTTCTCGACATAAGCCGACATACCGCGTTGGGCGTAATCCTGCGCCAAGTCAAACATGTTGAACCACATGGAGTGAATGCCCGCCAAGGTAATGAACTGGTACTTGTAGCCCATTGCGCCGAGTTCACGCTGAAACTTGGCGATGGTGGCATCGTCAAGATTCTTTTTCCAATTGAATGAGGGCGAACAGTTATAGGCCAGCATTTTTCCTGGATGCACTTGATGCACCGCCTCCGCAAACTGACGCGCAAATTCCAGATCAGGTGTACCCGTCTCGCACCACACCAAGTCTGCGTAATGGGCATATGCAATGGCGCGTGAAATAGCTTGCGCCATGCCCTTTCGGGTCTTGTAAAACCCCTCAGCGGTGCGCGCGCCAGTCAAAAACGGCTGATCGTTTTCATCGTAATCGCTGGTCAATAAATCTGCAGCTTCCGCATCGGTGCGCGCGATCACCAGCGTAGGCGTGCCACACACGTCCGCAGCCATTCGCGCCCCAATCAACTTTTGCACGGCTTCAGTGGTGGGCACAAGCACTTTGCCACCCATGTGTCCGCATTTTTTGACCGAGGCAAGCTGGTCTTCAAAGTGCACGCCAGCAGCGCCTGCTCGAATCATGGCCTTCATCAATTCAAAACCGTTCAAGACACCACCAAATCCTGCCTCTGCATCTGCCACGATGGGGGCGAAGTAATCGACATATCCCGTTTGACCTGGGTTGAGTCCTTTGGCCCATTGGATTTCATCTGCGCGGCGAAATGTATTGTTGATTCGCTCGACCACACCGGGCACCGAGTCGACGGGGTACAGTGACTGATCAGGGTACATGGATGAATAGCTGTTGTTATCGGCCGCCACTTGCCAACCCGACAAATAGATGGCCTTGATCCCGGCTTTGACTTGTTGCATGGCCTGCCCCCCCGTCAAAGCCCCCAGGCAATTGACATAGGGTTCGGTGTCCAGCAAATCCATTAGCTTTTCAGCCCCCCGTCGCGCCAAGGTGTATTCGATGGGAAAGCTTCCGCGCAACCGCACCACATCGGCGGCGCTATAACCGCGTTTGATGCCCTTCCAGCGTGGGTTGGAAGCCCAATCTTTTTCTAGCGCAGAGATTTGTTGTTCACGGCTGAGTTGTTCGGTGAGAGTTTGGGGCATGGTTTTTCCTTTCGATGTGGTTGAACACTGCTGATGCAGAACCTGTAATTTACAGTCTTATATAAGACAATAAACAATCTTTCATCTTATATAAGACATTTATTTTATTGTTTAAAATCAATAATTTATTAAATTTTTTCTCAATGCAAAATTCAATATCTCACATTGAAAAATAAATACCAGGTGATTGCCGATAATATTTCACATTGAGAAATTCTATTTTGCTGCAATGAAATCCGACCGGCCTGGCACCAACCAACCATCACCCCGTGCTCATCAGCATTTGTCTAGACCGAGGTTGGCGAAAGCAAATAGAGCGAAAGCCACCAACATATTTGGGTGGGCACTGCCCTGCCACCTTAAAAGGCACTGCTCGTGAGTTCTCTGCGTGTCGCTTTCACAGCCCCTCAAGGAGAGGGATGGCAGGCGCAAAACGCAAAAGGCATTGCCCGCCCCTAAAAAAAACCACAAATAAGAGTGAAAAAACCGCATTTCTCCTTGGAAAAGTGCATTTTCTCCATTAGTATTCGCTCTGCCGGTGGAGACACCGTTTCCGCCGGTGATTTTTCACTCTCTTCTAGAAGGAAACTGAATCATGGCAACTGCAAAAAAAGCCCCGGCAAAAAAAGCTGCAAAAAAAGCAGCACCTGCCAAAAAAGCCGCTGCGAAGAAAGCGCCGGCTAAAAAAGTAGCGGCGAAAAAAGCCCCTGCAAAGAAAGCGCCTGCCAAAAAGGTAGTGGCCAAAAAAGCCCCCGCCAAAAAAGCAGCGAAAAAAGCGCCAGCTAAAAAGCGCACGCCCAATGCCGCTTTCATGCGTGCCTTGACCCCCAGCGCCGCATTGGCCGCTGTGGTGGGTGCTTCACCCTTGCCCCGCACCGAAGTGGTCAGCAAGATGTGGACGTACATCAAGAAGCATGGCTTGCAAGACAAAGTGAACAAACGCAACATCAACGCTGATGACAAATTGCGCGCGGTCTTTGGCAAAGCACAAGTGACCATGTTTGAACTGGCCAGCTTGATTGGCAAGCACCTGAAGTAAACCCTTCAGAAAATAAAAAAAGGCCGCTTGCGCGGCCTTTTTTTTCGATCTACTGCGTCTGTGCGATCTACCGGATAGATAACCCACGCCGTTCCCAATAGCGACCAGACTCTCAGCCGCCTCGGCGCTGGATGGCCGCCTCACGAATCGCTGCCATGGTGGCACGGGTGGTGATCACCTCTGGATCCAACGCGACCTCGATCAAAGTGCCGCCTGCATGGGCCAATGCGGCCTTGAGCGCAGGCTCAAACTGATCGGTGCGATCAATGCGCACACCTGCATATCCATAGGCTTGGGCCAAAGCCACAAAGTTGGGGTTGCGCAACCCCGAGCCGCTCTCGTGATGGGGGTATTCTCGCTCTTGGTGCATGCGGATGGTGCCGTACATGCCATTGTTGAGCAAAACAATGATGGTCTTGCCGCCGAATTGAACCGCTGTGGCCAACTCTTGGCCATTCATCAGGAAATCGCCGTCACCGGCAATGGTGAGCACGGTCCGCCCCGTCAAAATGCTTGCGCCAATACCCGCGGGCACGCCATAACCCATGGCCCCTGAAGTGGGCGCGAGTTGTGTTTTATATCCTTTGGCCAGCCCATGGTGGCGGTGAAAACGATGCATCCAACTGGCGAAATTACCCGCCCCATTGGTGAAGATGGCGTCACTGGGCAAGTGCCGATCTATGCTGGCAATGATGGCCGGCATGTCAATTGAACCAGGCAAGGGTTGGGGCGTCAAATTGGCCAGGTAATCGGCGTGGGCGTCGTGTGCCCAGGCTTCCCAAGGCAATTGGGTAGGGGGGCTGAGCACCTCCAGAGCGCGGGCAGCGGCATTCATGGTGGCATTGATGGCCAAATCTGCGTGATAAACGCGATTCAACTCTTCTGCGCCCCCATGGATATGCACAAGCTTTTGCTTAGTCTTAGGTGCAGTTAACAGGGCATAGCCCCCGGTGGTCATCTCGCCCAGGCGTGGGCCCAGTGCAATGATGAGGTCGCTGCTGTCAATGCGCCGAGCCAAAGCAGGGCTGATTCCAATGCCGACATCGCCGGCATACAAGGGGTGGTGGTTGTCAAAAGTGTCCTGGAACCTAAAGGCATTGCCCACCGGCAGCTTCCATGCCTCAGCAAACCTTTGCAAGGCTTGTGCCGCCTGTGGTGTCCAACCACCCCCGCCAGCAATCAATAAGGGCCTTTGTGATGCCAGCAACATGTCTCTGAGCTGGCGCAAAGATCCCGGGTCACACCACGCCTCAACAGGATCAACCCGAGGCAAGGGTCGAGCAGAGACTGTTTTCGTCAGCATGTCCTCTGGTAAAACCACGACCACAGGTCCGGGGCGGCCATTCATCGCCATCGCAAAAGCACGCGACACATACTCGGGCAAACGCTGCGGGTCATCCACCCTTTCAACCCGTTTGGCCAGGCCCTTGGCATTGGGACCAAAAAAACTGTTGTAGTCGACCTCTTGGAAGGCCTCGCGGTCGCGGAAATCACTGCCCACATCACCCACAAACAAAACCATGGGGGTGCTGTCTTGAAAGGCCGTGTGCACCCCAATGGACGCATTGGTGGCCCCGGGCCCGCGGGTGACAAAACAAACACCTGGACGACCCGTCAACTTGCCTTGGGCCTCGGCCATGAACGCAGCCCCACCTTCTTGGCGGTTGGTGATGAACTTGATTTGATCTGTGTAGGCATGAAAGCCATCAAGCACCGCCAGATAGCTCTCGCCAGGCACACCAAAAGCATGTGTCACACCCTGAGCGACCAAGCACTCAACCAACAAATGTCCCGCTATTTGATTTTTTTCTGTCATATCTATCTTTCGCGATACGCCCATCGCTTGGGCAGAGATTAAACCGAGCTTTCCTCTTGCCGCCCCACCACCACCGCCAAAGCAGCGCTCACCACCAGGGTCAAGCTAACCCCCACCAAGGTGGCAGCGTACCAACCGTGGTCCATGAATACGCCAAACATGGCTGGCGCAATGGCAAAGCCGACATCCATGCCCGAATAAACCATCCCGTACACACGCCCAGTGGCCCCTTTCGGGGTGGCTTTTTTGATCATCAAATCCCTGGATGGGCCGCCCACCCCGGCGGCAAATCCCGTCACCGCCAATGCCAGCATGCTGCCCACAGGTCCGAGCCAGCCCGTTGCACACACGACCAGCAACAAAGCTGCACTGAGCATGCTCAGCGACACGACGCGCTGGGTGTGCTGAGAAAAGGTCGCAGCCATGAATCCGCCAGCCAACATCCCCAGGGCGGCGCACACCAAATAAGCGGTCAAGGTATTGGTGGCAGAAGCAAAGCTGACCCCAAAAAGGGATTGCAAAATAGAGACAGAAAAACTTTGCACCACCGCCAAGGTCATGGTGGAGAAAACAAAAAATCCGAAACACCACCACACCACGGGCAGGCGCAAAAAGGACAAACTTGAGCCTGACCCTGACGTTGAATGAACCTGCTTACCTTGCTTTGGCTGTGGATCGGTATGCAGATGCGTCCGCTGAATCAGGCACAACAGCAACAAAACCACAAAAACCAAGGCGGCACAGGCATAAGCGGTTCGCCAATGGCTGAGCGCTGAAATGCCCACCATGAATGTGGGCGCAGCGGCCCAACCTAAATTACCAGTCAAGCCATGGGCACTGAAAGCGTAGCCCAACCTATTTTCAGAAACCCTGTTGTTCAAAATGGTGAAGTCCACGGGGTGAAAGGTGCAATTGCCCAAACCAAACAGCACCGCCGAACACAGCAGACCTACATAGCCCTGCGCTTGGGTCACACTGGCACTGGCCAAAGCCAGCATGGCCAAAGAGGCATACAAAACAGGGCGGGCACCGAAATGGTCCACGAAAAACCCTGCCATCGCTTGCCCAACCCCCGAGACCACAAAAAAGACCGACATCAACAAGCCCAATTGGGCATAGCTCAAGCCAAAGTCATGAATGAACGCGGGAAACATCAAGGGCAAGAGCAAGTGAGAAAAGTGTGAGCTTGCATGAACCAAGCCCACCAAGCCCATCACCCAAGCGTCTTGCCGCCAAGGCGTTGCATCAGAAATAACAGTGGTATAGGACATCGGCATTCACTTGTTGGCAGCGCCCGAGACCCGAATGACCTCGGTCAATCGATCGACATCGCGTCGAATGCGCGCTTCAAATTGTGCAGGGCTGCCTCCGCCCACCGATCCACCAGCGACTTGAATCACCTCCACCACAGCGGGATCTTTCAATGCTTTGAGGGTTTCAGCGTGCAAACGTGCCACCACATCCGCAGGTGTTCGTGCGGGCGCCAACAGTCCGAACCACCCAACCAACTCAAAATCAGAAATGCCCATGGCCTCGGCCACCGTGGGCACATCGGGCAGCAAAGGCGAGCGCTTGGCCGAAGTCACGGCCAGGGCCTTGAGCTTGCCCGTCTTGACATGCTGCAATGCCACTGGCAAATTGACAAACCCAACTTGCAAAATACCCCCCAAGTGGTCCACCACGGCTTGGGCATTGCCTTGATAGGAGACGTGGATGATTTTGGCGCCGGTCTTCACCGCCAACAGTTCAGCAGACAAATAACCCGAACTGCCCACACCAGGGGTTCCGTGGTTAAAAACACCGGGCTGGGATTTGATGAGTTGCACCAGTTCGCGCATGTTGTTGGCCGGCACACTGGGGTGAACTGTGACCACATTGAGCATTTCTGCCACCTCAATGATGGGGGCAAAATCTTTGCTCGGATTGAATGGCAGATTGGCAAACAACAAGGGGTTGGTGGCCAAAGTGATCCCATTGATCAGCAAAGTATGGCCATCTGGCGCGGCTTTGGCCACAAAGTCTGTGCCGATATTGGTGGCCGCCCCTGGCTTGTATTCCACCACCACAGGTTTGCCCAAACTTTCTTGCAGTTTATTGGCAATGGCACGGGCAAAAATATCAGAGGTTCCCCCCGGTGTGGCAGGAACAATGATTTTGACTGGTTTGGTCGGGAAAACCGTTTGCGCCAAAGCGGGCAGGTTGTAGCACCCAACGACCAAGCCAAGCAAAACATATAACTTCGAAGAAAATTTGCGCATTGGGTCACCAGTGGGGTCAATTAAAAAAGAGCCCTGGTTCGCACCAGGGCCCCATCGACCTCAGTTTATCCGCAACCCAGTCCTGATGCGACAAAGGCGCAAATGACTCAATGCGCTGGCTTGATCTCCTGCGGCGTGTCCTGGGGGGCAAATTTGAACTCCCCAGGAAATTGCACTGGGTCAACAGAGATGGCGACCGTTTGCTGCGGCAAAAACTTGCCTTCCAGCAACAACTTGGACAAAGGGTTTTCGATGCGTTGCTGAATGGCGCGCTTCAAAGGCCGCGCACCATAGACCGGGTCAAAACCCACCTTGGCCAATTCAGCCAGTGCGGCTGGCGAGACTTGCAAATGCAAATCCATGTGCGCCAATCGCTTGGACAAGAGGTCCAGCTGAATTTGTGCAATTCGCGCTATGTGACTGGCGTCGAGCGAATGGAAAACCACAGTCTCGTCGATGCGGTTGAGGAATTCAGGCCTGAAATGGTTCTTCAACTCGTCCCACACGGCATCTTTGATGTCGGCGTTGTCTCGGCCCACCATGCTTTGGATCATCGGGGAGCCGATGTTGGAAGTCATCACAATGACTGTGTTCTTAAAGTCCACCGTTCGGCCTTGGCCATCGGTCAGACGGCCATCATCGAGCACCTGCAACAAAATATTGAACACGTCTGGGTGGGCTTTTTCCACCTCGTCGAGCAAGATCACGCTATAGGGTTTGCGCCGAACTGCCTCGGTGAGATAGCCTCCTTCGTCGTAGCCCACATAGCCCGGTGGCGCACCAATCATTCGGCTGACCGAGTGTTTCTCCATGAATTCGCTCATATCGATGCGAATGAGGTGGTCTTCGCTATCGAACAAAAACGCTGCCAAAGCTTTGCACAATTCGGTCTTTCCCACACCGGTGGGACCTAAAAACAGAAATGACCCCGTTGGACGGTTGGGGTCTCCCAGGCCTGCGCGGGAACGTCGTATGGCATTGGCCACCGCAGCTATGCCCTCCTCTTGGCCAACCACCCGCTGGTGCAAACGATCCTCCATCAACAGCAATTTGTCGCGCTCGCCTTGCATCAGTTTGGAGACGGGGATGCCCGTTGCCCGCGCCACCACTTCGGCAATTTCTTCAGCACCAACTTGTGTTCTCAGCAGGCGGGGCTGTCCACTGTCGCTGGACTTTTTGGCTTCTTTGGCCTGGGCCTCTTTCAGGCGCTTTTCCAACTCTGGCAACTTGCCATATTGAAGTTCCGCAACTTGGTTGAATTCGCCCTTTCGGGTGAGTTCATCGATGCGAAATCGCATGCGGTCAATTTCTTCTTTGATCAAGGCACTGCCCTGGGCATTGGACTTTTCCGACTTCCAAATCTCCTCCAAGTCAGCGTACTCTTTGCTGAGCTTGACCACTTCTTCCTCCAGCAAAGCCAACCTTTTTTGTGACGCGTCGTCTTTTTCTTTTCTGACGGCTTCACGTTCGATTTTCAGCTGAATCAGCCGACGATCCAGCTTGTCCATCACCTCTGGCTTGGAGTCAATTTCAATCTTGACCTTGGCCGCGGCCTCGTCAATCAAGTCAATGGCTTTATCAGGTAAAAAGCGGTCTGTGATGTAACGGTGAGACAGCTCTGCAGCCGCCACGATGGCAGGGTCGGTGATTTCAACCCCATGGTGCACTTCGTAGCGTTCTTGCAGCCCCCGCAATATGGCGATGGTGGCTTCAACGGTGGGCTCACCCACAATGATTTTTTGAAACCGACGCTCCAAGGCCGCATCTTTTTCAATGAACTTGCGGTATTCATCCAAGGTGGTTGCACCCACGCAATGCAACTCACCCCGCGCCAGGGCCGGCTTGAGCATGTTGCCGGCATCCATGGCGCCCTCGGCCTTGCCAGCCCCCACCATGGTGTGCAACTCGTCAATGAAGACAATGTTTTGCCCTTCGTCCTGGGCCAACTCTTTGAGCACCGATTTCAGCCGCTCTTCAAACTCACCCCTGAATTTGGCCCCGGCCAGCAGTGAGGCCATGTCCAGGGACAACACCCGTTTACCCTTGAGTGAGTCGGGCACCTCGCCGGCCACAATGCGCTGAGCCAAGCCCTCGACAATGGCCGTCTTGCCCACACCGGGCTCGCCAATCAAAACGGGGTTGTTTTTGCTGCGCCTTTGCAAAACCTGAATAGCGCGGCGTATTTCATCATCTCGACCAATCACCGGGTCGAGCTTGCCAGCCCGAGCGCGCTCGGTCAAATCAACGCAATATTTTTTAAGTGACTCTCGCTGACCTTCTGCGTCGGCACTTTGCACGGGTGCGCCACCGCGCACGGCGTCGATGGCCGCCTCCAAACTGGAGCGGGCCAAGCCGTGCTTGCGCACCAACTGGCCTGTCTCTCCTTTGTGGTCGGCCAAAGCAAGCAGGTACAGTTCGCTGGCAATGTACTGGTCTTTGCGCTTGAGGCCTTCTTTCTCGGCAGCTTGAATCAAACCCACCAACTCGCGTCCCACTTGCACCTGATCTTGACCCTGCACCTGAGGGTAGCGCGCCATCATTTGTTGCGCATCTTGCAACAAGGCGGGCACAGCCACGCCGGCCCGCATCAACATGGATTGCGGTCCGTCTGTTTGCTTGAGCATGGCAACCAACAAGTGTGCGGGTTCAATATAGGCTTGATCGGCCCCCAATACCAAGGTTTGGGCATCTGACAAGGCCTCTTGAAACTTGGTGGTCAGTTTTTCAACTCGCATGGCACTTCCCTTCGGTGATATATCAAACCACAGCTTGGGTTGATTGCATTGATTTCAAGCCTTAAAGCCCTTGTTAGCGGGGTCTGAGCTTGACCCAGGTCAATCAAATGCTTGCCTCGGTGCGTCAATCCCCCAGCGAGCGAGCGCATCGTCGTCACTGACCCGGGCGTCCACCCAACGGGCCCCATGGGGGGTTTGTTCTTTCTTCCAAAACGGTGCTTGGGTTTTGAGGTAATCGATCAAAAACTCGCAGGCTTGAAAACCCTGCCCGCGGTGGGCAGATGTCACACCAACCCACACAATTTGGTCGCCCGGATTCAAATCACCAACGCGATGTATCACCCTGGCCGCGTAAATGTCGAACCGTTCGCCCGCTTGCGACAGCATGGACAAGATGGCCTTTTCGGTCATGCCGGGGTAATGCTCCAGCGTCATTGCTGCCACTGGCAAGCCCTCGTTTTGGCTGCGTACCGTTCCCAAAAAACTGCACACGGCCCCCACCCGCTCATCTTGTGCGCGCAAGCGCAAATGCTCTTGCCCAATGTCAAAGTCTTCTGGTTGGATGGAAACGCTCAAAGACGGCATCTTCAGCCCCCGGTCACTGGCGGAAAGAAAGCCACCTCATCACCCTCACTCAGTGGGGTATCTTCGCGACAGGCCAATTGATTGAGGGCGACACGCACCGCTTTGTCGGACGACAGTGCTTGGCCGTGCCGGGGGCTTCGCACCATCAACTCGCAACGCAGTTGTCCAATGTCCAGGGCCTGTGTCTCAACGGTTTCTTGACCCGTGCCGATGATCTCCCTGACGGAGGCAAAGTAACGCAATGTGATGTTCATGACAACCAGTGTGAAAACGGCCAATAAGAGACCACATCCCCATGACGCAATGCTTGGGCGGGCGCGACATCGATCAAACCGTCACCCCAAACAGCCGACGTCAGCACCCCTGAACTTTGGTTGGGGAACAAATCCAAACCACCTTGAACGTTGCGGCGAACACGCAAAAACTCACGGCGCTTGTCGGGCCGGGGCCAATCAAAATGAACGGGCAACGAAAAAGCAGATGGGGCCGGTTGCACGATGCCTTGCAAAGCTGCCAAAAAAGGCCAAACCACACACAAATAGGTCACATAACTGGACACGGGGTTACCGGGCAAACCCATGAAATAGCAAGGCTGGGCCGCGGCCTTGGTGGTCGGCTTGTTCAGCCAGCCAAAGGCCAAGGGCTTGCCGGGTTTCATCGCTATTTGCCAAACATGCAACACGCCCAGGGCCTGCACCGCCGGTTTGACATGGTCTTCTTCACCCACCGAAACACCACCGCTGCTGACGATCAGGTCATGGGTTTCGCTGGCCTGAGACAAAACGTCCATCGTGGCCTGCTTCTGGTCAGCCACAATGCCCAAATCGCTGACCTCGCAACCTGAACGCTGCAACAAAGCGCGCAAAAAATACCGGTTCGAGTTGTAGATCGTGCCCGGCTTCATGTCTGCAGGTGCCACGGTTCCGGGCATGATCAGTTCGTCGCCCGTTGAAAGCAAGGCCACGCGCGGTTTGCGCAACACTTTCAAACGGTCCCTGCCAACGCTGGCAGCCAAACCCAATTCGGCAGGTTGCAAGCGTGTACCTTTGGGCAAAATCACCACGCCCTTGGCCACATCTTCGCCCGCACGGCGTATCCATTGCCCTGCCACGGCGGCTTGATTCAAAACAATGTGATCGTGCTGAGCCGGGTCAGTGGCGACATGCTCTTGCATGACCACCGCATCGGCCCCAGGGGGAATGGGGGCGCCGGTAAAGATGCGCGCTGCTTGACCGGCATGGAGCATGACGCCATGGCTGCCGGCCGGTATGCGTTGGACCACGTGCAACCGCGTGCCGGATTGCTGCGCATCAATGCTGCGCACGGCATATCCATCCATGGACGTGTTGTCCAGGGCTGGCACGTCCAACTCGGACGACACATCTTCCGCGAGCACCCGGCCATCGGCGTCCCAGCTTGCCACCGATTCAACCGCTTGCAGCGGCTTGACATGGGACAAGATGATGGCGCAAGCCTCGTCCAAGGGCATCAATGGCTTAACTGCTTTGGTCATGAGGCAAACAAAGGTGCTTGATACACAAAACGATCTTGGTGTTGCAGCAACCAGTCGGCCACCGATGGTGCGGAGTTGAGGTCAAGCACATCCAATTGGGTCGATACGGGCAAAGCAGCAGGCGCATCGGTGGCAATGGCCACAATAAAGTCGTCATGGGGGTAACGGACCGCTTTGCCTGTGCTGGGTCGCCAAACCTCCACCTTGAGCAAATCACTGTCCTTGAAGCCCTCAACCAAAACCCAGTCCACGCCCTCATAAAGTTCGGCAATCAAGTGATGGGGGCTCAGCGTGGCCAGCTGCTCGAACTGTCGTTGCAGCACCAAGCGTTTGTCGCTGGCCACCACCACCTCAAAGGCACCTGCCTCGCGATGACGCCAACTGTCTTTACCGGGCTGGTCCACATCAAAAGAGTGATGCGCATGCTTGACCACTGACACCCGCAAACCACGGGCTTTGAGTTGGCCAATCAACTGTTCCACCAGGCCGGTTTTGCCCGCGCCAGATTCGCCAGCGAATCCAACCACTTTCATCGGGGATGCAGGTCGGTCCATCACGCACCAATCTCACAATGTTGCCGAATATAAGCTTTGACCGAGGCCACATCTGGCGACATCACCGTCACACGCTGCGGTCGTTGGGGCAAGTCAGCGAAAGCTGGCGGGCAAGGTGGTGCATGTCCCAGGGCTTGGGTGATGGTGTCGGCAAATTTAATTGGCAATGCCGTTTCCAAAACCACCATGGGCACATCCGCTTGCAAATGCTCGCGAGCCACCTTCAAGCCATCGGCGGTGTGGGTGTCAATGATTTGCGCAAACCTGCGATGGGTGTCTTGGATGGTGCGCAAACGGTCTGCATGGGTGCTGCGCCCGCTGACAAAACCAAGCCCTTGTTTGGCCTGTTGGAAAAGTGGGTCAAGGCTCAAATCGAACTGGCCCTCACGCTGCAAATCGTCCTGGAATAAACGCCGCACGCGCTGTGCGTCACCTTGCAGCAAATCCAGCACAAAGCGCTCGAAATTGCTGGCCTTGGAAATGTCCATCGACGGGCTCGATGTTTCATGTGTCTGGTCACTGCTGCGCACCCGATAGACACCCGTTTTGAAAAACACGTCAAGCACGTCGTTTTCATTGGTGGCCACCACCAATTTTTCAATGGGCAAACCCATGCAACGGGCCACATGCCCAGCGCACACATTGCCAAAGTTTCCGCTTGGTACCGTGAAACTCACACGCTGACCAGGCTGTGTGGTGGCTTGAAAATAACCGGCAAAGTAGTACACCACTTGGGCCAATAGCCGCGCCCAATTGATCGAATTGACCGTCCCAATGTGGTACTTGCGCTTGAAATCATGGTCACCTGAAACGGCTTTCACAATGTCTTGGCAATCGTCAAACACCCCTTCGATGGCGATGTTGTGGATGTTGGTGTCTTGCAGGCTGAACATCTGCGCTTGCTGAAAAGGGCTCATGCGGCCATGGGGACTGGTCATGAAGACCCGCACCCCTTGTTTTCCGCGCATGGCGTATTCCGCAGCGCTGCCGGTATCTCCCGAGGTGGCCCCCAAAATATTGAGTTCTTCCCCACGGCGCGCCAACTCGTACTCGAACAAATGGCCCAACAGTTGCATGGCCATGTCTTTGAAGGCCAGCGTGGGCCCATTGGAGAGTGCCAAGACAAAAACCCCCGCTTCCAAGGGCCGCAATGGCGTGATGGCAGCAGTTCCAAAAATTTCTTTGGTATATGTTTTTTGGCACATCGCCAACAAATCGGCTGGCGGGATGTCGTCGATGTACAAAGACAAAATTTCAAAGGCCAGTTGGGCGTAGCCTTGTTCGGCGTAAATCAAGCGCCAAGCTTGAAGCTGATCGGCGCTGATTTGCGGGTACGACGTGGGCAAGTACAGCCCCCCATCGGGGGCCAAACCCTCCAGCAAAATGTCGCAAAAGCGCCGTTGCTCGGGGTTGCCGCGGGTCGACACATACCGCATCAGTTGAGCTCTTCTTTGCGGATGCGCACCACGGGAGCGAGCACCGTGTCCAGCGCCTGCATCTGCTCAATCGCTTGGTTCATGGCAGACTCCACACATGCATGGGTGAGGATGATCAAATCGGTTTGGTTTTGCACCTCGCCAGCTGGGCGCTGCAATACGGCATCGATGCTGATGGCCGCTTGTGCCAATATGCCCGTCAAGCGCGCAAGCACACCGGCTTGATCGGCCACCCGCAAGCGCAGGTAATAACTGGTGACCACATCGGACATGGGCAACACAGGAATGTTGCGAATGGCATCGGGTTGGAAGGCCAGGTGTGGCACCCGATGCAAAGGGTCCGCAGTGTGCAGCCGGGTGATGTCAACCAAGTCGGCAATCACCGAGCTGGCAGTGGGCTCGCTACCTGCCCCTTTGCCGTAGTACAAAGTGGTGCCCACCGCATCGGCTTGTACCATCACCGCATTCATGGCACCTTCCACATTGGCAATCAACCGCTTGGTTGGCACCAGGCAGGGGTGCACCCGCAACTCGACGCCGGCACTGACGCGCTTGGTGATGCCCAGCAACTTGATCCGATAGCCCATTTGTTCGGCATAGACGATGTCTTTCGAATCCAAATGCGTGATGCCCTCGACATAAGCCTTGTCAAATTGCACCCGAATGCCAAACGCAATGGCCGACATCAGTGTGGCCTTGTGCGCAGCGTCCACCCCTTCGATGTCAAACGTGGGGTCGGCTTCGGCGTACCCCAATGCCTGGGCTTGCTTTAAAACGACATCAAAGGGCAAGCCTTTGTCACGCATTTCCGACAATATGAAATTGGTTGTGCCGTTGATGATCCCAGCGATCCACTGGATGCGGTTGGCCGTCAGGCCCTCGCGCAAGGCCTTGATGATGGGAATACCGCCCGCCACGGCGGCCTCAAAGGCCACCATCACACCTTTGCGATGTGCGGCCTCAAAAATTTCGGTGCCATGAACGGCCAGCAAGGCCTTGTTGGCCGTGACCACATGTTTGCCGGCCTCGATGGCGGCCATGACCAACTCGCGGGCGATGCCATAGCCACCAATGAGTTCGATAACGATATCAATGTCTGGGTTGGCCACTACCGCACGCGCATCCTTGACCACGCTGACATCTGGCCCGACGATGCTGCGCGCACGTTCGGTGTCTAAATCGGCCACCATGGCAATTTCAATGCCGCGGCCAGCACGGCTTTGAATTTCTTCTTGGTTGCGATGAAGCACCTCGAAGGTGCCTTTGCCCACCGTACCAATGCCCAGCAGGCCGACTTGAATTGGTTTCATGATGCGTGACGCTTTCGGTATTGGTTCAAAAATTGAGCGATTCGGCCAATGGCCTCGCGCAAATCGTCCTCGTGCGGGAGAAAAACAATGCGGAAATGGTCGGGCGTAGGCCAATTGAATCCCGTGCCCTGAACCAGCAGCACCTTGGTCTCTTGAAGCAATTCTTGGATGAAAAGTTGATCGTCTTCTATGGGGTAAATGCGCCGATCCAACTTGGGAAACATGTACAAGGCCGCACTGGGCTTGACACAACTGACCCCTTCAATGGCGGTGATGAGTTCATAAGCCAAGTCGCGCTGACGGCGCAAACGCCCACCTTGTTTCACCAAATCGTTGATGCTTTGATAACCGCCCAATGCAGTTTGGATGGCCGACTGGCCGGGCACATTGGCACACAAGCGCATCGAGGAGAGCATGTTCAAGCCCTCGATGTAGTCTAGTGCGGGTTTTTTGTCACCCGAAACCACCATCCAACCGGCCCGGTACCCACAAGAGCGGTAGCTTTTGGACAAGGAGTTGAAGGTCAAGGTCAGAACGTCGGTGGACAAACTGGCAATCGCCGTGTGCCGATGACCGTCGTACAACACTTTGTCGTACACCTCGTCGGCAAAAATCACCAAACCGTGCTCACGGGCCAAATCCACAATCCCCTTGAGCAAGTCATCCGAGTACAAGGCCCCGGTGGGGTTATTGGGGTTGATCACCACAATGCCTTTGGTGTGCGGGGTGATCTTGGCTCGGATGTCGTCCAAGTCGGGCATCCAGCCATTGGCCTCGTCGCACATGTAATGCACCGGCGTGCCCCCCGACAAACTCACTGCCGCAGTCCACAGGGGGTAATCGGGCGCTGGCAACAACAATTCATCTCCATTGTTGAGCAGCCCATTGGTGGCCATGACAATCAATTCGCTGGCACCATTGCCCAAGTAAATATCTTCCAGCGTGACCCCTTTGATCCCTTGCTGCTGGGTGTAGTGCATGACCGCCTTGCGCGCTGAAAAAATACCTTTGCTGTCAGAGTACGCCGCTGCGCTGGGCAAATTGCGGATCATGTCTTGCTGTATTTCTTCGGGCGCATCAAAGCCAAACACCGCCAAGTTGCCGATGTTGAGCTTGATGATTTTTTGGCCCTCCTCCTCCATTTGCCGCGCACGGTCTAACACCGGCCCCCGAATGTCATAACAAACGTTGGACAGTTTTTCCGATTTGGCAATGGTCTTCAAAGGCTCTCCCAGGCAATAGGCGTGGCTAAAACCTATAATTTGACCATACTTCCACCACTTTTCTCCCATGAAACTTCAACCCGATCGGATGGATGCGCAGGCAGTGACCGGCTATGGCGAGGGTTGGATTGCCATCAATGGCGAAAAAATTCACCACAGCCTGATCATCAGCTCCAAAGGCGACCGATGGGATTGGCCGTGCCACCATCTTGACGAGTTGACCCGCGCGCACTTTGATGAACTGGCCCAGTTGGGGGTGGAATTGGTCATATTTGGCAGTGGTCGGCGCTTGCAATTCCCTCGCCCCGAGTGCCTTCAAGGCCTGATGCAGCTGGGTTTAGGGGTTGAAACCATGGACACCCAAGCCGCGTGCCGGACCTACAACATTTTGGCTGGCGAAGGACGCCAGGTGGCGGCGGCTTTGATCGTGGAGCGTGCGGGCTGAGAGGGCTGTCCCAGCCCGGGGTCAAAAGGCGTTAAAATTGAGAGCTGCGGTACCTGTGCCAAACATGACAGTTGGCCGGTTCATGTGTTCCCACGCTGCTGCCCCACTGTCTCAAGAGATTAAGAAACCATGGCGATCGTTGTCAACAAACCCCTTCCAGAATTTGAAGCGAATGCCACTGGGGGTCTCAAAGTCTCCAACACATCTCACCATGGCCAAATGGTGATTTTGTATTTTTACCCCAAAGACAATACACCTGGCTGCACCACGGAGGCCATGCAGTTTCGTGACAAGTTCAAAGATTTTGCAAAATCTGGCGCTGTGATATTCGGTGTTTCACGCGACAACATGAAGTCCCACGACGATTTCAAAACCAAATTAGAGTTGCCCTTTGAACTGATTGCCGACACAGAGGAAAAAATGTGTCACATGTTTGGTGTGGTCAAAAACAAAATCATGTACGGCAAAAAGGTCAAGGGCATTGAACGCAGCACTTTTTTGATCGGTGCCGATGGCTTGCTCAAGCAAGAATGGCGCGGCCTGAAAGTACCGGGCCATATTGATGAGGTTCTCAAGTCGGTCAAAGCACTGAAAAAGGCCGAAAAAGCAGCCTAAAGCCCAGCCCTGGTTTGTTCGCCTGGCAAGGTCTGCATCAAACAAATCCCGACTTGAAGCCTATCTTTTGCTTCGCCTGTCCAACAACAGCCGCCCTCACTTTTGGGCGGCTTTTGCGCTTTTAAACCCATCCGCAACCCACTTCTGTACCGCCAAACCATGCCGCTCCCCCCACCCCCTGGAAAACGCGCCGCCTTGCTCAGCAACGTGGAGACTGAACCCAATGGCACGGGGCAATCTGTACCCCTGTGGGCGGGCCAATCCAAGCCCATGCGATCGGCCCAACCGATGCCCAAAAACGGCAAACTGGCCCCTGCACCGGTGGCGCTTTACCTGGACACATCACAGCCTGAGGCAAGCCCACACCCCATACCCGCAGCGCACAAGCGTGAGATGACCGCCAGCAAGCCCAAAAAGAAAGCATCGACGGGCCCTGCCAAATTGTTTGTGCTCGACACCAATGTGCTCATGCACGACCCCATGTGCCTGTTCAGGTTCGAAGAGCATGATGTTTTCTTGCCCATGATCGTGCTCGAAGAGCTTGATGGACACAAAAAGGGCATGACCGAAGTGGCGCGCAATGCGCGCCAAACCAGCCGCAGCCTGGACAGCTTGGCAGCAAGCCCCGGTGCGGACATGTCACTGGGCTTGGCACTCAATGGCACCGGACACAAAGAGGTCGGTGGACGGCTGTTTTTTCAAACCAGCAACCTGGATGTGTCTTTGCCCAGCAGCCTGCCTCAGGGAAAAGCAGACAACCAAATTTTGGGTGTCGTCGACGCTTTGCGCAAACTCCATGCCCCACGCGATGTGGTTTTGGTGTCCAAAGACATCAATATGCGCGTCAAAGCCCGCGCGCTGGGTTTGGCCGCAGAAGATTACCAAAACGACAAAACGCTGGAAGATGGCGACCTGCTTTACTCTGGGGCGCTGTGCCTGAGCGAGGATTTTTGGGTCAAGCACGCCAAAAACATTGAGAGCTGGCAAAGCGCCGGCCACACCTTTTATCGGGTCAGTGGCCCCATCGTGCCCAGCTTGCACATCAACCAATTTGTATATTTTGAAGCGCCCGGAGAACCCAGCATGTACGGGCGAGTGACCGAGGTGCGGGGCAAAACCGCCACCCTCAAAACCCTGAAGGACTACACCCACCCCAAAAATGCGGTGTGGGGCATCAATGCCCGCAACCGCGAACAAAACTTTGCCATCAATTTGTTGATGGACCCTGAAATCGATTTCGTCACCCTCACTGGCACGGCGGGCACTGGCAAAACACTTTTGGCGTTGGCCACCGGTTTGACGCAAGTGCTCGACGAGCGCCGTTACACCGAGATCATCATGACCCGTGCCACGGTGAGTGTGGGCGAAGACATTGGCTTTTTACCCGGCACCGAAGAGGAAAAAATGGGTCCATGGATGGGGGCGTTGGACGACAACCTGGAAGCGCTGGCCAAAACCGAAACATCTGCCGGTGAGTGGGGCCGTGCGGCCACCAATGAATTGATCCGCAGCCGCATCAAGATCAAAAGCATGAACTTCATGCGGGGTCGCACGTTCATGAGCAAGATCGTCATCATCGATGAGGCGCAAAACCTCACGCCCAAACAAATGAAAACCCTGATCACCCGCGCTGGTCCAGGCACCAAAATCATTTGCATGGGTAATTTGGCCCAAATCGATACGCCTTATTTGACCGAGGGCTCATCTGGCCTGACTTATGCAGTGGACCGCTTCAAGGGCTGGCCCCATGGCGGACACATCACCTTGGCGCGCGGCGAGCGCTCCCGCCTGGCCGACTTCGCCAGCGATGCGCTCTAGGAAAAACTCGCCTCAATAGTCACCGTTCGAACTGGCCGCATAGGACTCGAACTTGGTGATGTGCTTGAGGAAGGTCAACTTGACGGTTCCCGTGGGGCCGTTTCGCTGCTTGGCAATGATGACCTCGGCCACACCAGGCTCTTTGGAGTCCTTGTTGTAGTAGTCATCGCGGTAAATGAACATGATGACATCGGCATCTTGCTCAATCGCACCCGACTCGCGCAGGTCACTCATCATGGGACGTTTGTCGGTGCGCGTCTCCACGCTTCGATTGAGCTGGGACAAGGCCAGCACCGGGCATTGCAACTCCTTGGCCAACATTTTCAAACCCCGAGAGATCTCGCCCAACTCAGTGGCGCGGTTGTCTGACTCGTTGCTCGAACCCGACATCAGCTGCAGATAGTCGACCACGATCAGACCCATCTTGCCGCACTGGCGCGCCAAACGCCGGGCATTGGCGCGCAGCTCGCTGGTATTGAGGCCGGGGGTCTCATCGATGTGCAAGGACACATCGCGCAAGCGTTCAATCGCCTCGGTCAACCGTGGCCACTCTTCATCGGTGAGCTTGCCCGTTCTCAGGTGGGTTTGATCAATGCGTCCAATCGAGCCCACGATGCGCACCGCCAATTGGCTTGCACCCATCTCCATAGAGAAAACCGCCACTGGCAGCTGCTCATGCAAGGCCACGTGCTCGGCGATGTTGATGGCCAAGGCGGTTTTGCCCATTGACGGCCGGGCCGCCAGCACCACCAAATCACCTGGCTGAAAGCCCGATGTCATGCGGTCAAAGTCATAAAAACCAGTGGGGACGCCGGTGATGTCATTGGGGTTGTCGGCCATCTCCTGGACCCGGTCCATCAGGCTGACCACCAAGGTGTTCATGGCCTGAAAGCCTTGGCGCATGCGCGAGCCCTCTTCGCCGATGTTGAACACTTTTTGCTCTGCCTCGTCGAGGATTTGAGAAACCTGCTTGCCCTGCGGATTGAACGCCTGGGTGGCAATTTCGTCACTGACCGAAACCAGTTTGCGCAATATTGAGCGTTCGCGCACGATTTCGGCGTATCGGCGGATGTTGCTCGCGCTGGGCACATACTGCGCCAAAGCATTGAGGTAGGCCAAGCCCCCGATCTCTTCGGCCTTGCCCACCCCTTGCAAATGCTCGAACACGGTGATCACATCGGCCGGACGGCTGCCATTGATCAAGGCCGTGAGTGAGGCAAATATTTGGCGGTGCTCATAGCGGTAAAAGTCTCCATCGTGGAGCATGTCACCGATCCGGTCCCAGGCCGAGTTGTCCAATAACAAACCGCCCAAGACGCTGGACTCGGCCTCAATGGAGTGCGGCGGGATGCGCAGTTGCGCCACTTGCCGGTCCTTGGTGCTGGCTTCATCTGAGATGGGAAAAACAGCTGACATGGGGTTCCTTGTAAACCGCTATCCTAAAGGCGAATGGTCGCTGTGCGGCGGGACAAAGCTGTGCACAACTGGTGGGAATGCAGGGGAAAACCACGCTTCGAGGTCAAAAGTTTGCATCACTTTACCTGGCGTGGCGATGGCCCATTGGATGGTTCGCCCGAGCTTGCGCCGGGGATGCGCCAAAGTCGTGCCGATGAAAAAAGCCGTTGCAAGCAACGGCTTTGGCTGTCAGCTGGGGCAATCAGGCGGTTTCGCCGTATACCGAAACGTTGACTTCCACCACCACATCGGTGTGCAGGGATACGCTGACCGTGGTGTCACCCACGACCTTGATGGGACCATGGGGCATGCGCACCTGGGCCTTGGTGAGGCTGTAGCCGGCTTTGATCAACTCTTCGGCAATGTCGAAGTTGGTGACAGAGCCAAACAAACGACCGTCCACACCAGCCTTTTGGGTCAGCTTGACAGTGGTACCGGCCAGTTTTTCGCCTGCGGCTTGGGCCAGCGCGAATTTCTCAGCGGCGGCTTTTTCCAGTTCGGCGCGGCGCGCTTCGAACTCTTTGATGGCGTCAGCCGTTGCGCGACGCGCGCGGCCAGACGGGATTAAAAAATTGCGGGCATAGCCGTCTTTGACCCGGACGACTTCACCGAGATTGCCAAGGTTGACCACCTTGTCGAGCAAAATGATTTGCATGTTGTGACCCCTTAGATTTTGTGTTGGTCGCTGTAAGGCAACATGGCCAAAAAGCGGGCGCGCTTGATCGCGGTGTTGAGCTGGCGCTGGTAAATGGCCCGGGTGCCTGTCAGGCGTGCGGGAATGATTTTGCCGTTCTCAGCAATAAAGTCGCGCAAAGTATCAATGTCTTTGTAGTCAATTTCTTCCACACCTGCCACGGTGAAGCGGCAAAAGCGCTTGCGCTTGAACAGCAGGGACTGGGTGTTGCGCTTGGGGCGCTTGTCTTTGTTGAATTTCTTGAACGTGGC